>JAYUWC010000222.1:0-4627 GCA_043753755.1 Rhizobacter sp.
CTTAGTTCGGCACGTCGATCGAGCTGCCGACGAAGCCGATGCGATCGGTCGCGGCCGGCGCGCTGACCCACGGCGGCACCTGTGCACCGGTGATAGCGGGCGCAGCACCCGGCGCGCCGCCGCGTGGCGTGGTGCGCACGACCTGCGAGGCCGGCAGCGCGGCCCCGCTTTTCAGATGCGCATACATCGCGTCCATCGCCCGCACGAAATACACGTGCAGCGGCACGAAGCGGGTGTCGAAGCCGGCGAAGGGCAAGAAGGCATCGAAATGCTGCGCGTGGGTGACTTCGATGTAGCCGAGCTTCGAAGCGCCGCCCTCGACGCTGCGGTTGAAGGCCGTGTAGGCGCGCGCGTTGTTGTTGACCGGAACCAGCGCATCGCTGCGCCCGGCGACGATCAACGTGGGCTTGGCGCGCAGGTTGCCGCTGACCAGCGTTTCGTCGATGCCGGCGCGCACCGCAGCACTCTGCGCGGCGGTCGGGCGGGTCGAGGTGGCGGTGGCCGTCAGCGCGGCGCCGGTCTCGTCGACACCGGTGACCAGCGCGCGTTGGCACAGCGCGTTGTCGAGGCCGAAGTCTTGCGCGCCGGTCGAGGGCGAGGTCGCGAGCGGCCAGCTGCGCGCACCGCCGACCGAGTCGTTGTAGACCACGGTCGCCGGTGTGCCGTTGGCCGTGCCGTTGCCGATCGCGAAACTCGTGGCCTTGGCCGCAGCGGGCACGGGCACCGGCGCGCCGGTCGCATCGACCGCCGCAAAGCTGGTGTTGCAGACGTTGTCGGCAACGCTGAACCGGCCGTACATCGCCGGGTACATCGCCGACAGGATCGGGCCGTTGCCCAGACCCCAGTGCGCGTTGTGCATGGTGTCGTTGTCGGTCGTCCAGCCGTAGTTGCGCAGCTTCATCAAGGCCTCGAGGGCTTGCGCGGCGGTATCGGTGCCCTTGAGCAAACCCTTGGCCGCAAGGCCGCTGCAACGGGCGGCGGCCTTGGCGGTCTGCTTGCTGAAAACGAGGTAGTTGTAGAGCGAGGCTTCGGCCATCGCAGCGCCTTCGGCCAGCGCGGCACAGGGCTGGTAGAGGTTGCCGAAGGTGGTGAAGTCGACCAGCCGTTTGCCGTAGGTTGCGACCGGCACGCCGCCGACGGTGATGCCGTAGCCGCGGGTCGTCGGCAGCTCAGTGACCGGCTCGGCGGCGACCACGCCGTCGATCACGCCGGCGCTGTCGAGCTCGGCTGCGCGCAGCACCGCGGCACCGCCGTTCGAGGCCGAGCCGGCGATCACGAGCGTGTTGCCCGGGTTGAAGGGCGCCGGTATTGCTGCGCTGCCGAAGCGCTCGTTGAGTGCGTAGAAGGCATAGCGCGCCGCAGCCAGCGTGTCGCTGCCCCAGTCCTTCTCGGAATTTTTTTGCGAGTGCACCTGCTTCAGTGCGATGCGGTTCGGGAACGCCACGTTGTAAGCCGCGCGCGTCGCCTCGGCGAGGTCGGCGGCGAACACGCCGAGTGCGCCGGCCGCTGTGCGCGATGCGCGCGTGCCATCCACTTGGTTGACGCTGTCATCAGTCAGGTCGTAGAGGCCGACCCCCTTGCCGGCATCGGTGAGCGCGACTGCACAGCCGTGTTTCAGTGCCCACTCGCCGGCCGTCGCGACCGCGCCGTAAACCCCGCGCGAACCCGACGAGGGCCCGAGCACCAGACACGGCGCAGCGCGGTCGAAGCTGTCGGGGATTTGCACTGCGATCACGCTGCGCTTCATGCCGCTGCCGTCGTCGAGGGTGGCGATGTATTCGCGGCCGGGCACCAGGCCCTGCGCCGCGCTCGCGTTGCCGGCGGTGTCGACGTTGGGGCCGTACAGCGTGCCGAAGCCGCCGCCCGGGGTCGCATCCACCAGGCCGCGGTAGTTGCTGTAAATCGCATTGCGGCGCAGCTCGGCGGCTGTCGGCCGCAAAGCGTCGGCATACAGGGGTGCGGCGGCAGCACCGAGACCGGTCTTGCCGAGGCCGGCGGTGAGCAGGTCTTGCGTGGCTGCGGTATCGCCAGGGCCGGGGGCCGTGGCCGGGTAGGCCGTGGCGCTTATCGGCGTGATGCCGGCCGGCATGTCGTTGGGGTTCGAGCCCGGTGTGGCGCAAGCGGTGAGCAAGGCGGCGCCGAGTGCGAGCGCTGCATGGCGGCGCGTCGGTTTCAGGTCGTGGTCCATAGAGGCTCCAGTCGGATTCGGTTGTTGTTCGGTCGTTGTTCGGTCGTGGAATTCGGATCATGGCCGAGCGGCTGGCAGGCCGGGAGGCGCGGGATGTACAGCGTTGAAGAAACGAATTCGGCCTCGGCGCGAAACATCGGCACGCGTTGCTTGCGCGAAAGCGGCGTTCGACCACCCCCCGATCACGGGGAAGGCCACGGAATCCGCGTGCATTGGCTCACACCCCCTCGCTTGAGTGTGGCAACCACGCACCCGACCCCGCAGCCGCGGGGTGCGATCCATGGCGGCGGTCTTTATCGTCCGTTTTTGTCGATGGGCTTCCGCCAGTCGGCTCGAAGTTCAAACACCCCCAAGGAGTATTTATGACCCGTTCCCTGATGGCGCCGATCGCTCTCGCGACCACGCTACTTTTTGCCGCGCAGGCCCATGCCGACGAACTCAAGTTCGCTGGCTTCGCCAACGGATCGCAGAGCGTCAACGTCGCACTGAGCGGCCCTAACGCTGCGAGAGACCTGACGACCGAGGCCGGTGGTTTCTCCGCTTCGTTCAACACCGGTGCATCGTTCACGACCTACTGCATCGACCTCTACCAATACATCAGCTTCGGCCCGTCGTATGGCGATTACTCGCTGAAAGACGTGTCGACGCATGCGTTCTCCAACGCCACCGCCGCGGTCGACATCGGCAAGCTCTACGGCGAGAACAACCTCGTCAACAGCGCCACCACGCAGGCCGCGTTCCAGATCGCCATCTGGGAGATCGCCTACGAAACCTCGGGCACTTACGACCTGGGCACCGGCTCGGCCAAGTTCTCCGGCGGCACCGCCGACCCGGCCGCGCTCGTCCTGGCCGGCAACTGGCTCGCGGGCCTGTCGTCATCGAGCGGCAGCGCCTACAAAGTCTGGGCACTCGACAGCACCACGCGCCAAGACCAGGTCTTCGCGACACCCGTGCCCGAGCCGACCACTTACGCGCTGATGGCCGGCGGCCTGCTGTGCATGGCTTTCATGGCCAAGCGGCGCTCGCGTCAGGGCTGATCGCCCAGATCGACTCTTCGGGCCGATCGTCGGCCCCAGGTTGAAAAGAGCGGCGCGAGCCGCTCTTTTTTCGTCTGCCCGCAACGTCTCGGGGGTTCACCGCATTGCCGCGGCGCAAGCGTTGCCGGCATGCTCGCGGACCCTGGACGCACCGCCACCGGACGCCGTATGCCCCTTCATCCAAACCGCCGCCAATTGCTGTTGCAGGGCACCGCCGCCGCCTGTGCATTGACGAGCCCCTGGGTTCGCGCGCAAGCCAGCGCATGGCCCACCAAACCGGTCACCATCGTCGTGCCTTTCCCGAGTGGCGGCGGCACCGATGCTTTCGCCCGGCCCTTCAGCGCGCAGCTCACGAAGGCGCTCGGCAAGCAGGTCATCATCGACAACCGCGGTGGCGCCGGCGGCACGCTGGGCGCAACGATTGCGGCGCGCGCCGCACCCGACGGCTACACCTTCTTCATGGGCGCGGTGCACCACGCGATCGCGCCTGCCATGTACCCCAAGCTCGACTACAACCTCGAGGCCGATTTCATCCCGGTCGGGTTGATCTCCAACGTGCCGCAAGTGATCGTCGTCAACCCGCAGCGGGTCAATGCGACGGACCTCAAAAGCCTGATCGCCACGCTGCGCGCCAACCCCGGCAAGCTCAACTACGGCTCGGCTGGCAACGGCACCTCGCACCACCTTGCGGGCGAGCTGTTCAAGCTGCAGACCAAGACCTTCATCACCCACATCCCGTACCGCGGCTCAGGCCCTGCCTTGCAAGACCTGATCGCCGGCCAGATCGATCTGATGTTCGACGGCCTCGGCTCGTCGGCCACGCACATCAAGAGCGGCCGCATCAAGGCGATCGCCGTGGCCGTAAAGGCGCGCGCACCCGGCTTTGCCGAGCTGCCAACTGCCGCCGAGGCGGGCCTGCCGAGCTATCAGGTCGCCACCTGGTACGGCCTTTGGGCACCCAAAGGCACACCCAAAGAACTCGTCGAGCGGATGCAGGCCGAAATGCGCAAAGCCTTCGCCGCGCCCGAATTGCAGTCGATCTGGAACGGCCTGGGCACCGACATGCCCAACCTCTACGGTGAAGCATTCGGCAGTTTCGTTTCGACCGAGACCCGGCGCTGGGCCGACGTCGTCAAAAGCTCCGGCGCAAAATTGGACGGATGACCGGCACCCTCCGCTTTCATCCGCACGCTGCCGACGGCGTTGCCCATGTCGTTTTCTCGAACCCGGCCAAGCTGAACGCGATCGACATCGCGATGTGGCGCGACCTGCGTGCCACGTTCGAACACCTGCAGGCCCTGCCGCCCGAAACCGCGCCGCGCGCCGTGATCGTCTCGGGCGAGGGCGGCCACTTCGCGTCGGGCGGCGACATCCACGAGTTCGCGACCTTTCGATTCAACGA
>JAYUWC010000223.1:0-4625 GCA_043753755.1 Rhizobacter sp.
CCGGTGACCACCTGGAGGCGAGTCTCTTGCACGTGGGTGATGACAGGCAGGGCCAGCTCGTCGGCCAGGCCACGCACTCGGCGCAAGAAGCCGTCACTGCATCGCTGCGGTGCCGAGGCCGACACCAGCACCCCCACACGCCGCTCGTGCGGGTGGCGGCTGCCGGCCAGGCTGTGCATCAACGCGACAAACTGATCGGCACTCGGTCTGGCCACGCCGCGCAGGCTGGCGACAAGCGGCGCCGGCAGCAACTCGTCGACAAACGGAAAGTTGTCGACCATGGGCTTGTCCATCATCGCGAAGCCCAGCAGGGCGCGTATGCCGCTGTCGTCGTAGGCCTGCAGCACCGCGTCGACCAACTCGCGGTCGATGGCGGCGCCGAGCGCCAGGTCGTCGACCAGGGTGGTGCAGCCGGTGCGCAAGGCCTCGATGGCGCCGATCTGCGCTCGGAGGTAGGCCTGGCGCGGCGTCAGCTTGAGCGGCATGCGGCCGCGCACCAGGTGCTGCCAAAGCTCCAGCGGCAGATTTTCGGTGCGCCCGCGCTGGAAGTGCTCGTGCGAATGCTGGTGGCCGTTGACCAGGCCCGGCGTGAGCAGGCGACGCGGCAGGTCAATCACTTGGTCCGCCCGCTGGATGGCGCCAGCCGGCTCGATGGCCACGATCCGCCCGTGTTCGACGAGCACGTCGCGCGGCTGGCCGTCGAAGCTGAGCTCATCGCCCAGCAGTGCCACCGCGCCGCGCAGCAGGGTGCGGGCCGTGGTCATGCCGAGAGGAAGAGGCG
This sequence comes from Rhizobacter sp., assembly GCA_043753755.1. Classification (GTDB taxonomy): domain Bacteria; phylum Pseudomonadota; class Gammaproteobacteria; order Burkholderiales; family Burkholderiaceae_C; genus LMDS01. The sequence goes on from JAYUWC010000223.1 coordinate 782, forward strand.
AGCCATCGTGACCCGACCGAACTCAAGAACTGTGCCAGCGAGTCTGAGGGTCAATGTCGGCACGAAGGGTGCGTATTGTCGACAATATGAAGGCCGACTGTCACCCAATGGTGCGCCGCTACCCAAGCCGGTGCGCGGCGCCTGGCCAGTGCTCAGCGCGCCATCAACACCGCGGCGAGATCGACCGCTCGATCGCGCGGCACCTCCAGGTCGAGCGAGGCTTCGATGTGGCTCAGGTGCTCCAGCATCAGCTCGGCCGCACGGTCGGCGCGGCGTCTGGCGATGGCATTGAGCAGCAGCGCGTGCTCGTCTTCGCGACAGGCGGTGGCGTGCGGCGCGTCGTAGAGAAAGATCGCCAGGCAGGTGAGCGTGGCGAGCGCTCGTACGCCGCGAGCCAGCATGCGGTTGCCGGCGTACTCGGCCAGGCGGATGTGGAATTCGCCTGCAAGCCGCACCATGGCGGGTCGGTCCTGCCGCACGCGCGCGCCCTCTTCTTCTTCGACCAGCGTGCGCAAACGCTGCAGCGCCGCAGCGTCACGCTGCGCGATGAAACGGCGAACCAGCGCCGGCTCGATCAGGCGGCGGGCCTCGAACACCTCGCGCGTTTCTTCAGCCGTGGGCGATGCGATGAAGGCGCCGCGGTTGGGGAAGGTGCTGACCACGCCTTCATCGGCCAGGCGCGCGAGCACATCGCGCACCTGAGCGCGGCTGGTGTCGAACAACTCGGCCAGCCGGCCTTCGACCAGTTTGGTGCCCGGCGGCAGACGGTGCTCGAGCACGGCCAGAAGAATGCGGTCGTAGATGGCGCCGCGCAGCTCGACGCCGCTGGGCGGAGGCACGGGCACGCGAGCGGCTTTGTTTGCAGTCATGAATCTATTGGTTAACGAAACAACGGAGCACGCAATGAAAAAGTGTACGGAGGCGCCATGAAGCGTGTGCTGCTGGGCATGTTGACGCCGTCGTCCAACACGGCCCTGGAGCCGCTGACCTCGGCCATGCTCGCCGGGCTGCCCGAGGTCTCGGCACACTTCGGTCGCTTTCGTGTCACCGAGATTTCGCTTCAGCCGCAAGCTTTGGGCCAATTCGACATGGCGCCGATTTTGGAGGCGGCTCGTTTGTTGGCCGATGCACGAGTCGACGTGATCGCATGGAACGGCACCTCGTCGGGTTGGCTGGGCTTCGAGGCCGACGTGGCGCTTTGCCAGCGCATCGAGCAAGAGACAGGTGTGCGCTGCTGCACCTCGGTGCTGGCGCTCAACGAGATCATGCAAAAGACCCAGCGTCGTCGTTTCGGCCTGGTCACGCCCTATCTGGATGACGTGCAGGCCGCCATCGTCGCCAACTACGCGCGCAGTGATTTCGAGTGCGTCGCCGAGCGGCACCTGAACCGCAGCGTGAACTTCAGTTTTTCTGAAGTCGAACCGCAGCAGATCGAGCAGATGGCGCGCGAGACGGCCGAAGCGCGCCCTCAATGCATCACCACTTTTTGCACCAACCTGCGCGCAGCGCAGCTTGCGGTCGGGCTGGAAGCCGAACTGGGAATCCCGGTGTACGACACGGTCAGTACCGCAGTGTGGAAATCGCTTCGGCTTTGCGGCGTCGACACCGCGCGCGTCAAGGGCTGGGGCAGCCTTTTCAACCAGGAGATTGAATGAGCACTGACTTCGACCTCATCGTTCGCAATGCGCATGCGGCCACCGCGGCGGACCTGTTCCATTGCGACATCGGCATCACGGCCGGGCGCATCACTGCGCTGGGCGAGCGGCTGCAAGCGGGCCCCGGCACGCGTGAGATCGACGCCACCGGTCGGTTCGTGACCCCGGGCGGCGTCGACTCGCATTGCCACATCGACCAGCCGATGCCGCCGCCGATCCGCATGGCCGATGACTTCGAAAGCGGCACCCGCTCGGCCGCCTGCGGCGGCACGACCACCGTGATCCCGTTTGCCGCACAGCAGCGCGGCCAGGGTGTGCAGGCGGCGGTCGACGACTACCACCGCCGCGCCGACGGCAAGGCCAGCGTCGACTACGCCTTCCACCTGATCGTGAGCGACCCCACGCCGGAGGTGTTGAACATCGAGTTGCCGGCGTTGATCGACCGGGGCTACACCTCGTTCAAGCTTTACATGACCTACGAGGACCTGAAGCTCGACGACCGGCAGATTTTGGAGTTGCTGGAAGTGGCGCGCCGGCATGGTGCGATGGTGATGATCCACGCCGAAAACACCGATGCCATCACCTACCTCACCGAGCGTTTGCTCGAGGTCGGCAAGAGCGGGCCGAAGTACCACGGGCTGTCCCGGCCTTCGCCGGTGGAGCGCGAGGCGACGCACCGCGCCATCACGCTGGCGGAGCTGGTCGATGTGCCGATCTTGCTGGTGCACGTGTCGGGCGCCGAGGCGGTGGAGCAGATCCGCTGGGCGCGCGCCAAGGGGCTCAACGTCCAGGCCGAGACCTGTCCGCAATACTTGTTCTTGACCCAGGACGACCTGGCCCTGCCGAACTTTCATGGTGCGCGCTGCGTGTGCAGCCCGCCCCCGCGCGACAAGGCGAACCAGCAGGTGATTTGGGATGGCCTCGTCGACGGGCTGTTCTACGTTTTCTCGTCGGACCATGCGCCGTTCAACTACGAAGACGATTCCGGCAAGCGGCTGGGCGGCAAGGAGCCTGACTTTCCCTACATCCCCAACGGTGTGCCGGGCCTTGAGACACGCATGGCGCTGCTGTTCTCGGAAGGGGTGCTCACAGGCCGCATGCCCATCCAGCAATTCGTTGCGCTGACCGCCACCAACGCGGCGCGTTTGTACGGCCTTCATCCGCGCAAGGGCACCATTGCGATCGGCAGCGATGCTGATCTTGTGATCTGGAACAGCGGCACCCCCTACACCATTCGCAACGAGGCGCTTCACCATGCCACCGACTACACGCCGTATGAAGGGCGCGAGCTGCAGGCCTGGCCCGCCATGACGCTGTTGCGCGGCGAGGTGGTGTGGGACGGCGAGCGCTTTCTCGGGCGCGTGGGTGGCGGCGAATTTCTGCGCTGTGAACGGCCCGAGGCAGCACGACCACGACCGCGCGAGCAGAGCTGGCGCCGCTGGATGGAGCTGGGAGATTGAGCATGACGCAGCGACTCCAAATCACAGCCGCCGGGCATCGCTTCATCGCCGAGGCGAATCCCGATGCCCCCCTCACCTTCGCTGCTTTCGCCAAGCTGCTGCCTTACCGCCAGAAGCTAATTCACGTGCGTTGGAGCGGCGAGGCGGTTTGGGTTCCGCTCGGCGACTTCCAGCTCGGCGTGGGTTTCGAGAATCACACCTGCCACCCGTCGGTGGGGGACGTCCTTTTCTACCCCGGCGGGTTCAGCGAAACCGAACTGCTGATCGCTTACGGCGCTTGCAGTTTCGCCAGCAAGATGGGGCCGCTGGCGGGCAATCACTTTCTGCGCATCGTCAAAGGCCAGGAGCACCTCGCGGCGCTCGGACGCAAGGTGCTGTGGGAAGGCGCACAAGACGTGCTCTTCGAATGGGAGGCATGCACCTCACCGGACCCGACAAAGGGGTAGAGCAAAGCCTTGACTTCCATCGATCGCAAACCGAGTTGAAGATTGGGACGTCGACACGCCACCAAGTCGGCGACAGTCGAAGCACTTCAGGCCGCGAAAACCGATCATCGATCAAGTGCGACGCCGCGATCCGTCAGAGTCCAAATCACGCAACCGGCCGCTTGAACCGCTTTGCGAATGCCGGCAAACAAGTACACATAGTCGTGGCCCTCTCCGAAGCCGTGTCGAGGCGGCGTCGAAAGTCTTCGTTGACCGGCTTGGTTCGATCTGGATCGAGGACCTG
>JAYUWC010000224.1:0-4623 GCA_043753755.1 Rhizobacter sp.
GCAGATGGGCCGCAGCGAGGTCAGCGTGCGGCTCGGCGCGCACGCGGCGGTCGACCGCGAGCTCGCGTGGCCGGTCACGCTCGCGCTCGGCATGCCGGCCAACGAGCGCATGGACACCGTGATCGAGAAGGCCGCCGAACTCGGCGCCAGCAGCATCCAGCCGCTGCTCTGCGAACGCTCGGTGCTGCGGCTCGCCGGCGAGCGCGCGCAAAAGAAAGTCACGCATTGGCAGGCCGTCGCTACCGCCGCTTGCGAGCAGAGCGGCCGCACGCGGGTGCCGCAGATCGCACCCATCAGAACGCTCGCCGAGTGGCTGCATGAGCTGCCCGAAACGCCGGTCGAGGCGCGCTGGATGCTCAGCTTCAACGAGGCGCGACCGCTGGCGGCGCTCGTGCCTGCGGCGGTCGGCGTGGTCGCGCTCAGCGGGCCCGAGGGCGGCCTCGCGCCGGCCGAAGAAGCCCTGGCGCGTGCCGCCGGGTTCATGCCGGTCTCGCTCGGGGCGCGCGTGTTGCGCGCCGACACCGCGCCTCTTGCGCTGCTGGCGCACCTCTCGGTGATGCACGCCGCTGTATCGGCAAGGGCAGACAGCGCCGCATGAACCTTCGCCTGCTGTTGCTGACGCTCTGCCAGGGCCTCTTTCTCACCAACAACGTCACCTTTATTGCGATCAACGGCCTGGTCGGGCTGAGCCTTGCGCCGACCGCGTGGATGGCAACTTTGCCGGTCACCGGCTATGTCGCCGGCGGAGCGCTCTGCGCCGGGTTGGTCGCGCGGCACCAGCGTGCCTGGGGCCGGCGGCGTGCTTTTCAGGTCGGGCTGGTGGTCGCGATGTTCGCGAGTGCGTTGTGTGCTTACGCGGCGGTCTCGCACAATTTCTGGTTGCTGGTTGCCGCCACGTTGGGCGCGGGTTACTACAACGCCAATGCCGGCCTCTATCGATTCGCTGCGACCGAGCTCGTGGAGCCTGCGTTCAAGACACGGGCGATTTCGTGGGTGCTGGCCGGCGGCATCTTGGGTGCGGTGGCCGGGCCCAACCTGGCGAGTGCGGCCCGCGATGCGCTCGCCGTGCCGTTCGCCGGCGCCTACGCGGCTCTGGTCGGGGTCGCCTTGCTGGCCCTCGTCACGGTGTCGTTCATCGGCTTCCCACCGCTGCCGCTACCGAGCGCGGCGCGGCCAGGGCGGCCGCTGCACGAGATCGCGCGGCAGCCGGTGTTCATCGTCGCGGTGACGGCCTGCGCGCTCGGCTACGGCGTGATGAACCTGTTGATGGCGGCCACGCCGATCGCGATGGCGCAGTGCTCGCACCCGTTCAGCGCGACCGCGTTGGTGCTCGAATGGCATGTGCTCGGCATGTTCGTCCCGAGCTTTTTTACCGGCTCGCTCATCAAGCGCTTCGGCTGCCTGCCGGTGATGGCGGTGGGGGTGCTGCTCAACCTGATGTGCATCACGGTCGCGTTGTCGGGCGTCGATTTGATGCGCTTTCTGGGGGCGCTGTTAATGCTCGGCGTCGGCTGGAATTTTCTGTTCATCGGGGGCACCACGCTGTTCACCGAGGCCTACCGCCCCGAAGAGAAAACCACCGCCCAGGCCGCGATGGACACGGTGATCTTCACCACGATGACGCTCAGCTCTTTCAGCTCGGGCGCACTGGTCACCACCAGCGGCTGGAGCCTGCTAAACCTCGGCTCGACTGTTCCGGTGGTGTTGGCAGCGGCGGCGATCGGCTGGCTAGCGCTGACGCGCCGCGCTGCGCAAAATTCGGCTCCAACATGAAAGAGGTGACGACATGGGTTTGCTTGATTCGATGATCGGCGCACTGGCCGGCGGACAGGGCGGCGGTCAACAACAAGGCGGCGGTCTGGGCGGCCTGCTCGGCGGCGGCACGCAGGCGGCCGTGCTCAGTGCGGTGATCGGCATGCTCGCCAATGGCCAGCATGCGCAGGGCGGTGGCATCGGCGGCCTGGGCGATCTGATCGGCCGCTTCACCCAGGGCGGTATGGGCGATGTGATCGGATCGTGGGTCGGCAAGGGCCAAAACGCACCGATCTCGGGTGATCAGCTCTCCAGCGTGCTCGGCTCCGACGCCATCGGCAAGATCGCCGCACAACTCGGTCTCTCGCATGCCGATGCCGCCGACCAGGTGGCCCAGGTGTTGCCCGAAGCCGTCGACCGGCTCACGCCGGACGGGCAGGCGCCCGACAGCGGTCTCGGTGACTTCGACAGCCTGCTCGCGCAGTTGACGAGACGCTGATTGGCGTAGGGTGACGAGTCAGGACTAGCGCGCCGACCCGGCCACCAGGTCGAAGCGAAACAGCCGGCATTCGATCGGGCCGTTCCACAGCGGCGTGCGCTTCGATTCCTTCAAGCGCATGGCACCGGGCAACTTCATGTCGGGGCTGAGCACGTAGGCCGTCCAGCCGGCCGGGTGCTGGGTGTAGGCGCGCTTCCAGTGCGATGCGAGCCGCGGGAAGAAGTCGCTGGTTGCTTGCCTGTTGCTTTGGTCTTCGCCTGCCCGCACGTCGTCCGGTCTGGGAGCGGCCTTGCCGCCGACCTCGATTCGCTCGCCATACGGCGGGTTGATCATCAGTGTGCCGGGCAGGGCCTCGGGCAACGCCGGTGCGGGGCGCTCGAGCGCGTCGCCGCCGTTGAAGGTGATCGCATTGGCCACACCGGCGCGCTCGGCATTGCGTCGCGCGAAGTCGACCATACGAAACGACACGTCGCTCGCGAAAATCGGCACCGCGCTCGGGTGAATGCGAGCCTGCGCATGGCTGCGCAGGCGCTGCAGATCGACGCGAGCCGCCTCGCCGATGAAGGGCAGCAGCCGCTCGAAGGCAAAGCGACGCTTCAGCCCCGGCGCGATGCCGCACGCAATCTGCGCAGCTTCGATCGCGATCGTGCCCGAGCCGCAGCAAGGGTCGTGCAGCGCGCCGCCGGCCTCTGGCGTGCCGCGCCAGTTGGCGGCGGCGAGCATGGCTGCCGCGAGGGTTTCTTTCAACGGTGCATCGCCCTTGTCTTCGCGCCAGCCGCGCTTGAAGAGCGATTCGCCCGAGCTGTCGACATAGAGCGTGGCTTCGCCCTCGCCGAGGTGCAGCACGAGTGTGAGGTCGGGCTGGCGGGTGTCGACGCTGGGCCGCTCGCCGGTGGCTTCACGCAGCTGATCGCAGACTGCGTCTTTGACCCGCAGCGCCGCGAAGTTGAGGCTCCTGAGCGGGCTGCGATGCGCCGTGGTGTCGACCCGCAGGGTGTGCTGCGGCGTGATCCATTCGCCCCACGCGACGCTCGCTGTCAGCTCGTACACATCGTTCTCGTCGCGGTACGAACCATGCGCCACCTCGACCAGCACACGCTGCGCGAGGCGGCTCTCTAGGTTGAGTGTCATCACCTCGAGCGGCTCGCCTTCGAGCGCCACACCACCACGCGCAACGTGCACGCGGGCCTTCGGCAAGATGCGCTCGATCTCTTCGGTGAGCAGCGCCTCGACCCCCGCAGCGCACGGCATAAAAAGCGGCAGGCCCATGCTTACATCGCCTTGCGCAACTGGGTCGGCGCGATTCTCAGCGCGTCGCGGTATTTCGCAACGGTGCGCCGCGCGACCTGAATGCCCTGCTCTTCGAGCATCAGCGAGATCTGGCTGTCGCTGAGCGGCTTGGTCGGGTTTTCAGCCGCGACGATCTGCTTGATGAGCGCGCGCACCGCAGTGCTCGAGGCGTTTCCGCCTGCCTCGGTGTTGAGCGACGAGCCGAAGAAGTACTTCAACTCGAACGTGCCGAACGGTGTGTTCATGTATTTGGCGGTGGTCACGCGCGAGATCGTCGATTCGTGCAGGCCGAGCTCGTCGGCGATCTCGCGCAGCACCAGCGGCTTCATTGCGATCGCCCCGTGGGTGAAGAAGTTTTTTTGGCGCTCGACGATCGCTTGCGAGACGCGCTGGATCGTGTCGAAGCGCTGCAGGATGTTCTTCATGAACCAGCGCGCTTCTTGCAGCCGTGAGTTCAAACCCGCGCCGGCGCCGTTCAAAACATCTGGCGCGCTGCGCGAACCCGGCCCGCGCTGCTGGCGAATGGCGCTGGCGTAGAGGTCGTTGATGCGCAACTTCGGCATCACGTCGGGGTTGAGCGTGACCTTCCAGCCGCGCCCGGCCTTCTGCACGATCACGTCGGGCACGATGATGTTGGCCTCGGCGCGCGCGAACTGCCGGCCCGGCTTGGGCTCGAGGGCCACGATCAGCGCCTGCGCTTCGCGGAGCATGTCTTCGTCGGCGCCGGTCACTGCACAGAGCTTCTTTAGATCGCGTCGCGCCAGCAACTCGAGGTGGTTCTTGCAAACAATGATCGCGATCATCTGCGCCTCGCCGCGCGGCTGGGTGCGCAACTGCAGTGCGAGGCACTCACCGAGATCGCGCGCGCCCACGCCGGTCGGCTCCATGCTCTGCAAGTAACGCAGGCCGCATTGCAGGCGCGCGAGCAGCTCCTCGCGTTCGTCGTCGCTGCTGCCGGCGGCGAGCTGTGCGGCGATGGCCTCCAGCGTGTCGTCGAGGTAGCCATCGTCGTTCAGCGATTCAACCAACACCATCACGGCGGCCGCGTCGGTGGGCGAGAGGCGCAGGCTCGAGAGCTGCTC
>JAYUWC010000225.1:0-13865 GCA_043753755.1 Rhizobacter sp.
CAACGTCTACGCCATGGTGCAGTCCGACGGCAAGCTCTACGTGGCCAAGAAAGAAATCAAGGTCACGCTCGGCGGCTGCGGCGATTGAGCGAAGGAGCCCCAGACATGTCCGACCCCAGCCGCATTCGTGCGCAAGCCCAAAGCAGCGGTGCCGTCGTGCGCTTGCTGATGAACCACGAGATGGAAAGCGGCCAACGCAAAGACGCGGCTGGCAAGGTCGTGCCGGCGTGGCACATCACCGAGGTCACCGCCGCGCTCAACGGCAAGCCGGTGTTGACGGCGCAGTGGGGCACGGCGGTTGCGAAGAATCCGTTCACCGAGTTCGTTGTCAAAGGCGCGAAGGTCGGCGACAAGATCACGATTGCCTGGCTCGACAACCGCGGCGAGCGCCGCAGCGACGAGGCTGTCATCGCATGAGCTGATGCGGCGGGCCCGGGTGGTGCGGCTGCTCGACCCGCACTCGCCGGTTAACCGGCAGCCGTGACCAGCGGTGCGGCGACGGCTTTTCGCCCAGGGCGGCGCCAGAACGGCGATATGAAGTGACCGTGCCGATGCGCCATCGCCAAGAGCGCGATGCCCGCCGCGGTGCAGACGGCGAAGGCCACCACCGAGGCTTCGACCCCGAACGCGCCGCCGCTGAGCCACACCGGCCCGCGCAGCTCGCCGATGAACACGCCCTGGATCGGAAAGCCCGAAACCGGCACGCTGAAAATGCCGCTCTGGGTAAAGTTCCATGCGGCATGGATGCCCATCGCGAGCCAGAGGCGGCGGGTCAACACGTAGGCCGCAGCGAGCATGACGCCGGCCTCGAACGCGATGGCCACCGCCGCCAGCAAGGTCGCATTCGGGTTGCCGAGGTGGAGCAAACCGAACAGCGCGGCCGAAATAGTCAGCGCGATCCACGTGCCGAGCGACTCTTCGAGCAACCGGAAGATCACGCCGCGAAACAGGATTTCTTCGATCGTGCCCGAGGCCAGCGCGATCCAGACCGGCACCCAGAGCATGCCGAGTTCGCGGGTGCCGGTGATCCGGTAGTTGCCCAGCAGCGCAAGCACGCCGACGCAAAGGCCGAAGAGCGATGCGCCCAGCAACAGGCCGGCACCCAGCTCGCGCAGCGCACCGTGGCGGCCGAACTCGACCAGCGGCCGCTTCTCGACCCAACGCACATAGAGCGCGTAAGCCCCCCAACCGACGAAGCAGGCAACGAGCGCCGAGAGCATCGCCGCGGTCGGCTGGCCGAGCTTGCGGCCGAGGCCGAAAACCGCGCCTTGGCCCACCAGCACAGGCACGGTGAAGAGCAGCGCCAACGGCAATCGCATGAAAGGTGAACTCACGCGGTGATGATGGCATCTGGCGTGGGCCTCGCCAAAGCCGGTTTCAACTGACGCGGTGCACAGATTTTTTCTGCAGCGTTCGGTGCCGGGCATCGGGTAGCGTTCACAGATGACGATACAGATCGACTGGAATCACTTCACCCCCTGGGCGAGCCTCGCGGGCGGTCTGTCGATCGGCTCGGCCGCGGCGCTTCTCGTGCTCGGTGTCGGGCGCATCGCGGGCATCGCCGGCATCGTCGCCAGTGCGCTGCGATCGTTGCGGGGCGGGATCGCAAAAGCGGCGATCGCCTGGTGGTTTTTGCTTGGCCTGGCCCTGGCGCCGTGGGGTTGGCGATTGCTGGCGCCGCTGCCGTCGATGGCGGTCGATGTGGGCCCGCTCGGCTTGATCGCCGCCGGTCTGCTTGTCGGGTTTGGGGTGCGCTTGGGCAACGGCTGCACCAGCGGCCACGGGGTGTGCGGGCTCGGCCGGCTCTCGAGGCGCTCGCTGGCCAATGTGCTGGCGTTCATGGGGGCAGGGGCACTCGCCGTGTTCCTGCTGCGCCACGTGAACTGGGTGGCTTAGGATGAAACCGCCCCCAACTCACTTCGTTCGCGGCCCCAAGGGGGCGCGTCATTGCCTTCGGCCGGCCGGGCGCCACTGACATGAGCGCGCTCATCGCACTTGCCAGCGGCCTGTTGTTCGGCCTGGGTTTGATCGCCGGCGGCATGACCGACCCGGCCAAGGTCAAAGGCTTTCTCGATTTCGCCGGCGCCTGGGATCCCAGCCTCGGCTTCGTGATGGGCGGGGCAGTCTGCGTGGCGCTGGTCGCGTTTGCGGTGGCGCGCCGGCGCGGGCGGGCGTGGTCGGGCGCGCCCATCGTGCTGCCCTCGGCCACGCATATTGATGCACCGCTGCTCATCGGCGGCGCGCTTTTCGGCATCGGCTGGGGCATCGCCGGTTTTTGCCCCGGGCCGGCGGTGGTGGCACTCGCATCGGGCTCGGGCGCAGCGGCCCTTTTTGTCGCGGCGATGGCCGTCGGCATGTTGCTGCACGACCGGCTCTGGGCGCGCCGCCAGCGTAAAGTCGCGGCAGCTCCCGGCCCCCCATGACGACTGCCCATTCGCGCTCTGCCCGTCCCGCCATCAGCTGTGTGGTGCCCGCCTACAACGAGGCCGCCAACCTCGGCATCTTGTTGACCGGCCTCACCGCCCAGCTCGCGACACTGACCGAGCGCTGGGAGGTCATCGTAGTCGACGACGGCAGCCACGATGCCACGCCTGCCGTGATGGCGCCTTGGGTCACCCGGCCCGGCGTGCGCTTCTTGCGCCTCTCGCGCAACTTCGGCAAAGAAGCCGCGCTGACCGCCGGCATCGACCACGCCGCCGGCGAGGTCGTGCTGCTGATGGACGCCGACCTCCAGCACCCCGTCTCTCTCGTGCCCGAGATGGTCGGCGCCTGGCAGCAAGGCGCCGACATGGTTTGCGCCGCGCGGTCTTCGCGCGCCGACGAGACTTGGCTTAAACGCATCGGCACCGCGCTCTTCTACCGGTTGGTCAACCACAACTCGCCGGTGCCGATACCGGTCGACGCCGGCGACTTTCGCCTGATGGACCGGCGCGTGGTCGAGGCGCTCAAGGCTTTGCCCGAACGCAACCGTTTCATGAAGGGCCTCTACGCGTGGGTCGGCTTCAGCAACGTGATCATTCCCTACGTGCCCGCCGGGCGCCACGCCGGCAGCAGCAGCTTCTCGCTGCGCAGCCTGTCGAGGCTCGCATTCACCGGCGTCACCGCGTTCACCAACGCACCGCTGCGCCTCTGGAGCGGCATCGGCGTGCTGGTCGCGCTGTTCGCGCTCGGCTTCGGCAGCTGGATCGTGATCGAGCACTTCATCTACGGCACCGACGTCGCCGGTTGGGCGACGCTCGCCTGCGGCGTGATGTTTTTCAGCGGTGTGCAGCTGATCTCGATCGGCATCCTCGGCGAGTATGTCGGTCGCATCTTCGACGAGGTCAAACAGCGGCCGGTCTATCTGGTCGGCAGCGAGAGCGGCCGCGGCGCGATCGAGCCCGGCGAGCCCGGCGAGCCGGGCGCATGAAGCCGTCGAACGAGACGCCGCGCGTGCTCGCGCTCTGCGCCGATGACTTCGGCCTCGCACCCGGCATCTCGGCGGCCATTGCGCGGCTCGCCAAAGCGCAGCGGCTGACCGCGATCTCGTGCATCACCAACGGCCGCTCCTGGGTCGGCAATGCGACGCTGCTGAAGGACCTGCCGGCCACGGTCGATGTCGGCCTGCACCTCAACTTCACCGAGGGCCGGCCGCTGAGCGCGCGGCTGGCGCGTCGCTGGCCGGCGCTGCCGTCGTTGCCGCGGCTGCTGCTGCAATCGCAGCTGCGCCTCCTGCCGCTCTCGCAGGTGCGTAACGAGGTGCACGCGCAGCTTGCCGCGTTCAACCACGCGCTCGGCCGGCCGCCGGCCTTCATCGACGGTCACCAGCACGTGCACCACCTGCCCGGCGTGCGCCGCATCGTGCTCGACGTGGTCGAGCACGTGCAACCGATCCCGGCGGTGCGCAACACCGGCCGCCTGCTCGGGCCGGGCAGCGGCTTCAAGCGCGCGGTGATCGAGCACAGCGGCGGCCGTGCGTTGGCCCGCGAGCTGGGTCAACGTGCGATCGCGCGCAACCCGGCGCTGCTGGGTGCCTACGACTTCATCGACACCGATTACCCAGCCCTGATGCGCGGCTGGTTGGCGGCGTTGCCGGCCGAGGGCGGCATGGTCTTCTGCCACCCCGGTGAGCGCCACGCCGGTGATCCCGACGATGCGATCGGCGCCGCGCGCGAGCGCGAGCTGGCGTACTTGAGCAGCGCTGCGTTCGATGCCGATCTGGCCGCAGCCAACGTGCGCCTGGGTCGGGTCTGGCGCACCTGATCGTCGGTCACTGCAAATTCGGCGGCGCAGACGCGGCACGCCCCGGCCGACACTTCAACGAAAAGTCCAGGCCCGGTTGATCGCGAACGTCAACACCAACCCGGCGAGCGTGGCCACGATCTGCGCAATCAGGTAGTGCACGCCGAGGCCCACGCCGGCCGCCACGATCGCCATGCCGAGCAGCGCGCCGACGAGCGCCGTCACCATGAAGCGAGGCCAAGAGGCGCGCACATCGCCGCGGTGCGCAAAAGTGAACGCGCGGTTGCCGGCATAGGCCACCTGCGCACCGACAGCCGCACCCAACCCCGAGCCCCACCACGCCGGCCAGTGCACGAGTTCGACGATGGCGGCGAGCGTCAGGTAGTGCGCCGCGGTGGCGACCCCGCCGACCAGCGCATAGCGCGCAAAACGGCTCATCGAGGCCGCGTTGCAAAACGGCGGAGTGCGCTCACGGGCACACCCGCATGGGCACACGCCAGAGTTCGGTGCGCTCGTCGGCGAACACCCGAGCGGCGCCCGGTTGGCCGCTGACAGCGACCCTTTTCGCGGGCGACACGATGAACCAGACCGCTTCGCCGCCGGGATTAGGGCCAGGGCTGGTGCCAGTGCCGCTGCCAGTGCCAGTGCCAGTGCCATTGCCATTGCCATTGCCGCTGCCGCTGCCATTGCCGCTGCCAACGCGGCAGGCAAAGGTGGCGATCTCAGCCGGCGGCCGCAGCAGTGACGCGGCCTGTGGCTTGTCGAAGCGCGCCGCGTCCGACATCTCCTTGCGCCAGTTGTCGCGGCGTGGGATCTCGGGGTCGGCCCAGTCGCCGACGATCACCACCGGGCGCGTCAGCTGCGCATAGAACGGCACGTCGTACAGGTACTCGTCGACCATCACCACCGCGTCGGCCGGCGTTACCGCTGCGCCGAGCGCGAGGCCGAGCGGCTTGTTCGAATGCGGCGCCTTCCAGGCCGCGATGCCGACGATCGCCAGACAAGACGCCGCTGCCGCCGCCATCACCGCCAGCCGCCGCCGAGCCGGGCCGGCGGCCACCGCCACACCGAGCAGCGCGCACCACGGCGCGAGAGCCGGCAGCGCGTAGCCGACCAGCTTGGAGCTTGGCAGCGAGAAGAACCCGACGACGGCCAGTACCCACCATGCATACAGGCCCGCCACCCCGTCACGCTCGGCCCACGCACGGCGCACGGCAGCCGGCAGCCACAGGCTCCACGGCAGGGTCGCCAGCGGCATCACCGCGATGAAAAACCACGGCCCGTGCACGTTGTTGAAGGTCGACTGGGCGAAGCGGCGAAAGTGCTGCTCCATCACGAAGTAGTCGAAGAAGCCCGGAAAGCGCGATTGCATCGCCACGAACCACGGCAACCCCACGACCGCGAACGCAACGATCGCCAGCGGGTGCAGCAGCTTCAGCATCTGCCGCCACCGGCCTTGCGCCAGCAGCCACGGGCCGATCACCAGCGCCGGCAGCACGATGCCGATCAAGCCCTTGGCCAGCAGCGCGAGCGCGCACAGCACCCAGCCGGCCACGAGCCAGCGCAGGTCGACATGTGGCGGTGCGGCGTGACGGTCTCGAGGCGCCTCGCCCTGCGCCGGGCCGCCCGGCTCGACCGCACGGGCGAGCGCGAGCACGGCGGCGGTGATCAGCCCGCCGACCAGCATGTCGTGATTCGCATATTGCCCGCCGACGAAGAAGAACGGCGTCGTCGCGAGCACGCCGAGCGCGACGCGCGCGGTGCGCTCACCGTGCCAGCGCCGCATCGCGAGAAACAGTGCCGCGCCCATCAGCCACGCGCCGGCGGCCGACCCGAAGCGGGCGCTGAACTGGTTTGCGCCCACCGCCTGCATGGCCGCGATGTCGAGCCAGTAGAACAGCGGCGGCTTGTGAAAGAAGGGCAGCCCGTCGAGCGCGGGCACGAGCCAGTCGCCATGCCACATCGCGCGGGCAACCTCGGCGTAGCGGCCTTCGTCAGGCAAAAGGAGCGGGCGCAGACCGAGCGTGAACAGCAGCCACACCGCCAGCAACGCAAGGAGGACAGGCGCCGAGGCAAGGCGCGAGCGGCAGCGATCGGTAGAGGTCTCGGTCATGCGACTCGGGGAGCGGAAGCGGGAAAAGGAAGCGAGAAAAGGAAGCGGCGAGGAGCCGGCCCGTCGCGCGCCGCGCAATTACACCATTCGACCGCTCACGGGCCGGGCGCTGCCGGCCCATCGCACGAGCCCACCGCATCGCAAGACGGCCCGGCAGGTGCGGGCATCGACGCCCGCATAGCATCGGCCCGATGAAAGCCACCACCGACGCCTTGATGCAGCTGCCGCTTTTCCCGCTGCGGAGCGTGCTCTTTCCCGACGGCTTGCTGCCGCTGCAGATTTTCGAGGTGCGCTACCTCGAAATGATCGCCCGGCGCCACCGCGAAGGCCTGCCTTTCGGCGTGGTCTGCCTGAGTACCGGCAGCGAGGTTCAGCGGCCACCTGCCGAGGCCGGCGGCGAGGCTTTCGCGGCCGAAGTGTTTCACCCGATCGGCACGCTCGCCCGGATCGACGAGTTGCAAAACCCGCATCCCGGCTTGTTGATCGTGCGGTGCACTGGCACGCACCGTTTTCGCCTGCTGCGCAGCGCGCGGCAAAAGTTCGGCCTTTGGGTTGGCGATGCCGAGCCGATCGCCGATGACACCGAGGTTGCCGTGCCCGATGACTTGGCGATCGCCCGCGAGGCGCTGCGTGCGTTGATTCGTGATGCCGAAGCCGAGCGCAAGGACGACCCCGAAGCGCGGGCCGAGTTGCCTTGGCGCCGACCTTATCGGTGGGACGACTGCGGCTGGCTCGCCAACCGCTGGTGCGAGGTGCTGCCGCTGGCGGTCGACGTCAGGCAGCGTTTCATGACCATCGAGAGCCCGGTCGTCCGGCTCGAGCTGGTGGCCGACGTGCTGCGCGAAATGGGCCTGGTGGCGCCGGGCGCCGCGCCGTAGCGGGCACTGGCCGGTGTGCGGCAACGCACTGCGCAGATCGGTCAGAGGAATAAAAGAAAGGAAGCGGGACAGTGATTCGCCGGGGCTCGCTCTCGACTTCGCGCCGGCCTGCCCGCTTCCCTCAGGACGCTAGTTGCGTCCGCAAAAAAGGTTCAACGGCGCGCTGCCGCGACCGGCCGCAAGAACAGCGACAGCTGAGCCGGCGCGCCGCTGGTTTGCAACACGCGAAACGGCGAGCCGGATGCCGCAGTCTGCGACGCTACCGATGGCGTTGGTGGCTGGCGCCTGGCCAACACGGCGCTCGCGCCTTGACGTGGATTGGGGGCGTGCGACGCGTTCATCAAATTGCACCGGTACGCGAAGCGCCGATGTCGAAGTGTGGGCCGGTCACCGGCATCAGGACGCTGGCGGCCTGGCTCATCCAGCCCGACAGTTCGAAGGCCGTCGGCAAACGCGGTGCCGCTGGTTGGGTCAACCTCAGCACCGACGATGCACCACCACGGCAACTCGGATTCGCAGGCCGCGCGCGGCGCGGTGTGGAAGATTTCACGACTCGGTTCAGCGGCATGGCAACGACATCCTTGTGAGTGCTTGCCCCAGCGCGGCTCGAGCCGCGTCGCGGGTGCTGTGAGCTTCTCGAGCGCAACGTCTGTGCCATGCCGTTTGTCGTGATGTCTGCACGGGGCCGGACAAAATTTGACGCGCAATCGAATGGTCGCGAGCGGAATGCGACGGAACCTGTCATTGAAGTGTTACGGGCGTGACCGGTTTGGTCGACCCGATGCGGTCACGCTGTCTTGCGTGGCGCGCTAGTGTTCGCTCACGTTGTTCATGCGCGATCTCCTGCCGCCGCTTCAGGTGCTGCCAGTGCCGCCGGGACAAAGCCCTCGTGCGTGAGCGCACGCACCACGCCGCGCAGCAGCATGTTGTGGCTGAAGCCGATGCTGTATTGGCGCGCGCCGGCCTTGATGGGTTGCAACATGCCGCCCTCCACCAGCTTGCGTATCTGGTAGGTGCGCTGGTTGGCGTTCAGGCCCGGCAACACGGCTTCGAGGTCGCCGGCCTTCACCACGCCCGCCTTGATGGTGGTGGCCAGCACCGCCTCTTCTTGCGCAGTGATGTTCTGCCGCTCGCGGGCGAAGGCCACCGCGGGCAGGAGCACCTTGGCTTGCAGGTGGGCGTAGTCGGTCAAGCGGTCCACCTTGTTCAACTCGTCGCGCACGCCGGTCAGCACATAGGTGCACCACTGCTCCAGCCCGTCGTCAGTGCCGGCGTCTGCCACGCCCAGCATCGTGTCGTAGCGGTTGCGGTCGGCGCAGAACACCGCGGCTGGGTTGAGCTTCTTCGCCATCCGCCTTCCACGGCCTCTTTGCCGGCCCAGACCTTGCCCTTGCCGTGGTGCAAACGCAGGAACGGGTGCGGCCGGCCGTGTTTCTGTGTCCTTTCAGGCGCTGCTTCGACACTTCGGACTCCACGAGGGGCCGGCCACTCGTATCGAGGTTGGTGGCCAACTCGTAGCTGATGGGCCGTTCGCCTGCGGCTTCGCGGTAGTAAATCTCGAACTGAATGGGCTCGGTCGTGCCCAACGAGCGCATGCGCTCGAAGCCGCCGCGCTGCTTGGCGTCGCACGCCGTCTCCACGTCGGTGGACAGGCAGTCGGCCACGAAGCCGAAGGCATTGAACAGGGTGCTCTCGCCCACGCGGTTCGTGCCGATCGCCAGCCCTCGCCCTCGCGCCAATCAAGCGGCTGCCACGTACCCCCGCGGGATCGCGCCCAGCAGCCGCCGCGTGTACTCCTGCTGCGGTGCATCGAGGATCTGCGCGACGTCGGCTTGCTCGATCACCTCGCCGTCTTTCATCACCATGACCTCATCGGCCATGAAACGCACCACGGCCAGGTCGTGGCTGATGAAGATGTAGGCAAGGCCCAATTCGTCCTGCAGGTCTTTCAGCAGGTTGAGCACCTGCGCCTGCACCGAGACATCGAGCGCGCTCACGGCTTCATCGAGCACCAGCACCTCGGGGGCCAGCGTGAGGCAGCGGGCGATCGCGACGCGTTGCCGCTGGCCGCCCGAAAACTCGTGCGGGTAGTTGTCCATCGCGGCTTCGGTCAGGCCGACCTTGACCAGCAGCGCACGGGCCCGGGCATCGCGCTCTTCGGCCGACTTGCCGACGCCGTGAATCGTCATCGGCTCGACCAGCGTCTGCCCGACCGTGAAGCGTGGGTTGAGCGAGGCATACGGGTTCTGAAACACGACCTGAATGCGCTTGCGCATCGGCAGCATCTCGCCCTTGTTGAGCGCGAGCAGGTCGATGCCGTCGAAGGTCACGCTGCCGCCGACCGGCCCGCCGCTCGGCTCGTGCAGGCGCAACAGCGCGAGACCCATCGTCGTCTTGCCCGAGCCCGATTCGCCGACCACGCCAAGAGTGTGGCCCTGGCGCAGCTTGAAAGTGGCGCCTTTGACGGCGCGGAATTCCTTGCGGCCGAACACGCCGCTGTGCAGCCAGAAGCTCTTGGTCAGCGCGTGTGCTTCGATGATGACGCGCGCATTCGGGTCTTTCGGCGCGGCCGGCACCTCGCGATAGGCGACGCCGGCCACGTGGTCGTCGATCGACATCAGCCGCGCGCTGCGTTGCGCCAGCGTTGGCCGGCACGCGAGCAGCGCCTTCGTGTACGCGTCTTTCGGGTCGGCGAAGATGGTGGCCACAGGCGCCTGCTCGCGCACCGTGCCAGCCCGCATAACGACCACGTGGTCGGCGATTTCGCCGACCACGCCGAGGTCGTGGCTGATGAACAGCATGCTCATCCGGTACTTCGCTTTCAGCCCGGCGAGCAGCTCCATGATCTGGCGCTGGATGGTCACATCGAGCGCGGTGGTCGGCTCGTCGGCGATCAAAAGTTTGGGCTCGCAGGCGAGCGCCATCGCGATCATCACACGCTGCTGCTGGCCGCCCGACAGCTGGTGCGGGAAGGCCGAGAGGCGCCGCTTCGGCTCGGGCATGCCGACCTCGACGAGCAGCGCCTCCGCACGCTTCATCGCATCGCGTGCATTCAGCCCGAGGTGCTTCATCAGCGGCTCGCAGATTTGTTGGCCGCAGGTGAACACCGGGTTCAGCGACGTCATCGGGTCCTGGAAGACGCAGGCGATCTCCTTGCCGCGCAGCTTCTGCAATTCGCTCATCTTTGCGGCGAGCATGTCGCGGCCCGAGAACGTGATCGCGCCGCTTCGCTCGGCGTTGTCGGGCAGCAAGTTGAGGATCGACATCGCCGTCACGCTCTTGCCCGACCCTGATTCGCCGACGAGTGCGACGGTGGTGTTGTCGGGCACGTCGAAGCTGACGCCCGCGCCGCCGCGGCCCACGGCCTCGAAGCGTTGCACCACGCCGCCGACCTTGCCGGTGCGGAAGGCGACACGCAAATCCTTGATGCTCAACAGCATTGCGCTCTTGTCCATGTCATTCCAGCCCGCGCAGCTTCGGATCGAGCGCATCGCGCAACGCATCGGTCATCAGCGAGAACGCGGTGATGAACACCGCCATCAAAAACGTCGCCGCGGCGAGCTGCCACCAGTGGCCGAGGATCAGCTCGCTTTGCGCCTCAGAGAGCATGGTGCCCCACGAAACCTGGTCAACGCCCACACCCAGCCCGAGGTACGAAAGGATCACCTCCGACTTGATGAAGGCGACCACCAGGATCGACAACTGCACCAGCACCACGTGGCTCACGTTGGGCAGGATGTGCCTGAACATGCGCGCACTCGCGCTCGCGCCGATCGCTTCGGCGGCGCGCACGTAGTCGCGGTTCGCGTGCTTGATGAACTCGGCGCGCACGAGCCGGTAGATACCGGTCCAGCCGGCGAGCCCGAGGATCAGCACGACCGAGCCGATGCCGCGCCCGAACACCGCCGCGAACGCGAAGATCAGCAAGATGCTCGGGATCGCGGTGAAAACGTTGTAGGCCCACTCGAGCAAGTCGCCGGCCCGGCCGCCGAAGAAGCCTGCCACGGCGCCGAGCAGCGTGCCGATGATGGTGGCCAGCACGGCCGCCGAAACGCCGACCAAGATCGACACCTGCGCGCCCTTGATCGCCTTCGCGAGCACGTCGCGGCCGAGCCGGTCGCCGCCGAACGGCAAGGTGTCGGCCTTCACGGTTTCTTTCGTCTGGTATTTCTTGGCCGCCTCGGCCCATTCCCTGTAGCGCGGCGCGAGCGGGTCGACCGCCGAGATGTCGACATTGGGGCCGGTCGGCGCTGCGACCGCGATGCTCTCGGTCTTGGCGGCCGGGCCCATGAAGGTCGGCGGCGCATCGGGCACGCCGCGCTCGGTTTGCCAGTCGGCCGCGACCAGGCCAAGGCCGGCTGCGAGCACGACGAGCAAGAACACCACGACGATCACGAGCGAGGCCATGCCGACGTGGTCGGTCTTGAAACGCGTGGCCGCCGCGGCCCACACGCCCTTGCCGCGCGTCATGCTCGGCGTCAGTTGCGGACTCACGAGAACCGAACTCATTTCAGCACCACGCGCGGGTCGACCAGTTTGTACAAGATGTCGGTCAGCAGGTTGACCACCATCGTGATCACCGCGATGTAGATCGCGAACGCTTGAATGACGGGATAGTCGCTGCGGTTCACCGCGAGAAGAATTTCACGACCGAGGCCCGGGATCGAGAAGAAGACTTCGATCAGGAACGAGCCGACGAAGATGCCCGGCAGGCTCACCGCCACGTTCGTCAGGATCGGGATCATCGCGTTGCGCAGCACGTGCTTCATCAGGATCACCGGCTCGGTCAGGCCCTTGGCACGCGCGGTGCGCACGTAGTCGTGGCCGATCTCGTCGAGGAAAAAGGTGCGGTAGAGGCGCGTGGTCGGCGCCAGCGAGACCGCGACCGCCAGCAGCACCGGCAGCGGCGCGTAGGTGGTCAGGTTGGTCCAGACGCTGTCGCTCCAGCCCTGCACCGGGAACAGCCCGAGCTGGAACGCGAACACGTACTGGCCGACGATCACGTAGACCAGGAACGAGATCGAGAGCGCGATCGTCGTCAGCACCATGATCGCGCGGTCGGTCAGCGAGCCGCGTACATAGGCCACGCCCATCGCGAAAGGAATGGCGAGCAGTGTGTCGAGGACCAGGATCGGCACCATCACCGTCAGCGTGGCCGGCAGGCGCGTCGCGAAGAGGTTGCTGACGGCTTCGTTGGTCGCCCAGCTTTTTCCCCAGTCGAACGTGACGATCTGCTTGAGGAAGATGCCGAACTGCGTCCACAGCGGTTCGTTCAGCCCGAGCTGCTGGCGGATCGCGTCGACCTGGGCCTGGGTGGCGTTGAGGCCGCCGAGAATTTCAGCGGGGTCGCCGCCGAAAGCTTTGAACAACAGGAACACCAGCAGCACGACGCCGAACAATGTCGGGATCATCTGCCACAGGCGTCGGATCAGATAGGCCGCCATGGCTCAACACACTCCTCATCCAAGTCAGATCGGGGCACCGCGCACGCCGCCCGCGCTCGTGGCGTGGCGGGCGGAGGCGAGGTGCGAGCGGACGCGAGTCTAGGGCCTGCGCGGGGCTGGCTTCCCCCGCGTTTGCCCTCTTTCGTTTGCAGGGCCGCCGTTCGGCGCGCCGGGCACGCCATTCGCGTGTCGCACGCCCTTGGCGCTGGAACCCTGGTGCTTGCACCGTGTCTGATCGCCCGGCGCCGCGCCTAGACTCCCGCGTCCAACACGAATCCCTGCCCCGGCCCTTCCGCGCCAACCGCCGGACCGGGCCTCCACCGTGATCCCACAAGGAACGCCTCTCATGCCCTCTCGCGACGTCGCGCCGCGCCGCTCTGTTTTCTTGCGCGGCTGTGCCGCGGTGCTGGGCTTCGGGCTGGCGGCGAGCGTCGCGGCGCAGCCGGCGAGCGCGCCGGCCGGCGCGCCGCAGAAGGTGCTGCGCTATGCGATGCGCATCGCCGAAACCGGGTTCGATCCGGCGCAGGTCACCGATCTGTACTCGAACACGCTCGTCGCCAACATGTTCGACGCACCGTACGCGTTCGAATTCCTGGCGCGCCCGGTACGCATTCGCCCGAACACCGCGGCCGCGCTGCCGGAGGTCTCGGCCGACTTCACGACCTTCACGGTGCGCATCAGGCCGGGCATCTTCTTTGCCGACGATCCGGCGTTCAACGGCAAGAAGCGCGAGCTCGTCGCCGAGGACTACGTCTACGCGATCAAGCGCCATTTCGACCCGCGCTGGAAAAGCGGCAAGCTCTCGGGCCTGCAGAACAACAAGATGCTCGGCCTCGATGCACTCCGCGAGTCGGCCATCAAAGGCAAGAAGCCGTTCGACTACGACACGCCGGCCGAAGGCCTGAAGGCGATCGACCGCTACACGCTGCGCATCGAGCTCGCGCAGCCCACGCCCCGCTTCGTCGACCAGTTGACCGACCCGTCTCTGGTCGGCGCGGTCGCGCGCGAGGTGGTCGAGATGTACGGCGACAAGATCATGGAGCACCCGGTCGGCACCGGCCCGTTTCGCCTTGCCGAATGGCGCCGCAGCTCGCGCATCAGCTTCGAGAAGAACCCGAACTACCGCGACGCGTTCTATGCCGAAGAAGCCCCCGCCGACGACCCGCTCGCGCAAGCCGCCGTCGCCAAGCTCAAGGGCCGCAAGCTCCC
>JAYUWC010000226.1:0-4587 GCA_043753755.1 Rhizobacter sp.
GGCAGGCCTCGCGCACCGTCTCGAGCGCGCTCAGGCCGCGGCCGCGCTCGGCCTCGAGCGCGAAGTCGATGATGAGAATCGCGTTTTTCTTGACGATGCCGATCAATAGAAACACGCCGACCAGCGCGATCAACGAAAACTCCATGCGAAACATCAGCAGCGCCAACACCGCGCCCACGCCGGCCGAAGGCAGCGTCGATAGCACCGTGATCGGGTGCACCAGGCTTTCGTACAGGATGCCGAGCACGATGTAGATCACGACCAGCGCCGCGAGGATCAACAGCGGTTGCTGCGCCTGCGATTCGGTGGCACTCGCGGCCGAGCCGGCGAAGGCGCCGCGCACGTTGGTCGGCATGCCGATGTCGGCCTCGGCGGTGGCAATCGCGGCGCGCGCGTCGGCGAGGCTCTTGCCCTCGGCGAGGTTGAACGAGATGGTCGTGGCCAGCTCGCCGTCTTGGTGGTTCACGGACGTGGCCACCGAACCTTCGGTGAACGTGGCGATGCTCGAGAGCGGCACCAGACTCGTCATCTTGTTGGCGAGCACCTGGCCGGTCGACGCGCCCTTGAGGCCGGGATTGGCCGAGACGGTGGTCGTCGTGCTCGTGCTCGCGCTCGATGTGCCGGTGCTTGCGCTTGCGCTCGCGGTCGCAGTCGCAGTCGCACTCGCAGTCGCAGTCGCAGTCGCACTCTTCGACGTGGCGTAAATGTCGTCCAGCGCGTTCGGGCTTCGGGTGTAGGGCGGGGCCCATTCCATCACCACGTGGTACTGGTTCAGCTCGGTGTAGAGGGTCGCGACCTGGCGCTGGCCGAAGGCGTTGTAGAGCGCGGCGTCGACTGCGCTCGAGCTGATGCCGAGGCGCGCGGCGCTGTCGCGGTCGATGCGCACATTGGTCTGCACGCCGTTTTCTTGCTGGTCGGTGTCGACATCGGTCAGCACGCTCGATTGCTTCATCTCGCTCGCGAGCTTCAGGGCCCAGCTGCGCATGTCTTTGAGGCTGTCGCTCTTGAGCGTGTACTGGTAGGTCGAGTTGCTCTGCCTGCCGCCCGAACGCACGTCTTGCACCGTGCCGAGAAACACCTGCAGGCCGGTCACCTTGGCGAGTTGCGGCCGCAGCCGCGCGATCACCGCGCTGCCGGTTTCGCTGCGGCCCTTGCCGAGCGGCTTGAGGTTGACGAACATGAAGCCACCGCCCGCGCGCCCGCCGCCGGTGAAGCCGACCACGGTGTCGACGGCCGCATCGCCGCGCACGATATCGACCACCTGGCGCAGCTTGCGACCCATTTCTTTGGTCGAGATGCTCTGATCGGCGCGCAGCCCGCCGTTGAGCTGGCCGCTGTCTTGTTGCGGGAAGAAGCCCTTGGGCACAGCCGCATAGAGGTAGACGTTCAGCGCCACCACTGCGAGCAAGATCAGCATCACCAGCGCCTTGCTCGCGAGCGCCCAGTCGAGGCTGCGCGCATAGCCGGCGAGCACCCACTGGTAGCCGCGCTCGGCACCGTGGGCCAACGCGGCCACCGCGCGACTTGGCGGCTTGCCGTGTGCGCCGCGCGGCTTCAACAACCACGCGCACATCATCGGCGTGGTGGTGAGCGAGATCACGAGCGAGATCAACACCGCGGCCGAGAGCGTCACCGCGAATTCGCGAAACAGCCGCCCCGGTTGCCCGCCCATGAACAAGAGCGGGATGAACACCGCGACCAGCGAGAGGCTGATCGAAAGCACCGTGAAGCCGACCTCTTTCGCGCCCAGCAAGGCCGCCTCCATGCGCGACATGCCGGCTTCGATATGACGGCTGGTGTTTTCCAGAACGACGATCGCATCGTCGACGACGAAGCCGGTGGCGACCGTCAACGCCATCAGGCTCAAATTGTTGAGCGAGAAACCCAGCAAATACATCACGCCGAAGGTGCCGAGCAACGCGACCACGGTCGCCACCGCCGGCACGATGGTCGCGCGCACGCTGCGCAAAAACAGGCTCACCACCAGCACCACCAACACCACCGAAATCACCAGCGTGATCTCGACCTCGCGGAGCGAGCTGCGGATTGACGAGGTGGCGTCGGAGGCCACATCGAGTGTCACGTCACCCGGCAGCTGCGCGCGCAATTCGGGCAGCAGCGCGCGCACGCCGTCGACGGTGGCGATCACGTTGGCCGCCGGCTGGCGTGTGATGAGCACGACGATCGCCGGCTGGCCGTTGAAGAGGCCCAGCGTCTGGTTGTTCTCGACCCCGTCGACCACCTCGGCCACGTCGTCGAGCCGCACTGCCGCGCCGTTGCGCCACGCAACAACCATGGGTGCGTAGTCGCTTGCCTTCAACGCCGGCGTCTGGGTGTAGATCTGCAGCCGGCGCCCTTCGCCCTGAACGCTGCCTTTGGGCCGGTTCGCATTGGCCGCTTGAATGGCGGCCCGAACGTCTTCGGTGCCGATGCCGTATTTGTTGAGTGCGAACGGCAGCAACTCGACCCGCACCGCCGGCAGCGAGCCGCCGCCGATCTCGACATCGCCGACCCCATCGACCTGCGAAAGCCGCTGGATGACGAGGTTGGAGACCGCCTCGTAAATCTGCCCTGGCGTCTTGGTCTTCGAGGTCAGCGCCAGGATGATGACCGGCGCCGAGGTCGGGTTGATCTTGCGGTAGGTCGGATTGCTGCGCAGGGTCGACGGCAGGTCGGCCCGGCTCGCGTTGATGGCCGCCTGCACCTCGCGCGCGGCGCCGTCGATGTTGCGGCTGAGGTCGAACTGCAGCGTGACCCGGGTCGAGCCGACGCTGCTCTGCGAGGTGATCTCGTTGACGCCGGCAATCGTTGCGAGCCGCCGCTCGAGTGGCGTGGCCACGCTCGTGGCCATCGTGTCGGGGCTCGCACCAGGGATGTTGGCGCTGACCGAGATGACCGGAAAGTCGATCTGCGGCAGAGGTGAAACCGGCAGCGCGAAGAACGCACCGATGCCGGCCAGCGCGATGCCGACGGTGAGAAGCACCGTGCCGATGGGGCGGCGGACGAAGGGGGCCGACAGGTTCATGTCAGCGGCCTGCGGCGTGCGTCAATGTTCGGTGCGTCGTTGTTCGGTGCGTTGCTGTGGCGGGCGTGGTCGTGGCGCGCGGCAAAAGCGCGTGGGCGTTGGGCAGTGCGCTTCGCCTCGGCGGTCGATGCTGCGCATCGACTTCCCTGCGGTGCTCGGTCTCGCGGCCCGCCGCTGAACTCGCTGCGTTCGCTTCGCTCTCTCCACTCAAACAGACGCGGCGAGTCAGGCAACGACGCGCGCTCCGCGCGCGGCCGCAAGCCCTGCGCTCCTCGGCGCCTCCCGCGAAGCGCACTGCCCAGCGCCCACGCGCCTTTGCTGAAACCGAGGTGGCAGGTTAGGAAAAAACGGCGCGCTTCGTCCGGGGGCATTGGCTCTTTGTCGAACTGCCACCCATGATTGGTTTCGCGGCAGGTGGTTTTTGGCGGGGGCGATTTCTGTGGCGGTAAGGAGCGCAGGCACGAGGTCGGCGCGCGCAGCGCGCTTCGTAAACTGACTCGCCGCGTTTGTTTGAGCAGAGAGAGCGAAGCGAACGCAGCGAGTTCAGCGGCGCGACCTCGTGTCGAGCACCGGAGCGCAGTCGATGCGCAGCATCGACCGCCACAGCATGAGCCCCCGCCAAAAGCCACCGGCCGCGATACGCAACCGCTCATCGCGCAGCAACCCCCGACACAGAAGCTGACGACCCACGCAAGCGAGAACCCAACCGATCAAAAGCCAAATAAATTACCGGCGTCGTGAACAGCGTCAACAACTGACTCACGACCAAGCCCCCGAAGATGGCCAACCCCAACGGCCGCCGCAACTCAGCGCCATCGCCGAACGACAGCATCAGCGGCACCGCGGCGAAAAGCGCGGCGAGCGTCGTCATCAGGATGGGCCTGAATCGCAGCAAGGCAGCCTGGTGGATGGCATCGCGCGCGCTCATGCCTTGCTCGCGCTCGGCGTCGATCGCGAAGTCGATCATCATGATTGCGTTCTTCTTGACGATGCCGATCAACAAGATGATGCCGATGACGCCGATCACCCCGAGGTCGTTGCCGGTGATCATCAGTGCCAGTAACGCACCGACGCCGGCCGAGGGCAACGTCGACAGAATCGTCAGCGGGTGCACATAACTTTCATAGAGCACGCCGAGCACGATGTAGACGCAGATCACCGCCGCCAAGATCAGCCAGAGCTGGTTCGAGAGCGATTTTTCGTACGCGCCCGAGGCGCCGAGAAAGGTCATCGTCACGCTCGCCGGCAAGCCGATCTCTTTGGCGGCCTGGCGAATCGCGTCGACCGCGCTGCCGAGCGAGGTGCCGGGTGCGGTGTCGAAGTTGAGCGTGCTCGCCGGGTACTGCGCCACGTGCGTGATCTGCAGCGGCGACGGCTGTTCGACGATGCTGGCGACCGCGGCGAGCGGGGTCGCGGTGCCGCCTGCGGCGATCAGGTTGAGGTTGCCCAGGCTTTGCGCACCATCGAGGGCGCCGGCCTGCGCCTCGAGAATCACGCGGTACTGGTTGGTCTCGGTGAAGATGGTCGAAACGATGCGCTGGCCGAAGGCGCTGTAGAGCGCG
>JAYUWC010000227.1:0-13820 GCA_043753755.1 Rhizobacter sp.
GGCCCGGCGCCCGGCCCCCCCCCCCCCCCCCCCCGCCGCTGGGGGCAGCTTGAAGTGCAGCTCAGGCGGCGAGCGCCAGCTGCAGCGGCTCTTTCGCGCGGAAGGCCCACTTCGGCCCAAGGCGCAGCGCCTCCAGCGTCATCGACGTCGCGTTGGCAAAGAACATCGCCTCGTCGAGGCCGTGGCGCTCGAACGCGCGGCGCTGGCGCAGTGAGCGGCGGCGCAGGTCGCCCTCGAACGCTTGCGCGTCGCGGCTCGACTGGCCGAAGAACGCCGCCGCGCGACGCGCCGCCTCGAGCGCCGCCGTGCTCATGGCGGGAATGGCGCGCGCGGCCGACAGCCTAATCTGCGAGATGAACGGGTTCTTGCCGACCACCAAGCCCCACGGCCGCAAACCGTCGGCCGGGTCGACGCAGAGCGCCTCGAGTTTGGTCAGGCCGAAATTTCGCGAGAGCTGCATTCGCACGGCGAGCCACGGGTCGTCGCGGCGCACGAGTTCGATCGCCGATTCGGCGGCGCCCTCCTCGCCCTCGAGCGGCAACACCAGCGACTGCAGCAGCGTCTTCGCATGGAGGTCGCTCGCTTCCGCAGCCTGGTAGAGCCACTGGATCGCCTGCTCGGAGTCGGCCAAGGTGTCGGAGGCGCGGAGCATCAGCGCGCCCAGCTTGCGCTGCGCTTCGGTCTGGCCGCCGAGCGCGGCCTTCTCGAGGCAGAAGCGCGCCATCTGTGGGTTGGCGACCGAGTGCCGGTGGTCACCGTGCATGCGGTAGAGGTGCAACCAGGCTTCTTCGACACCCCCATCGGCTGCGCGCAGCAGCAGCGCCACACCTTTGCGCATGTTGGCACCAGCAGCCAGGCTTTCGGGCTGCAGCACGCCGCAGGCGACACCGCAAAGTGCTCGCCCGAGCGCGTAGGCGGCGTCGCGGTCGCCGCGGTTGATGCGCATGTCGAGCGCGGTCTCGATGGCTTGCGGGTCGATGCCGATGAGGGGCTTGGCGTGGGCTTCAGCGAGTTTCACCGCAGCGGCGATGAGTTCGGCGAGCTCGGCGGTCAGCGTGGCGGTCAGCGCGAGCGCGGTGCGCAAGCTGGCAGCGAGGCGGCTCGGGTCACGCCCTGCCAGCGCCTGCTGTGCGGCGATGGTGGCGACCAGCGGGCCATCGAGGTCACCCGAGGTTGTCAAGGCATTCAAAAAGCCGGTCATCGGCTCCTCGGCATCGGGCTGGCGCAAGGCCGCCATCGCACGCACGGCGGCTTCATGGCCCGCGGCGCCGGCCTTGTCGAGCCAACGTGCGCCTTCTTCGACGCGACCGTGACGCACACTGAGCCAAACCCCGAGCTTGACCTGCGCCGAGGCGCTGCCGGCCGCGGCGGCCTTGGCCAGCGCCGGCTCCTGCTGAAGCTGCAATAGGTCTTGGAGCGCGAGGCTCTCGGCGATGATGCGCGCCGCCTGCGGCAGCTCGCGTACGTTGGCATGGTTCAAATAATCGAGGCCGGTCGCGGTGTGCTGCGGGAAGCCATCGGCACCGAGCAAATAGCGGCGGCCGGCTTCGCAGCGGGCGGCGGTGTCGCCTTGGCGGGCAAGGGCGAGCAATTGAATGTCTTGGCGGCGCATGTCGGCTCCTGGTGTGGCGCGAGCGGTACGAACAACTTGCTTTCGAGCCAAGCGCTTCGCACACGGTCACTGGTTCAGAAGCCGCAACGATAGAAATCGGCGGATGACCGCCGAGTGGCGAGACCATGACGCTTTCGTCATTCAACTTTTCAAAATGTCAGCAACATGCATTTGTGCAAATGCAGGGTAAAGAAATGTCGGTAACGATTTGAAAAGGCCGCACGACTTTCGCCGTGCGGCCTTCGAATCGATGCCAACCGAGCGCCCGGGCAAGCCCGGTGCGCAGGCACCGAAAACGTTAGATCGCGATCAGAAGCTGTGACGCACGCCGACTTCGCCGCCGGTCGACTTCTGGCCGAAGCTCGGCGCCGCCAATGTGGCCGACGAAGCGAGCGAGAACTGCGCGTTGCCCTTGTTCTTCAGGTAAGCCGCGGTACCGTAAACGGCAGTGCGCTTCGACAGGTTGTAGACGTAGCCGACCGCGAGCTGGTTGGCGTCGTTGCCGTTGAGATTGGCGCCCGTCAGGTTGTCGGTGCCGCTCTGGTTGGCGTGGGTGTAGGCCGCCTTGACGATGCCAAGCCCCAGCGGCACAGACGCGCCCAGGCTGTACGACGCGATCTTCTGTGTCGCGAACTTCTGCTGGGTGTAGTAGCCCATCAACTTAACGACGCCCAAGTCGTACGACGCACCGCCTGCGGCGACCTTGAACTTGTCTCGGCCATTGAGCGGCGCCACCGTGTACTGGCCGTAAGAGCCCGACACGTCGAACGGGCCCGCGGCGTAGCCGAGGCGACCGCCGTAGTACTTGTTGCCCGCCGTGCCTTCACCTGCGGCAACCGAAGCGCGGCCATACAAGCCACCGAGGTTGGTCGGCAAGAAGTACGCGATCTGGTTGTCGGCACGCGTGCCCTGGCTGCTGGTGTAGGTCTGCGGCGCAGCCACGGTCGGCACTGCGCCGGTGTCACGTGCGCGGCCGAGGCCGATGTCGAACTTGCTCGATGCGGCCAGGCCGTTGTCGCCGAACACGTCGTAGTCGACGTAGCCGGTGTAGGTTGGGGTGTAGTCGCGGCCGAGACGCACTTCACCGAAGCTGCCGAGCAAGCTGATTGTGGTGCGCCGGTTAAAAAACTTAGACGTGTTCGAGTTGCTGCCGTTGTCGGCGTTGAAGCCCGACTCGAGCCAGAAGCCGGCCTTCAGCCCATCGCCCAAGTCTTCGACACCTCGAAAACCGAGGCGGCTGGTGTTCAGGCCGCCGCTGGCGAGCGAGTATTGATGAATGCTGCCGTTCTTGACGTAGCGGGCAGCTTCGTCGACCACGCCGAACAGGGTGACGGACGACTGCGCGTAAGCGCCGCCGGAGATGGCAGCCAGGGCTGCCACGAGTGCGATTTTTTTCATGCTCTTCCTTTAATTGGTGATTCGGACATGCCCATGTCCCATGCCACGAGAGCGAGGACAGAGCGGAGCTTAAAAACTCCGACCGGCGCGAGCACGCGCCACGCACCAACCGGCCGGGTGTCATTTGCGCACCCCCCTGCGAATGCGAGCAGCGTGTTCTTCGAGCACCACAGCCCCGTCGTCGCCACGAGCCGCCCAGGGTCTTTGCGAAGCGTGCGGTGGTTGCCGTGGCGGCGAGTTCGCATGCAGCCCGCGCTAAAGTCACCCGGCACCTTGCCAGCCGACCCAGCCCGAACCCACCATGCTCCCGACCAGCAAACTGATTCCACAAGCCCGCGGCCTCGCACCCGCTCTCGTGAAGCGCGCAAGCAGGGTCGAACTCGACTGGGACACGCGGCAGAAAAGCCGCTTCGACGCGACCGATTCGGTCGGTCGCACGTTGGGCGTCTTCTTGCCGCGCGGCACTGTGGTGCGTGGCGGCGACGTGCTGGTGGCCGAAGACGGCTCGTTGGTGCAGGTGGTCGCCGCAGCGCAACCCGTGCTGGTGGTGCGCGCCTGCGTTGAGCACGCAACCTCGCTCGACTTGATGCGCGCGGCTTATCACCTCGGCAACCGACATGTGCAGCTCGAGGTCAAGTCCGACTACCTGCAACTCGAACCCGACCACGTGCTCGCCGACATGTTGCGGCAGATGCACTTGATCGTCACCGAAGCGAACGCTGCCTTCGAGCCCGAGGCCGGTGCGTATGCAGCGGGTGGCCGCGCGCACGCCGGCCACGCGGGCCACGCCGGCCATGCGGGCCACGATCACGATCACGATCACGATCACGATCACGATCACAATCACGATCACCCGCACTGAGGCACCGATGCCGCGCGTGCTTCGCACTCCCCGGCCGGCTACGGCGCGCCAGCTGCTGCAGTTGATGCAACTCGCCTCACCGGCTTTGCCGGTCGGCGGCTTCAGCTATTCCGAAGGCCTGGAGGCCGCGGTCGAAGCCGGCATCGTCGATGACGAAGCACGTGCCGGCGAATGGTTGTGCGACCAGCTGCAACTCGGCCTGGCACGCAGCGAGTTGGCCGTGGTGGCCAAGGCCTTCGCAGCCTGGCGACGCGATGACACCGCCGCCATCGACGAGCTCAACACCTGGCTGCATGTCACGCGCGAGACCGCCGAGTTGCGCCAGCAAACAGCGCAGATGGGTCGCTCTCTCGTCGAATGGCTGAAGAACACCTCCGCGGCGGCTTCGCCGAAAGCCGAGGCCTTGAAAGCACTCAAGCCCGCGCCGAGCTGGCCGGTGGCATTCGCCCTCGCCGCGGCCGAGACCGGTGCGCCGCAGCGCGAGGCGCTGCTCGCATTCGCTTTCGGCTGGGCCGAAAACATGGTGCAGGCCGCACTGAAAGCGGTGCCGCTCGGGCAAAGCGCGGGGCAACGCATCCTGGCGCTTCTGGTCGACGAGATTCCGGCGGCGGTCGATCGCGCCGCCACATTGGCGGCCGGCGAGCGACAGGCCTTTGCGCCGATGCTGGCGATCGTGTCGTCGCAGCACGAAACGCAATACTCGCGGCTCTTTCGCTCCTGAATACTCCTGAACACATCTGAGTACGCACATGGCACGCAACGTCGAGATCAAGGCCCGCATCGCCAGCGTCGAAGCCTTGCTGCCTCTTGCCCTCGCCTGCGCCGACAGCCCGCCCGAGCTGATTGCGCAAGACGACACCTTCTTCACGTGCGCTACCGGCCGCCTCAAGCTGCGAGTCTTCGAGGGTGGCAGCAGTGAGTTGATCGCCTATGCCCGCCCCGATGCCAGTGGGCCCAAGACTTCCGACTATTCGATCGCATCGGTGGCCGACGCCGATGCGCTGCGCACCACGCTCTCGCGCGCGCTGGGCGCCTACGGCCGGGTTATCAAAACGCGCACGCTGCTGATGGCCGGCCGCACCCGCCTGCACCTCGACCGGGTCGAGGGCCTGGGTGACTTTCTCGAACTCGAGGTGGTGTTGCACGACGGTGAATCGGCGAACGACGGCGTGGCCGTTGCGGATGCGCTGCTCGCGCGCCTGCAGATCCAGCGTTCGCAGCTAGTCGCCGGGGCTTACGTCGACTTGTTGCGAGCGGCGTCGTGAAGTCGACTCGGCCGCCAATGCCATCGCCGTTTCCCACGGGGCCGGTCGACTTCAAACGTTCTCAAACCGTTCGAACATGAAAACTTCTTCAGCCGCAGGACGAAAACTGTCGTTTCAAGCCGTTTTGCAAGACTGGGCGGAAGGTATGGACTACTGCGCCGTTGCCGTGCCTGCGAACACTACCGAGGCTCTGGGAACGAAGGGCCCCGTGTTGGTAATGGCGCGCGTAAACGACTCGGCGCCCTTTCAAGTGAGTCTGTTTCCAATTGGGGGCGGCCGGCACTGGATTCGCATCAAGGCAGCGGTGCGCCGACAGACGAACACGAAGACCGGCGATCGCGTTCGGGTGCAAATCACCGTGCTTGACCGCGCCGACGTGGTGATCCCGGAAGACCTGATGTGCGCGCCGCTGGTCAATGGCGCGGCAGATGCCTTTGGGTCCCTGCCGCCAGGCAGACGCAACTTCATCGTTCGCCGGATCGACGATGCGGTTAAACCCGAGACGCGCGACAAGAGAATTCAGCAGGGTGTTGCCGCCGCGCTTGACAAAAAAACCAAGGCGATCGATCGCGACGCCACCCGCTGTCCCGCCGAGTTGCCGCTGCTCACCACTTCGAAAGCACAAGAATGATCGATAACTTCTTCATGCGGACACGCCTTCGGCATGCCGCTCGGGGCCCAAGATGAATTCAACTGTGACCACGCCACTGCACCACATCGCCAACCGCAGCCGCAAACTGCCGCCGCTGCGGGTCGGCGTGGGCGGGCCGGTCGGCTCGGGCAAGACGACGCTGGTCGAGATGCTGTGCAAGGCGATGCGCGACACCTATGACCTGGTTGTCGTCACCAATGACATCTACACCAAAGAAGACCAGCGCTTGCTGACGGTTGCCGGCGCGCTCGAGGCCGACCGGATCATGGGCGTCGAAACCGGCGGCTGCCCGCATACCGCGATCCGTGAAGACGCGTCGATCAACCTCGAGGCGGTCGACCGCATGCTCGAAAAGTTTCCGAACGCCGACATCGTCTTCATCGAGAGCGGTGGCGACAACCTGGCCGCGACCTTCAGCCCCGAGCTGTCCGACCTGACAATCTATGTGATCGACGTGGCGGCCGGCGAGAAGATCCCTCGCAAGGGCGGGCCGGGCATCACGAAGAGCGATCTGCTCGTCATCAACAAGACCGATCTCGCGCCCTACGTGGGCGCCGATCTGGCCGTGATGGCCGCCGACGCCACGCGCATGCGCACCACGCCGAACGGCTTGCGGCCCTTCGTGATGAGCAACCTGAAAACGAAGGCAGGCTTGGCCGACGTGGTTGCCTTCATCGAGACCCGAGGTCTGCTGCGCGCATGAGGCGCCGAGACAGGCGGCTTTTTCGGCGCTGATCGGCTGATCGGCGGCAGGCAGCGCTGGCATCCTCGTCGGGCGTCGCAGCCCGCACTCGGCTAGGCGCGCATTGAAGCTGCCGGAGCTCTGAATACCTCATGCGAATCGCTCGACATGCGAACGCCTTGCGCTGGTTCGCGACCCTCAAGTTCAAGATCATCGCGATGGCGATCGCGACCGCCATGCTGGCGGCGATCGCCAGCACGCACATGGCCTTGCGCACGACCGAGGCCGATCTCGAGCGGGTGCTGCTGCAGAACGAGCGCGACGACGGCGAACGCATCGCGGCGCAGGTCGGCAGCAAGCTCGACCTGCTGCGACTCACGCTGACCGCCGTGGCCAAGCGCACGCGTACCGAAGACTGGGCAAGCAGCGCCAGCATGTCGCGCATGCTGCTCGAGCGTCCGGTGATGGCCGCGCTCTTCACCAATGTCTTTGCGGCCTCTGCCGACGGCCGCATGATCGCCCGCATTGAAAATGGCCAGACCAGCACAGAGCTGCCGGCGATCGGTGACCGCGCCTACTTTCTCGATGCCATGAAAAGCCCGCGTCCGGTGGTGTCGGCGCCGCTGAAGGGGCGCGTGAAGGGCACGCCGATCGTGGTCGTCGCTACCCGGGTGGAATCGCCCACGGGCGGCATCGACGGCGTCATCGCCGGAGCCCTGTCCCTCGGATCTGCCAACCTGTTTTCGAACGTTGCCGAACAAAAGGGTGGCAATGGCGATCACGTGCTGGTGCTCGATCGCGACGGCACCATCCTCGCCCACCCCGATGTCGAGCGGGTGATGGGCAGCGCCAACGACGAGCCTGGTCTGCGTGCGCCATTCGCGAAGTGGCAGGCCGCCGATAACAGCTTCGACCCGCGCGGCGAGGCTGCCGTGCACGGTGACTATCTGGTCTCGATGAGCGCGATTCCGCTGTCGGGCTGGGTGCTGGTTCACATCAAGCCCGCGGCCGTCGCACTCAAGCCGCTCGCCCAGGCGCGGCGAGACGTTTGGCAAACGGCGCTGGTCGTCGGCCTGGCTGCCGCGCTACTCGCCGGCGCGCTCGGCTGGAGTCTCACGCGGCCGATCTCGCGCTTGACCCATCGTGCATTGCGATTGCTGGTCGACGACGCCTCGGCCGATGTCGAATGGCCGCACGAATTCGGCGAGGTCGGGCAACTCGCCCGGGCGTTCCAGCGGGTGGTCGAGCAGCGACGTTCGCGTCAGCTGGAGACGCAAACTCTGCTGCAGCAGTTGCATGCAGTGCTCGAGCATGCCGAGGTCGGCATCGCCCTCTCGCGCGATGGCCACTTCGAGATGGTGAGCGGGCAGTTCTGTCGCATCTTCAGGCGCGAGCGCGCCGAGATGATCGGCCAACCGACGCGCAGCATCTACGCCTCCGACGAGGCCTACGAAACGCTCTCGGCCCGCGCGCTGCCGGCTTTCATGGAGCACGGCGCGTTCGACGGCGAACTCGAACTCGTGCGCCAGGACGGGCAGCGTTTCTGGGCCCGGATGCGCGGCCGCGCGATCATGCCAGGCGATCGGTCGAAAGGCACGATCTGGGCGATCGACGATGTGACCGAAATGTATGAACAACGCGAGCGACTGACCTGGACCTCGAGCCACGACTCACTCACCGGCCTCACCAACCGCGCTGCCTTCGAGGTGCTACTCGAGCGCGCCAGCGTGCGTGGCTCGGTGGAGCCGTTCTGTGCGCTGTTCATCGACCTCGATCGCTTCAAGCAGGTCAACGATACCGGCGGCCATGCTGCTGGCGATGAGGTGCTGAAAGAAGTGGCACGGTTGATCGCCGCGCAGGTGCGAAGGTCGGACACGGTGGCGCGGCTGGGCGGTGACGAGTTTGCCGTGCTGCTCGACCACTGCCCGGTCGCCCAGGCGCAGACGATCGCTGAAAAGATCCGCGCTGCCGTTGTCGGCTATGCGCTCGAGCGCGACGGTCTGGTTCATCAAGTCGGTGCCAGCATCGGCCTCGTGCCGGTGAGTGCATCCACAACGACAGCTGCCGAGGTGCTGCAAGCCGCCGACGCCGCCTGCTACGAAGCCAAACGCGGTGGTCGCAACCGCGTGGCAATGCACGCCATGCTTTGAGCCGATTCGCTCAGCGCAAGCCGCCGAGACCCTGCACCGCCTTCATCGCGCCCGCACCAATCGACGCGCCGAACTTCTTGGCCAAGCGCTCGGCCACGTTTTCTTTCAGCGTGTAGTCGATCACCTCTTCGGCCTTGACGACGTCGCGGGCCACGTGATCCAGGTTGCCGAGGTGGTCGATGAGGCCCAGGCCGAGCGCTTGTTCACCGTTCCAGAACAGGCCGCTGAACATCTCGGGCGTTTCTTTCAGGCGTGTGCCGCGACCCTGTTTAACGACGGTAATGAACTGCTGATGAATTTGGTCGAGCATCGCCTGGATGTAGGCGCGCTGCTTGGGCGGGAGCGGCGAGAACGGGTCGCCGATTCCTTTGTTTTCGCCGGCGGTCAGCAGACGCCGTTCGATCCCGATTTTTTCCATCAGGCCGGCCGCGCCGAAGCTGTCCATCAAGACACCGATCGAGCCGACGATCGACGCCTTGTCGGCAAAGATTTCGTCGGCCGCCACCGCGATGTAGTAGGCGCCCGAAGCACAGGTTTCTTCGACGACGGCGTAAACCTTCTTGTCTTTGTGGAGCGCTTTCAGACGGCGGATCTCGTCGTTGACGATGCCGGCCTGCACGGGGCTTCCGCCCGGCGAGTTGATGCGCAGCACGACCGCCTTGGCGTTTACGTCCTCGAACGCACTCTTGATGCTCGGCACCAGGTTTTCGGCACTGGCTTCGTTGCCAGCGCCAATCTCGCCGCGAATCTCGATGAGCGCGGTGTGCGGGCCGGTGGGGCTGCTCGCACGGTTGCGGTTGGCGATCAACGCATAGGCCATGACCAGCACGAGCAGCAGCCACGCGAGGCGAAAAAAGATGCGCCAGCGGCGCTCGGCGCGGCGGTCGCGCAGCATGTCGCGAGCGAACTGCTCGGCAACACCGTCCCAGGAACGGCGTGGCGCATCGGCCGCGATAGAGGTGGCCGCCACCGGCGGCAGCTGGTCTTCAGGTGTGCTCATGGGATTCAAAAAGACGCGTTACGCATTCAGGCCGCGAACGCAGGTTGCGTGTCGCGGGAAGGATACCAATACACCTGGCCATCACGCTCGGAGACCTCGACCGGGGTGAGCGTGCCGCGCCCGCAAGGCCCGCCCGCACAACGGCCGGTGAGCGGCTCGTAGACCGCACCGTGAATCGAACACATGATGAATTCTTTGCCGCTGTCTAGAAACTCGCCGTGCTGCCAGTCCATCTCGGTCGGCACGTGCACGCAGCGGTTGAGGTAGGCAACCACCCGGCCGTCGAAGCGCAACGCGAACGCACGCGCCGGCTCGCGGTACTGCAGCACATCGAAGACGAAGGCGTTGCCCTTCTCGACCAACTCGGCCGCGCTGCACAGCAGCAGCGGCTCGGTTTTGACGCGCGTGGTCGCAGTCTTGCTCGGTGCGCCCGGGTCAGCCATGCCGCGTCAACCAATCGTGCAGCTCGGTCACCGAATGCGCCACGTGCACCGGCTCGAGTTCGGCGAACGATGCGTGGTCGTGCGCCCCGTAGCTGACGCCGATGCGGGCTGTGCCGGCGTTGCGCGCTAGCAGCAAGTCGTGCGTGGTGTCGCCGATCATCACGGTGCGCTCGGGAGAGGTGTTCAACTCGTCCATCAACTCGAGCAGCATGCGCGGGTCGGGTTTCGAGGCGGTCTCGTCCGCGGTGCGTGTGGCGTCGAACAGGCCGCGCAGCGCCGAGGTGCCCAGTGCATCGTCGAGCCCGCGGCGCGACTTGCCGGTGGCCACCGCGAGCCGGTGACCGCGCGCTCTGAGGTCTTGCAGCATCGCGAGCGTACCGTCGAAGAATACGATCTCATGCTGCCGCGCGAAGTAGTGGTGGCGGTAACGGTCGCCGAGTTCGCGGTAGCGCTCGCGCGGCAGGTCGGGGGCAGCGTGTTGCAGCGCTTCGGTCAGACCCATGCCGATGACGTAGCTCGCCTGCTGCTCGGTGGGCACCCGGGCGCCGACATCGGCACATGCGGCCTGGATGCAACTTGCGATCAGCGCAGTCGAGTCGAAGAGCGTGCCGTCCCAGTCGAAGGCAATGAGATCGAAGTTGAGGTTGCGGGTCATGAAGAAGGCGGATGCGCCAAGGCATACAGCAGGGCTTCGCATTCTGCCGGCAGCGGGGCTTCGAGCTGGATCACGTCGCCACTCGCCGGGTGGGTGAAGCGCAGGTGGCGCGCGTGCAGAAACATCCGGTCGAAGCGGGAGCCGGGCACCGCCTCGCCGCGCGCCACTCGCTTGTTGACGGCGAAGTCGCCGTACTTCTCGTCGCCGACGATGGCGTGGCCTTCATGAGTCAGGTGCACCCGAATCTGATGCGTGCGGCCGGTCTTGATGGTCACGTCGAGCAGCGTGAAACTACCCAGGCGCTGGACCACCTTCACCAGCGTGATCGAGCGCTTGCCGGAGTCATCGTCTTGTTCGACCGCCTTGACGCGCCGCTCTCCCTCGCCGGTCAAGAATTTGTGCAGCGCCACGTCAATTACCTTGCAGCTCGCCGGCCAGGCGCCTATCACGAGCGCCGCATAGGTCTTGCCAACGGCCTTCTCGGCGCCGTGCTGGCGCAGTTGATCCTGCAGTGCGACCAGTGCCGAGCGCTTTTTGGCGATCAGCAGCAGCCCGGAAGTTTCTTTGTCGAGCCGATGCACGAGCTCGAGAAATTTCGCCGTCGGCCGGGCTTGGCGCAACTGCTCGATCACACCCGAGCTCACACCGCTGCCGCCGTGAACCGCAACCCCCGCCGGCTTGTCGATCGCGA
The DNA here is from genome assembly GCA_043753755.1 of Rhizobacter sp. GTDB lineage: Bacteria > Pseudomonadota > Gammaproteobacteria > Burkholderiales > Burkholderiaceae_C > LMDS01. The sequence continues at coordinate 11,411 of JAYUWC010000227.1, forward strand.
GCAGGTAGTCGTCTTCGAACACGACGGCAAACTCGCGCGCCGGTGCCGGTCGTGCATCGGCTTTTTCGGCAACCCGCACCGGCGGAATGCGCACTTCGTCGCCCAGCGCCAGCCGTGTGTCGGCGCCTGCCCGGCCCTTGTTGACCCGCACCTCGCCGGAACGGATCACGCGGTAAACATGCGTCTTCGGCACGCCCTTCAGCTGCTTGACGAGAAAGTTGTCGAGCCGTTGGCCTTCGGATGCTTCGTCGATGATGACGCGGTGCACGGCCGGGGCCGGCCGGGCGCCGGACGCGGCAGGTTTGACCCCTATAATGCGTTGCGCCACGTTGCTGCGATAAGTGTTTGATTCTTTTGAGTTTAGTCTCGCGATCAGAACAGCAGGCCGTGGCGGCCAGGTGCTTTTGAGTTGATGGTTCAGCCGAAACATTTTGGTTGAGAACTCCCGGTTGAAAAGCGCCCGGCTACCCAGGTGATGCGACGCCCTAGCGCGTGCGGCGGGCGCTGTCCCCATGTGGCGGCGCGGCTGTGAGGCCAGGGCGGCAGAGCAAACAAAGAACAAGCCCATTCAAAAGGTTTTTCCGGGCAGAAGATTGATTCGCGCTGGTTCAGCGTCGACCTCGAACCTTCTGCCTGCGTCCAGCGGATTCCAGCGGATGTCGATCCCCACCTTCGATTCACGGCGCCTCGCGCGCATGCTGCCCCGGCCAAGAGCCGGGTGTGCGGCATGCGGGCCCGACGCCGGGCGTCGGTGGCCGACACGCAACGACCGCCGTTTGACGCACGCGCCAACGCTGCCTGCACCATCGGTCTGCTGACCGACTTGCACCGCAGTCCAGGGCGACACCCTTAGGTTTGTCTTTCGTTTCTCGTGCATCGAGTCGTCGCCCGCCGGCAGGAGCCGGAGGCGACTGTGTGATGTGCGCGGCGCGTTGAACGACGCCGCGCGAAGGAGTGCACGAATGAAACGCATGCTGATCAACGCGACGCAACCCGAAGAGCGCCGCCTGGCCATCGTCGACGGCCAGAAGCTGATGGACTTCGAAACCGAAATCGAAGGCCGCGAACAACGCAAGGGCAACATCTACAAAGCGGTCGTGACCCGCGTCGAGCCCTCGCTCGAAGCCTGCTTCATCGACTACGGCGAAGACCGCCACGGCTTTTTGCCTTTTAAAGAAATCTCGAAGAACTACTTCCGCGAAGGTGCCTCGGTGCGCGATGCGCGCATTCAAGACTGCATCTCGAACGGGCAAGAGCTGTTGGTGCAGGTCGAGAAGGAAGAGCGCGGCAACAAGGGCGCAGCGCTGACCACCTTCGTCAGCCTTGCCGGCCGTTACCTCGTGCTGATGCCGAACAACCCGCGCGGCGGTGGCGTGAGCCGTCGCATCGAAGGCGAAGACCGTGAAGAGCTGAAAGAAAACCTCGACCAGCTCGAGTACCCGAAAGGCATGAGCCTGATCGCGCGCACCGCCGGCATCGGCCGCACTGCGCCCGAGCTACAGTGGGACCTGAACTACATGCTCAAGCTCTGGACCGCCATCGACGGCGCCTCCAAGGCTGGCAAGGGCGCGTTCTTGATTTACCAAGAGTCGAGCCTGGTGATCCGCGCGATCCGCGACTACTTCACCTCGGATGTCGGCGAGATCCTGATCGATACCGACGACATCTTCGACCAGGCGCAGCAGTTCATGGCCCACGTGATGCCGGAGACGGCGCACAAGGTCAAACGCTACAGAGACGATGCGCCGCTGTTCAGCCGCTTCCAGATCGAACATCAGATCGAGACCGCGTTCTCGCGCACGGTGAACCTGCCGTCCGGTGGCGCGATCGTGATCGACCACACCGAGGCGCTGGTCTCGGTCGATGTGAATTCGGCGCGTTCGACGCGCGGCTCTGACATCGAAGAAACCGCAACGAGAACCAACCTCGAAGCTGCCGATGAAATCGCGCGCCAGATGCGGCTGCGTGATCTGGGCGGCCTGATCGTGGTCGACTTCATCGACATGGAAGAGTCGAAGAACCGCCGCGAGGTCGAGACCCGTCTGCGCGACGCGCTGCGCCAAGACCGCGCCCGCGTGCAGTTCAGCTCGATCAGCAAGTTCGGCTTGCTCGAGCTCAGCCGCCAACGCCTGCGGCCGGCCTTGAGCGAGGGCTCGCACATCACCTGCCCGCGCTGCAACGGCACCGGTCACATCCGCGACACCGAGTCGAGTGCGCTGCAGATCCTGCGCATGGTGCAAGAAGAGTCGATGAAGGACAACACTGCCGCCGTGCACGTGCAGGTGCCGGTGGAAGTCACCTCGTTTCTGCTGAACGAGAAGCGCACCGAGATCACCAAGATCGAGCTGAAGCAGCGCGTGACCGTGCTGCTGGTGCCGAACAAGAACCTCGAGACGCCGAACTACCGGCT
>JAYUWC010000228.1:0-4559 GCA_043753755.1 Rhizobacter sp.
CGCATGGATGCACCGTGCGGCGATCGAGCACCTGTTCGGCCTGCAGCAGCTCGGCGACGAAATTCGCTTCGCGCCCTGCCTGCCCTCGCATTGGCCGCAGGCCGAGTTGACGCTGCGCCGCGATGGGCGGAGCTTGCAGCTGCTGTTTTGCCGGGCTGGTCTCGACCGACCGAACGTCAGGCAAGCCCGAGAACTACGACCCGGCGACCCACTGCGCTGGAGTGAGTTGGCAACGACCAGCACGTGGTTCATGCGCATCGGCGACGCGGCCGAGACGGTGGTCCATCCCGAATCCACCGACGCTGCTCTTTGATGCGCGAGGCTTTGCAGAGCAGCTGAATCGCGGCGCCGTCCTACAGCCGCCGGCGCGGCACTCCGATGGGCGCGGCAAAGCGTTGTTTTTAGAGTTGTGGACTGACGAGGCCGCTTCGGTTACGCGGCTGGTACCTGGAGAGATTCATGCTGAAGTGGGCTGTCATTTTTGCTGTGATCGCTGCAGTCGCAGGCTTGTTCGGCTTCACCGGAATCGCCGCCGGCGCAGCCGGAATCGCCAAGATTTTTTTCGTTGTTTTCTTAGTGCTGTTCGTCGGTGTCGTACTCCTGGCCCTCTTGGGCATAGGCGCCCTCTCATAACCGCAGTGCCGCCTAATTACCCCATCAAGGATCCCGCATGAGCAGCCCCCAAAACACCGCCAACAACGGCAAACGCCTCGAGCTCGATCAGCAAGGGCTCGAGAACGCCAAGCGCTCGCTCGACCAAGGCGCGGTCGTGCCGAGTTACGGGCCCTGGCGTGAAGACATCATCAAGCTTCTGAACGATGCCCTGGCGACTGAGTTGGTCTGCGTGATGCGCTACAAGCGTCACCACTTCACTGCAAAAGGCTTGGCGTCGCCCAAGATTGCCGAAGAGTTTCTGGTGCACGCCCATGAAGAAACCGAGCACGGCGACCAGATCGCCGAACGCATCGTCCAGCTCGGCGGCGAGCCCGATTTTTCGCCTGACACATTGATGAGCCGCAGCCACGCCGACTACGACGACTCGAGTGACCTTAAAACCATGATCAAGGCCAATCTCGTGGCAGAGCGCGTCGCGATCGAGGCATATACGCAGATGATCAATTTGATCGGCGACAAGGACTCGACCACGCGCCGCATGCTCGAGGGCATCCTGAGCCAGGAGCAAGAGCATGCAGACGAACTCAGCGACTGGATGACCGAATAGTCCTTCACCCGGCCCATCGAGTGGCGGGCCCCGAGGGCCACTCCGTCAAGACATAACTCGTCCCAACCCCCAGGAGAAAACCATGAATCTGCGCACCACTTTCGCATCGGCCGTTGCTGTCATTGCCCTCGTCACCGCATCGGGCTGCGCTGTGACGCGCGGGCAAGAAACGGTAGGCGCGTACGTCGACGACGCGGCCATCACTACATCGGTCAAGGCACGCTTTGTCGACGACAAGGAAGTCGATGCATCGTCCATCAAGGTGGAAACGTTGAACGGCACCGTGATGCTCTCGGGTTTTGCCAAGAGCAGCACAGAGCGTTCGACTGCGGAAAGCATTGCATCGAAGGTCAAGGGTGTGCAAAGCGTGAAGAACTCGATCGCAGTTCGCCCGTAAAGCCGATGTGCGAGTAGCGTGCCGCCTGCAGGTCGGCGCGCTCCCGGCGCCCCGAGGTTGATCGCCAACTTCGGGGCGTTTTTTCGTTTCGACCGACACACCAGGCCCCTCATGACTGCGATCTTTCAACCCGAAGCTCGGGCAACGACGCCGACTTCCTCCCACGCCACCACGGTGCTGGCGTCACTCGCTGTAATTGCCGCGCTGTGGTGGGGGCGCAGCTTCATGGTGCCCGTGACTGCGGGGCTGATGCTGGCGTTATTGGTCTTGCCGTTGACGGCACTGCTCACGGCATGGCTCCGGTTTCGAATCGTCGCGGTGGTGGTGACGCTGCTTTTCGTTGTCGCCTTGCTCGGTCTGGCAGCAGCAGCGTTCGGCGATCAACTCGCGCGCGTGGCGGGCCGCGCTCCCGACATGATCAGCCTCGTTGCCCAGCGTGTGGCCGAGACCGAGCCGGGTGCGGACTCGCTGCTCAAGCGCGCTCGCGATGCCTTCACTGAGCTCGACCGCGCTGCAGATCGTTTCTCGGGCGACAAGCCGCTGACCGTGCTGACCCGCGCCCGCGCGGCGGCGCGCGCGCCTGAGGCCGCAGCGATGTCGCCCGCTGTGAGCATCTCGCAATCGGCAACGGTCGCGCTTCGCGAAAGTGCGGTCAGCGGCTCTAGCGCCTTGCTGAAATTCGCCGGCGACCTGACCATCCTGCTCTTCGTCGCCTTCTTCGTACTGGTAGGCGGTAAACCACTGGCTGAACGCTTTCTCGACCTGTGGGGTGCGCGCCCCGACCGGCGCGAGCGGGCCGCGCGCGCTGCAGCCGAATGCGTTCGGCAAATTCGTCTCTATGGCGGGGTGCTGCTTGTGACGAACAGCATCATCGGCTTGGCGGTATGGACAGCGTTTACTTTGGCGGGTTTGCCTGACGCCGGCGGCTGGGGCATCACCGCGGCTGTGTTGCATGTCGTGCCGTACCTCGGCATGGCGCTGTTGACGGGTCTGGGAGCCGCTGAAACGTTTCTGGCCCACGGCACGTTCGCATCGGCTCTGGGCATGGCCTCGTTTCTGGTGTTGCTCTCAACGCTGATAGGGACCGTCGTCACGGCTTGGCTGCAAGGCCGGGCTGCCAAGATGAACGCCACGGCGGTGTTCATCGGGGTGGTGTTCTGGGGCAGCCTCTGGGGTATCTGGGGACTTTTGCTCGGCCCCGCATTGGTCGTGTTGCTAAAAGTGGTGGCCGAGCACACCCTGCCGACTCAACGGCTTGCGCGGCTGATGCAGGGCTGAAGAACGTCGGCCAGGCAGCCGTCTGGTCGTGCGATCGCCAACCCGCTCAGATCAAGGGGCGCGGTGCCGGTTTGCCGTCACCATAAAGATCAGCGATTCGAGTCATCGCGCGCACGTCGATCAGCTTCAGGCGCCCGTCTTCGATGCGGTGCAGACCTCGCCGCTCGAGTTTTCGAAGAGTCTTGTTGGTATGCACCAGCGACAGCCCGAAGCCGTCGGCGATGTGCTGTTGCGTCAGCGGAAACGGAACGCCCTCTGCTTGAGCGTCGACCTCCGGCAGCAGTGCAGCGACGCGTTTGAAAAGGAACCACCAACAACGTCGCGATGCGTTCTTCGGCACTTCGCCGCCCAACCGAGAGCAGCGTGTCGTCGACCAGCGACTCTTCGTGCGCGGTCAGCCAGGTGACGGCAAAACCCAAAGTCGGCGCCGACCGGTGCAGCTCCCAGACCGCGTCGCGCTGAAATACGCACAGCACCACGTCGCTCAAGGCCTGAACGCCGTGCGCCGACGAGTCGCCCATCTTCTGCTGCACACCGATGAAGTCGCCGGGCAGCAAAAAGTTAAGGATCTGCCGGCGCCCGTCGCTCAAGGTTTTGAACCGGAACGCCCAACCGTTAAGCAAGGTGTAGAGCGGCGCGTTGGTCTGACCTTCATGGATGATGCTGCGGTCGGCGGCGACCGCGAGTTGCTCACGCTTGAGAGACTCGATCAACGCCACCTCGGCGTTGGCGTGAGGGATAAAAAGCGGGAGTGCTCGTAGCGGGCACAACTGACAAGACACGAGTTTCAAAGCTACTCCTCGAACGCTGGCGATGCGACAACGGTTTCAACTCGAGGTTAGCAGCCAGATCGGGGAGCGACCTGCTGCATTCGCAATGGAAAAAGCCGGCGACTGCCGGCTCTGCTTGTGCACCCTATCCAATCAGCTTTTCTTGAATTTGACCTTTGCTGCGTTGATGCATGCGGCCTTGGCATCGCCGCCGAGACTGTCGCATTTTTCCGCAGCCACTTTGTAGTCGGCGTCGCGTTTGTCGTCATTGGCATCAGCTGCGGCACTGCCGACCTTCTTTGTCATCTTGGCATCGGCCAATGCTTTGGTGTGGCTCGCCTTGGCCTCGGTCATGCAAACGTCCTTGGCTTGGCCGCCCTTCTCGTCGCACATTTCCTTGGCAACGTCATAGGCGGTGTCGGCCCTGGTGACCGCAAGCTTGTTGGCATCGGATGATTTGCCGCTGTAATTGAATTCGGCCTCGGCGCGGGCGACTTTTTCTTTGCCCTTGGCCTGCGCCTCGCAAACGTCATTCTGGTTGCCTTTGTAGCTGTCGCAGGCCTTCTTCTCGGCCTTGTACTCGGCCTCGATGCGCTCTTTGGCGGCCGAATAATCAACCTTGTTGCCGTTTGCGGCAAAAGCGCCGGTCGCAGTGAACAGGATGGCAACGACCGCGGCAATCTTGCATTGTTTGAAGCTGTTCATGACAATTCCTCTTTTAAGATTTGACGGGAAAATTCCGGCGTGAGGTAGTGTCGAAAGGCGCGCCAGTCATCACAAGCAGACGCGACCTCCGCGGGCCGTAGTTGTTCTCCTACCGCTGCTTCGCCTTATTACGAACCGCAACCTTCGGCGCAGGCAGCGCAGGACGCGCGCCAATCCGCTTGGCGAG
>JAYUWC010000229.1:0-4549 GCA_043753755.1 Rhizobacter sp.
CAAGGCGTTTCGCGCCAACTACGACAAGGTGGCCAGCGAGCCCGGCAAGCTGTGGGAGAAGATCAAGGGCGTGAGCGGCCAGGTGTACGACTGGCCGGCATCGACCTACATCGCGAAGCCGCCGTTCTTCGACGGCTTCACGATGGCACCGGCCGCCCGTGGGGTGGGCGTCAAAGGCGCGCGCGCGATGGCGCTCTTCGGCGACTCGATCACGACCGACCACATCTCGCCGGCCGGCGCGATCAAGGCCTCGTCACCGGCCGGGCTGTGGCTCGAGGCGCACGGCGTGTCCAGGGCCGATTTCAACTCCTACGGCTCGCGCCGCGGCAACCACGACGTGATGGTGCGTGGCACCTTCGCCAACGTGCGCATCAAGAACCTGATGCTCCCGGCCGCGGCCGATGGTTCGCGCGAAGAAGGCGGCGTGACGCTGCATCAACCGTCGGGCGAGAAGATGTTCATCTATGACGCGGCGATGAAGTACATCGCGGAGGGCACACCGACCGTGGTCTTCGCCGGTGAGGAGTACGGCACCGGCTCCAGCCGCGACTGGGCCGCCAAGGGCTCGCAACTGCTCGGCATCAAGGCCGTGATCGCGCGCAGCTTCGAGCGCATCCACCGCAGCAACCTGGTCGGCATGGGCGTGTTGCCGCTGCAGTTCAAGGGCAAGGATTCATGGGAGTCGCTCGGCATTCGAGGCGACGAGCACTTCGACATCGAACTCGCCGAGCCGATCAAACCGCAGCAGACCGCCACGCTCGTGATCACCGAGGCCGCCGGCAAATCGAGACGCATCGAGCTGGTGTTGCGCATCGACACCCCGATCGAGGTCGACTACTACCAGCACGGCGGCATCCTGCCGTTCGTGCTGCGGCAACTGTTGGCGGCCTGAGCCGGCGGAGCTCGGTCAGCGGCGCGACCAATCGTCGGCATCGAAGCCGACCGAGATCGCGCCGCCCAGCCACTCGACCACCGGCCGCTTGACCGTGCTCGGGTTCGCAAGCATCACGGCCTTTGCGCTGGCGGTGTCGACCACCGCGGCGCGAGTGGCTTCATCCAGCTGGCGCCACGTCGTCCCCTTGCGGTTCAGCAGGCGCTCCCAGCCGACAGCGGCGAGCCAGTCATCGAGCCGGTCCGCGGGCATGCCTTGATTTTTGAAATCGTGAAATTCGTGGGCGCGGCCTTGTTGCTGCAGCCAGACGCGAGCCTTCTTCACGGTGTCGCAGTTGGGGATGCCGTAGAGCGTGGTCATCACGTCGCCTTCGATTCAATCACGCGGGTCGCTGCGCCCATCGCACGCCGGGTCGGGGCCGACGCTCGAGTCGACCACACGCCGCTCGACCTCGCCGATGGTCACCTGCCACCACACGCAGTCGCCACCGGCGAAGCGGTAGTTCCAGACTTCGCCGCGCGGAAAGCGAACGCCGTAGACCCAGACCGGTCGGCCGAATCGCGTGCGCACGTCATCGGCGGGCGTTCCTTTGGCGAGCGCCGACAAGTTGGATTCGGTCAAGACCTGTTCTGACGACGTCAACATGCCGTTGCGATCGAAGTCGAGCATGTAGGTCTGCTTCGCCTGCCCGCCATGCGCGAACTCGAGCCGCGTGCCGCCGCCGGGCAAAGCGAACTCTTCGGTCGGCTTGACGATGCCGCGGCGGGCTTGCTCGATCGTGCTGCCGAGCGGCAAACCGCCCGGTGCGAGCGAGCCGCAGGCCGAGAGCGATATGAGCAGTGCGACGCCCGTGAATCGGTAATTCATGTTTGCTTGCTGTAGCGGAAACGACGCTGCCGATTCTGCTGCGCGCCGCCCGCCGACACGCGGGGCGGGGCATGGGGTGGCTGCCTAGAATCTGCCGATGAATACCTCCCACGACCTGCCTTTTGCGGAAGCCTTGCCGCACGGCATTTACGTGATCGACACCGGCTTTCACCGTCCGGCATTCGACGCGGCTTATCTGATGATCGAGCGCGGCCGCGCGGCGTTCATCGACACCGGCATCAACGCTTCGGTGCCGCGCCTGTTGGCCGTGCTCGAGGCGCAAGGGGTGTCGCGCGATGCGGTCGACTTCGTGATCGCGACCCACGTGCATCTGGACCATGCCGGCGGCGTCGGCCTGCTGATGCAGCAGTTGCCGAACGCGCAGCTGGTGGTGCATCCGCACGGCGCGCAGCACCTGATCGAGCCGAGCCGTCTGATAGATGGCGCGCGTGCGGTCTACGGTGCCGACGAGGTGGCGCGCACTTACGGCGAGGTGATCGGCGTCGCGGCCGAGCGCGTGCTGCGCACCCACGACGAGATGGTGCTCGACTTCAACGGCCGGCCGCTCCGGTTTCTCGACACCCCCGGCCATGCGCGCCACCACCACTGCATTTGGGACGAACGCAGCCGCGGCTTCTTCACCGGCGACACCTTCGGCCTCTCGTACCGCGAACTCGACACGCCGCGCGGCGCGTGGGTGATGCCGACCACCACGCCGGTGCAGTTCGAGCCCGAAGCCCTGCGCGCGTCGGTGCAGCGGATGCTCGCGTTCGAGCCCGCCACCATGTGCCTGACCCACTACGGCGCGGTGGCCGACGTGCCGCGCCTCGGCGCCCTCTTTCTGCAACTGCTGGCCGCCTTCGTCACGCTCGCCAACGCGCTGCCCGACGACGCCGACCGCCACCGCGCGTTGGTCGACGGTCTCTTCGCGATCGAGCTGCAAAGCCTGCGTGAGCATGGCAACACGTTGCCTGAGACCGAGCTTCGCGAATTGCTGGCACTCGACAACGAACTCAACGCGCAAGGCATGGCCGTCTGGCTGAACAAGCGCGCGAGCCGCAAGGCTGGTGCGACGCCATGAGTCGCGTGCAGTTTCACCTCGAAGACCGGGTCGCGGTCATCACCGGCGCCGCGCAGGGCATAGGCGCGGCGTGCGCCGAACGGTTGTCGCGAGACGGCGCGGCGGTGGCGCTCTGGGATGTCGACGACGCGTGTGGCCAAGCGCTGGCGCACGACCTCGCAAGCCGCGGCGTGCGGGCGATCTACCAGCACTGCAACGTTGCAGTGAAGGCCGAGGTCGACGCCGCACTGGCAGCCACGCTGCAGGCGTTCGGCCGGGTCGATGCGCTGATCAACAACGCCGGCATCTTCAAGGCCGCCGAGTTTCTCGACGTGACCGAAGCCGACTGGGACGCGGTGATTTCAGTCAACCTCAAGGGCGCGTTTCTCGTCGGCCAGGCCGTGGCCCGCGCGATGGTGTCGATGAAGACGGCCGGCACCGTCGTCAACATGAGTTCGGTCAACGGCGTGATGGCGATCCCGAACATCGCGAGCTACAACGCCAGCAAAGGCGGCGTGAACCAGCTGACCCGCGTGATGGCGCTGGCGCTCGCCGATCACGGCATCCGCGTCAACGCGGTCGCGCCGGGCACGATCGCGACCGAGCTGGCCGCCAAAGCGGTTCTCGGCAGCGAGGCCGCGAAACAGCGTATCTTGAGCCGCACGCCGATGAGGCGACTCGGCGAGCCGGCCGAGATCGCCGACGTGTGTGCGTTCCTGACCAGCGATGCGTCGAGCTACATCACCGGCGAGATCGTCACCATCGACGGCGGCCGGATGGCGTTGAACTACGTCGTGCAACCGTGACGATCGCGTTCACGCTCGAGCCGGTCACAGACAACGATTTCGAGACGCTGCTCGAGTTGCGCATCGCCACGATGCGCGAAAGCCTGGAACGCCTCGGCCGCTTCGAGCCCGACCGCGCGCGCGATCGATTTCGCCAGACCTTTCGGCCGGCCAACACGCGGCGCATCGTCGTCGACGGTCAGCCGGCAGGCTGTGTCGCGTTTTGGGCCGAGCCCGAGCAGGCGATGCGGGTCGAGCATTTCTACATCGCTGCGCCGTTTCAGCGCCGCGGGTTGGGTGGCTCGGTTCTCGTGGCATTGGTCGCCAGCGCGCCGGCGTCGACGCAAGTGTTTCGCGTCGGCGTCTTACGCGAGAGTGATGCCGACCGCTTCTATCGCCGCCACGGCTTTGTCGCAGTTTCACAAACCGAGTTCGACATCGCCTACGAACGGCCCGCGTGCTGAGCGCTCGCGGCAACTGCGCTACGCACCCGGCCCGCGTGCCGTTGATCGACGCGTGGCGTCGGTTGCAAGGCGCATGCAGTCGCACAATCTTTGCAGGCCAAGACTTCAATGTCCTCGATGGAACCCACTCCCAACCCCGACCCCGCGCAGGTGATCGACCAATGGGAGCGCGACGCTGCTGCGCGCTTGGCCCGCATGGCGCCGATCGGCGTGCCGCGGCCCGATCAGCTCGCCGGCCTTTCGGGCATGCAGGTGTTCGAGAAGCTGTTCAACGGCGAGCTGCCGCGCATCCCGATCGGTGCCACGCTCGACTTTCTGCCGATCGAGGTTGCGCCCGGTCGTGCCGTCTTTCAGGGCCGACCGGCGCTCGCGCACTACAACCCGATCGGCACGGTTCATGGCGGCTGGATCGCCTCGCTGCTCGACTCATGCGTCGGCTGCGCGGTGCACTCGACCCTGCCCGCCGGCAAGGCTTACACCA
>JAYUWC010000230.1:0-4534 GCA_043753755.1 Rhizobacter sp.
ATGGGCGTGGCCTTGTTGGTTGCTGCGCGCTCCAAAGATGCTCGCAAGCGCAACGGGGCTTGCATCGCGAGTGCCGACAACAAGATTCTCGGCGTGGGCTACAACGGCCTGCCGCGCGGTTGCGACGATGCCGACCCGAGCTACTGGGCCGACATCGATGCCGACCCGCTGCAGTCGCGTCACAGCTACATCGTGCATGCCGAGGTCAATGCGATCCTCAACTGCGTTGTGTTGCCGCTCACCGGCAGCACGATCTACGCCACTCAGTTCCCGTGCCCGCGGTGCGTGCAGTCGATCATTCAGGTCGGCATCAAACGGGTGGTTTACCTCGAGAAGAAGTCGCACCAGCACGCGGCCAATGGGGCCTCCGACAAGATGCTGGCCGATGCCGGCATCGCGGTGCTGCCGCTGGCCGAACTCGACGCCACCGCCGGGCAGTGGTGCGACAAGCTCGACGATTTCGTCCGCGAGACCGGGCCGGCAATGCATGCGCCGCCGAGTGCCTGAGGCGGCACGCCGACAATCTATCTATCACCCGCGGCACCGGCCGCAGCAGGAGAACACGACATGAGGATGGATGGCCAGGACGAAAGCTCCAACGTCGAAGACGCGCGTGGCTCGAGTGGCGGTGGCGGTGGCGGGTTCAACTTCGGCGGCGGCGGGATCGGCATCGGCTCGGTCGCGATCGCGCTGGTGGCCGGCTGGGTCTTCGGCATCAACCCGTTGACCGTACTCGGCCTGCTCAGCGGCGGCGGCAGCGCACCCACGGCGCAGCGCGCACCGGCCCCGGCCGCCAAGCCGCCGGCAGGCGACCCGCAAGCGCGATTCGTTTCGCAGGTGCTGCGCAGCACCGAGGTGGTCTGGACCGATGTGTTTCGCGAAGCCGGCAAGAACTACCAGGCACCGAGGTTGACGCTCTACAGCGGCAGCTACCCAACCGGCTGCGGCCGCGGTGACGCAGCGATGGGCCCCTTCTACTGCCCGGCCGATGCGCATGTGTACCTCGACATGTCGTTCTTCAACGTGATGAGCCAACGCCTTGGTGCGCCGGGTCAGTTTGCGCAGGCCTACGTGATTGCGCACGAGGTTGGCCATCACGTGCAGAACCTGCTCGGCATCAGCGGCAAGGTCGATGCTGCCCGCCAGCGCGGCAGCGAGGCGCAGGCCAATGCGATGAGCGTGCGCCTCGAACTGCAGGCCGACTGCTTTGCCGGCGTCTGGGCCAAGCGCTCGCAGGCCGAGCAAGGCTGGCGCCTCGAGCAGGGCGACATCGAAACCGCGCTGAATGCCGCTTCGCAGATCGGCGACGACAACCTGCAGCGCAAGTCGCGCGGCACGGTGGTGCCCGAAAGCTTCACCCACGGCAGCAGCGCGCAGCGCGTCGGTTGGTTCAAGCGTGGATTCGAGTCGGGCAGCACGGATCAGTGCAACACGTTTCAGTCGCGCTCTTGAGGTCGCGCCGCTGACTGCAACGACGGCCTGGTCAGCGCGTTGAACGCAAGGCCGAAGCCGCGACCCAGCTGACCGCGATGAGCGGCAGTGCCGCACCGAACGCCCAGCGAATGCCCGCAGTCTGCGCCACCGCGCCCAGCAGCGGCGGCCCGAGCAAAAAAGCCGTGAACGAGATCTGCGCCAGTGCGGCCACGTTGATGGCGGCCGGTCGATCGGTGCGCTGCGCCGCGGCCGACATCGCGAGTGGAAAGATCGCGCTCGTCCCCACGCCCATCAACGCGAAGCCGAGCAGCGCGAGGGCAGCGTGCGGGGCAATGAACACCAGCAGCGTGCCGATGCCGAGCGTGGCCAGCAACGCCCGCGCGACGACCACCGGCTGGTGCTTCTCGACGACGCGATCGGCGACGAAGCGGGCCAAGGCCTGCGCCAATGCACCGACCGCCACCGCCATGCCCGAGACGAACGGCGTGGCACCGAAAACGTCGCGCATGTAGATGGCCGACCAATCGATGCCCGCGCCTTCGAGCAGCAGCGCCGAGAGCGCCAGCGCCACCAGCGCCATCACGCCCCAGCTCGGCACGGCGAACGCGGCGGGGGCGTGCCGGGCGGCAACCTCGCGGTGCGGCGCGGGGGCGAAGCGACCGAGCAGCAGCAGGATCGCGGTCAGCTGCACCGGCACGGTCAGCGCCAGTTGCACCTGCGGGCTCACGCCCCAGTGCGACATCGATGCCCCGACCGCACCGGCCGTGAAAAAGCCGACGCTCCAGAAGCCATGCGCGCGGTTCATAAAGCGCCGGCCGGTCTGGTGCTCGACCCGGTCGGCCTCGAGGTTGACGATGATCTCGATCGCGCCGATGCACAGGCCAGTCGGCAGCAGCAATGCAAACAAGCTCAGCGGGCCGGGCGCTGTCGAGGCGACCGCGTAGAACGCTGGCAGCAAGGCCATCAGCACCAGAAGCGCACGGCGATGGCCGACACGCTCGAGCAGGCGGCTGGCGAAAGTCAGCGAGATCAGCGTGCCGCAGGCCGTGCCGATCAGTGCGAAGCCGAGCGCGCGTTCGCCCACACCGAGGGCATGCTGGATTTCGGGCAGGCGCGGGTAGAAGCCGCCCATCGCGAACGCATACAAAAAGAACGCGGCACAAACCCGCTTGGCCGGCGTCACACCGGGAAGGTGTCCGGCAAGAGCACGCGGGTGTCGACATTGCGAATGTCGGTATGCCCACAAAACGCCATCGTGATGTCGAGTTCTTTGGCGATGATCTCGAGCACGCGGCTCACGCCGGCTTCGCCCATCGCACCCAGGCCGTAGAGAAACGAGCGGCCGATCAATGTGCCGCGAGCGCCGAGCGCCACAGCCTTCAATACGTCTTGACCGGAGCGGATGCCGCCGTCCATCCAGACCTCGATCTGCGAGCCGACCGCCTGCGCGATCGCCGGCAGTGCTTCGATCGACGAGGGTGCGCCGTCGAGTTGGCGGCCGCCGTGGTTGGAGACGATCAGCGCGTCGGCGCCGCTGGCCGCCGCTAGCTTGGCATCTTCGACATCCATGATGCCCTTCAGGATGAGCTTGCCACCCCAGCGTTTGCGAATCCACTCGACATCGTTCCAGTCGAGCTTGGGGTCGAATTGCTCTTTGGTCCAGGTGCTGAGCGAGGTCATGTCGCTCACGCCTTTTGCGTGGCCGATCAGGTTGCCGAAGCCGTGCCGCCTGGTTTTGGCCATGCCGAGGCACCAGCGCGGCTTGGTCATCAGGTTGAGGATGTTGGCGAGCGTGGGTTTGGGCGGCGCGGTCATGCCGTTCTTGATGTCTTTGTGGCGTTGGCCGAGCACTTGGAGGTCGAGCGTGAGCATCAGGGCGCTGCAGTTGGCGGCGCGGGCGCGGTCCATCAGGCGGTCCATGAAGTCGCGGTCGCGCATCCAGTAGAGCTGAAACCAGAACGGCGCGCGCGTCGCAGCGGCGACATCTTCGATCGAGCAGATGCTCATGGTCGAAAGCGTGAAAGGGATGCCGAACTTCTTGGCTGCCAGTGCTGCCAGCATCTCGCCGTCGGCGTGCTGCATGCCGGTGAGGCCGGTCGGTGCGATCGCGACCGGCATCGCGGTGGCGATGCCGGCCATTTGGGTCGCGATCGAGCGGTTCTCCATGTTGACCGCCACGCGCTGGCGCAGTTTGATCTTCTGAAAGTCGCTCTCGTTCGCGCGGTAGGTGCTCTCGGTGTACGAGCCCGAATCGGCGTAGTCGTAGAACATGCGCGGCACGCGTTTTTCGGCCAGCACGCGCAGGTCTTCGATGTGGGTGATGACGGGCATGGGGTCTGAACTCGGAGTCGGCGACGGCTCCGATGCTAGCGGCCGCGGTCGTGCAGACCTCCGCGCCTTGCCGCGCCGCCGCTTGCGCATTCAGCCGCGGCGCCGGGCTGAAATAGGTTGGGCCTCGAATCGACGCCCGTAAGTTAAGCCAGGAACATCCCAAAGTCTTTTAAAGGAGGTCTAAAGCGAGTTTGTGCAACCTTCGAATTCAGATCTGCGCCGCGCCGCGCTCAGCGTACGGCCGGCCTCGTTTTCGGGCTCACTGTGGAGAACTCCAATGTCGACATCCCACGTCAAAGGCCGGTCCGGTGCCGCCGGTCATCAGCCGAATTTATTTGATCAGATCGGCAAGGCGTGGAACAACATGATGGGGGACAGACGAGCGGCTGCGCCGCGCGCACCGAGCAAGGGACAAGCGCCCAAGTTTTGTCCCAACCCGAGCGCGGGGAAAACAGCACCAAACCCCGCACCGAACAAGGCACAGGCTGCCAAGTCCCGCCCCAGCCCCGGCCCGGCAAAGACAGCCCCAAACGCCGCCCCAAACTCCGCACCCAGCGCCAAGAAAGCCGCAGCGCAAACCCGCGCCGATCGCCCGGCTGCAGCGCGCCCATCCGGCAGCGGCAAAGCCAACACCGCAGCAAGAACAGCAGCGCGCACCGCAGGCGTGCAGCCGACCGCTCAAGCAGCGCCCACCCGTAACCTGGCGCCCGGTAAAGCGCCCGATCGAAGGCCAGTGGCGGCGGCCCCCGGCAGGGCCACCAAAGAGGTA
>JAYUWC010000231.1:0-4520 GCA_043753755.1 Rhizobacter sp.
GCGCTGGAGATCGGCGTGCACACCTTCGACGCCAGCATCGCCGGGCTCGGCGGCTGCCCTTACGCGAAGGGCGCGACCGGCAACGTCGGCACCGAAGACGTGCTCTTCATGCTCGACGGCCTGGGCATCGAGAGCGGTGTCGATCTCGAAAAATTGATCGACGCGGCGGCGTTCATCTCCGATGTGCTCGGCCGCCCACCGGTCTCGCGCTCCGGCAATGCATTGCTCGCCAAGCGCGCGGCGAAGCGGGCTGCGGCGGGTGCGGCATGAGCGGGCTTGAGGCCGATCGACCCGAGGGTTTTCGACGCGTGGCCGCGCTGCTCGCCGAGCGCGGCCACCTGCCTGCGCCGGTGCTTCTCGAGCTTGCCGCGCGCACCGCGCAAGAGGCTGCCGATGCGCTCGGCGTTGCGGTCGGCCAGATCGCCAAGAGCGTGGTCTTCAGGCGTCGCGCCGACGACGTGGCCGTGCTCGTCGTTACCTCGGGCGACAAACGTGTCGATGAGAGCAAGGTCGCCGCACTGGTCGGTGCGATCGGCCGTGCCGATGCCGAGTTCGTCAAGGCCAAGACCGGCTTCGCGATCGGCGGCGTCTCGCCGCTCGCGCACGCCTCCATGCCGGTGCTGTTGATCGACCGTGAGCTCTTTCGCTTCGACGCGGTCTGGGCGGCGGCGGGTCACCCCAGGGGCGTGTTTTGCGCCAGCCCGAAGGAGCTGGTGCGGCTTACGGGTGGCGTGCTGCACGACGTCACGGAGGCAACATGAGTGCTGCAAAGCCTTCTTCGAACCCGCCGCAGAGCAAGTCGCCGTTTTGCAAATTTATGTCGCACTTGAACGGGCGTTGAAAGGGGCGCGAGCGCCACCTCGGCCCCGGTGAACCTGACTTTATGGGACGATAAAAGCCCGATTGGTTTACGTTTTATGTCGCAGCTGCCACCCTTGATCGCCAGCCCCTGCACTGCCGTGTGCCGCATCGACCCGCGCACGGGTCGGTGCGAAGGCTGTGCCCGCACGATCGACGAAATTGCAGCGTGGTCGCGTATGAGCGACCTGCAAAAGCGAGCGGTCTGGAAGGCGCTGCCGCTGCGCCGCCTGCCACGCGCCGAAGGGGCTTGACGGTGCGCCGCGTCGAGTTCTGGTTCGACCCGATCTCGCCGTTTGCCTACCTCGCGTTCGAGCGACTGCCCGAGGTGCTGGTCGGTCTGTCGTTCGAGGTGGTGTACCGGCCGGTGCTGTTCGCCGGCTTGCTCGCGCACTGGGGTCAAAAAGGCCCGGCCGAGATCGAGCCCAAGCGCGCCTGGACCTTTCGCCACGTGCACTGGTTGGCCCAACAGCACGGCACCGTGATGCAGACGCCGCTGCAGCATCCGTTCAATCCCCTCGCGCATTTGCGTTTGTTGTTGGCGTGCGCGCCGGTCGCAGGTACGCCGAACCGGCGGGTCTGCGAAGCGGTGTTCAAGCACATCTGGCGTGGCGGCTTCGATGCGAACGACGCCGAGCGGCTGCGGGCTTTGACCGTTGCGCTCGCCCCGCGGGTGGCGATCGACGATGCCTCGATCAAGCAGGCGCTGAAAGATGCGACCAACGAGGCGATAGTGCGCGGCATCTTCGGCGTGCCGAGCTTCGCGGTCGATGGGCGGGTGTTCTGGGGCGCCGACGCGCTGCCGATGTTGGCCGACCACCTGCGCGGCGGCGCGTGGTTCGAAGGGCCGGCGTGGGGCGCAGAAGGCGCACCGAGGGCGGGCGTTCGGCGTTGATCTCGGGCGTCGATCAGGCGCGGGCTCCGGGCGCGAACGGGCGGCGCCGAGAGCCTCGGTGTTTTCCCGAGACGTGTCGATTTGCCGCTGATTTGCCGCATTGAGAAACGATTCATTCGGGTTGCCACTGAGTTTGTCAGTTTGAGTTCAGAAACCTGTAAGCCGCGGGTCAGAGCCAGCCACGAACATGCCGCCACTCATCGCCACGCGCGGTGCATCCCCCCAAAGTTTCAACAGGAGACGTCAAACATGGCAACCCCAATGGCAGCGACCGCGCCGCAAGGCTCGCGTGTCGGGCAACCGATGACCCCAGCCGAGAAGAAGGTGATCTTTGCCTCCAGTTTGGGTACCGTGTTCGAGTGGTACGACTTCTACTTGTACGGCACGCTCGCGGTCATCATCGGCAAGCAGTTCTTCTCGAACCTCGACCCGACCTCGCAAACGATCTTCTCGCTGCTCGCTTTCGCGGCAGGCTTCATCGTGCGGCCGTTCGGTGCGATCTTCTTCGGCCGCCTCGGCGACATGATCGGCCGCAAATACACCTTCTTGGTGACGATCCTGATCATGGGCCTCTCGACCTTCGTGGTCGGCATCTTGCCCAACTACGCCTCGATCGGCGTGGCCGCGCCGGTGATCCTGATTCTGCTGCGCATGCTGCAGGGCTTGGCGCTCGGCGGCGAGTACGGCGGCGCAGCCACCTACGTGGCCGAGCATGCACCGCACGGCAAGCGCGGCGCGTTCACTTCATGGATTCAAACCACGGCCACCTTGGGCCTGTTTCTGTCGCTGCTGGTCATCCTCGGCACACGGCTGACGATCGGTGAAGCCGCATTTGCCGACTGGGGCTGGCGCATTCCGTTCCTGGTGTCGTTCTTGTTGCTGGCGGTCAGCGTCTGGATTCGCTTGTCGATGAACGAGTCGCCGGCTTTCAAGAAGATGAAGGAAGAGGGCAAGACCTCGAAAGCACCGCTGACCGAATCGTTCGGCGAGTGGCGCAACCTGAAAGTGGTGATCCTGGCGCTGGTGGGCCTGACGATGGGCCAGGCCGTGGTTTGGTACACGGGTCAGTTTTATGCGCTCTTCTTCCTGACCGGCCCGCTGAAGGTCGACAACACCACCGCCAACATCTTGATCGCGATCGCGCTGGCCATCGGCACGCCGTTCTTTATTTTGTTCGGCACGCTCTCCGACAAGATCGGCCGCAAGCCGATCATCATGGCCGGCTGCCTGATTGCCGCGCTTTGCTACTTTCCGCTGTTCAAGGCGCTAACCGAGGCGGCCAACCCCGACCTCGCCGCCGCCCAGGCGAAGAACAAGGTCACCGTCACGGCTGACCCGGCCGAATGCTCGTTCCAGTTCAACCCGACCGGCGTGGTCAAGTTCACCAGCTCGTGCGACGTGGCCAAGCAGGTGCTCGCGGCTCGCGCGGTGAGCTACGAAAACGTGGTCGGCAGCGGCCCGGCGAAGATCTCGATCGGCGACAAGACGATCGAGTCGTTCACCGCGACCGGCCTGCCGCCGGCCGAGGCAAAGGTCAAAGACAAGGCGTTCAAGGATTCGGTGGCGGCAGCGCTCAAAGAGGCCGGCTATCCGACGGCCGCTGACCCGGCCAAGATGAACAAGCCGCTGATGGTGGGAATCTTGACGCTGCTGGTGATCTTCGTGACGATGGTCTACGGCCCGATCGCGGCGATGCTGGTCGAGATGTTCCCGACCCGCATCCGCTACACCTCGATGAGCCTGCCGTACCACATCGGCAACGGCTGGTTCGGCGGCTTGCTGCCTGCGACCGGCCTGGCGATCGTGGCGCAGACCGGCAACATGTACAACGGCCTCTGGTACCCGATCATCTTCGCGAGCATCACCTTCGTGGTGGGCATGCTGTTCGTCAAAGAGACCAAAGACATCGACATCTACAAGAACGACTGAACACGCCCCGCGTGAAATCGAAGCCGGCCGGTCGCGAGACCGGGCCGGTTTTTTTTATTGCGGCAAACTCTTCTTCGCGAAGCCGCCGATGACCTCGCGAAACGGCCCCCCATGGATTTCACCGACCCGACATTTCCTGCACTCGATGCCGACTGCTTCGAGCGGCCCAGCCGCGAGCGCTTGAGCGTGCGCGAGCCTGCAGCGCACCCGCCGCGCTTTCTGCTGCTCTACGGTTCGCTGCGCGAGCGCTCGTACAGCCGGCTGCTGACGTTCGAGGCGGCTCGCTTGCTCGAAGCGATGGGCGGCGAGGTCAGGGTCTTCGACCCCACTGGTTTGCCGCTGCCTGACGCCGCACCCGAGTCGCATCCCGTGGTTCAAGAGCTGCGCGCGCTGGCCGAATGGAGCGAGGGCATGGTCTGGTGCTCGCCCGAGCGCCACGGTGCCATGACCGGCATCCTCAAGGCGCAAATCGACTGGATCCCGCTGGCGCTGGGGGCCGTGCGGCCGACACAGGGCAAGACGCTCGCGGTGATGGAGGTCTCGGGCGGCTCGCAATCGTTCAACGCCGTCAACCAGATGCGGCTGCTCGGCCGCTGGATGCGGATGCTGACCATCCCGAACCAGTCGTCGGTCGCCAAGGCCTTCAACGAGTTCACCGAAGACGGCCGCATGAAGCCCTCGGCCTACTACGACCGCGTGGTCGACGTGATGGAAGAACTCGTCAAGTTCACGCTGCTCACGCGCGACCAGGCGCCGTATCTGGTCGACCGCTACAGCGAGCGCCGCGAGAGTGCGGCCACGTTGTCGGCGCGGGTCAACCAGCCCGATCTTTGAGCGC
>JAYUWC010000232.1:0-13602 GCA_043753755.1 Rhizobacter sp.
CCGTGCGACCGGTGGTCTTGAAGAGCGGCCCCGGCCTCGGTTGGCTGCACACCCACGCGACCCGCGACATCACCAAGAACACCGATGTCGCCGAAGGCCTGCAGCAGGTTCGCGCCCTGCTCGCCGATGGCTTTGCGCAGGCGCACCTGTTCACGACGACCGAAGAGACGCAGTGGCTGCTCAGCAAAAAGGGCAAGCAGACGCTGTTACGCGGCAAGGCCGGCACGGCCGAGTTGCGCGATGCCGCGCCGGTGGCGCACGACCGCGTCAAGCATCGTTTCGTCGAAATCGACCGCGAGTTTCTGGTCGAGCTGGGCGTGACTGACGCACAGCACCGGCTCGTGCCAGCGATGGCGCGCAAATGGAAGCAGATCAACAAGTTCGTCGAAGTGCTGTCGCACGCACTCGAATCGACCCGGCTCAACAAAGATGCACCGCACATCGACGTGATCGACTTCGGCAGCGGCAAGGGCTACCTCACCTTCGCAACGCACGACTACATGCGCCATACGTGCGGGCTGCCGGCGCGAGTCACCGGGGTCGAGCTGCGAAGCGACATGGTGGCGCTCTGCAACGGCGCGGCCCGCAAGCTCGGCCTCGAGGGCCTGGCCTTCGAGGAAGGCGACGTGCGGACCGTGGTGCCGCCGAAGATCGACGTGATGATCGCGCTGCACGCCTGCGACACCGCCACCGATTTCGCGATCGCGACCGGCGTGCGCGCCGGTGCGCAGATCATCATGTGCTCGCCGTGCTGCCACAAAGAGCTGCGCCCGCAGCTGCTAAGCCCGCACCCGTTGCGGCCGATCCTGAAGCACGGCGTGCACCTCGGCCAGCAGGCCGAGATGTTGACCGACGGCCTGCGCGCGATGCTGCTCGAGGCCAGCGGCTACGACACGCAGGTGTTCGAGTTCGTGGCGCTAGAGCACACCAACAAAAACAAGATGATCCTGGCCGTCAAGCGCGCGCACGCCAAACCGGCCGACGAAGTGTGGCGGCAGATCGACGAGGTAAAGGGCTTCTACGGGATTCGGGATCAGTGCCTGGAGACCCTGCTGCGGCGCGGGCTTTGAACGAGCGCTCGCATCGGCGGTGAAGCCACGCGAAGCAAAGCTGGACAAAGTCGCCACAAAGGTCGGGCGCTTCTGATGGCGAATCGTCAGTTTGTAAATCTCGGGAATTGCCGCGGTGGCGCTCTCGTCGATTCCACCGCACCCGATCGTTTATCGCAAAGGTGATTCATGGCCATCGCTCCCGCCCAGTTTTTCTTCGCGTCACTCAATCGCTCCGGCACTTTTTTCGAGCGCCTTCCGAGGTTGGCGCAGATCGCGGCAAAGGGCCTGCAGGTCATCAACCGGCCGCCGACCGAATTGCGACTGCTGCCGCCTGCAGCGAAGACCGCCTCAGCGCGAAACCCGCAGTCCATGAAGCCGGCCGGAAATCGCGTTGGCGCCGTGCCTTCGGGCAGGGAGCCGGACCTCACGACGACCGACCGAAACGCGATGCCCTACTACGGCAACGGGCGGCCGAAGTCGATCAACGCGGTGGCAAGGGTCTTGAAGAACCACGTCGGCCCGATGCGGTACCTGCATCTGCATCAGGCCGAGGTCAAAAGCAGCTGGAGCGTGCACGGCACGAGCACCGTCGAGAGTGGCCCCGAGACTGTTGCCTGCAAGACGGCCATCGATCTCGGTGGTGGGCTCGCACTGCCTGCGGGCACGGCAAGCGACCGGCACAGCGCCGATGGCCAGATCGAAAGTTCGGGCACGGTCGTGTTTGCGATGACTGCGCCCAACGGCAGCACGCTGGCGATCAAGACCGGTGAAGACGCGTCGGGCAACGGCGCGGGCTGCTTCGCACTTTCCGTCGGCCGGCCCCGGTGCGAGACGAGAGCCATTCAGATCGACGGTGTTCCGGTTTTCGAAAACGGGCAGATCAATGTATGGCGTCGCGTTGTCCAGAGCAGCGGCCAGGGCGGCGGCCAAAGCGTGATGCGCAAGCTCTCGTTGATGGATTCGCTTCGGTCCGGCGGTAGCGCCGACAGTGCCACTTTGATCGATTCACTGAACGCCGCATTCGGGCGGCGTTGACCCGCCGGGGCGAAGCGCAAGCGACTCTCGCTGCACCGCTTTGGATATCGGTTGCACTGCAAGATCTCGTCGCCGCTCCTGCAGCCCGCGCAGGCGCCCCGGCACGAAGCGGAAAGCAAGCTTCGCGACTTCGCGGCCGCGACCAGACCCACTGAAACGGCTTTCAACACATCACCTGATTTGGCAAACGCTTCGGCGGTGCGGATGAGCGCGCGACTGCGCACGTGACAGCGCATATCGCGCATTGCTTCGGTCGGTAAGGACACCATCGGTCTGCTGCAGTCAGGATTCGCTCGATGCGGCATCCATCGGGCTGACGAGCGTTGACCGCAAAGCCGAGCAAAGTTCCCGCAAAGATCGGGCGGTTCTTATACGCGGCCATATTTCATGCGGTCTATAGCGACGCTCCACCTCAGAGGCAAATCCGTGGGCCTTGCAGGCAATTCGTCGATCCTTTCCAACGTCTCGTTCGCAGCCGGCATGCCGGTCGCAGCGACCGCAGCCGATTTCAATAAGTTCTCAGCGTCGAATGGGCCGCACAGTGCCGGTCGCGAGAGGATGGTCGCCTCGACGTTCACGCCGTCCCTGGCCGACAGGTCCCTTTTCGACACGGCAGTTTCCAACGTGCGGTGGATGGCGCGGTTCGCGCGACCGCTCGCCGCGCAAGCACTGCGGACCATGATTTCGACGGCCGGAAGCGCGGCGTTGCTGGCCGAGGCGCTTGTGGCGTCAGGCCGACCGGCTGCCCTCGCCATTTACGAATTGGCGGTCGCGTTCGGCGAGGCCGATCTTGTCGCTGCACTCGCAGTGCCGTTGGGCACAGCGGTTGTTTTCCTGGGCGTGACGGCATCGCCCGCGGGCGAGGGCAGCACCTTGCCGCCGGCTCTGCGCAAGCGAAGCCCGCCGGCGAACCCGCCCGAGCAACGGAAGAAGCAACAGGGCAGTCCGCAGCTCGACGTGAGACCGAAGCCAGCTCAAACGGCCAGGCCGTTGGCGCCGAGCGCTGAGCAGGTGCGGCAGAGCCAGGCCTCGATGGCGGCGGCCAATTCACTGGCGCAGGCAAACGCGGCCACGCCGTCGACCTACGCCGCAGTCGAGAAGTTCTATCGACTCGCGAGCGGCGGCCGGGCGGCGCTCGCCAGCGGAAGCCTGACGACAGCGATGCACGCGGTAGAACAATCGCGCCAGGCTTTGAGCGACGCGATCGTGCAGTCAGATAAGCACATCGCCGCGAGCTTGCCGACAAATCGTGCAGCCCTCAAAGAGTGGCACGGCAGGCTTGTCGAGGCGAAGACGTCGATCGACACCTGGCTGGCCGCGGCCAAAGCGTTTTGCGTTGGGCTCGGCAGCACCGCTCGCGCGCCGCTGCCGCGCCCGCCGACCAGCGTGGTCGATGCGCCGAGTTCGCCGCGCAGCAGCGCGCAGGTTGCGCGGCAACTGAGTGCCGCTTACGAAAGCGCCCGCAGCGCCACGCGCGGCGCTGAGGTGGTTACGACGGCGACGACACCACGCACCGCTGCTGCAAAAAGAACCGACGACGTGAAACACGCTGCGGCGGCGCAGTCGCAAACAGGACGTGCGTTGCCGACCCGCGCCGACCCCGTCACGGCGCGCATGAACGCCGGCGTCGTTGCCTTCTACCAGCAGGCCGGCGGCGGCAAGGCGGCGCGCCAAAGCGGCAGGCTCACCGAGGAACTGCGAGCCGTGACCGAATCGAAAACAGAACTTGGCGAAATGATTCGGGCGTCGTACGAGTCAATTTCACCGAGCGGCCCAGCGGACGACCCGGCACTCGACCGCTGGCGCACGAAGTTGCGCGCGGCACACGACGCAGTCGATGCGTGGTTGCCAAAGGCCAATGCCTTTGCAGCCGGGCTGAACGGGGCCGGCGGCAAGCCTGTGGAGATGCCCACACTGCCGGCGATTCCAAGCGCAACGATCGGCACACGAGGCGAAGACGGCAAGGCCGCCGCCGGCGCCATGACCAAGGCGCGCGACACAAGTCGCACCGCGCTGGCATCCGACTCAAGCAGTCGAAAGACCGCAGCGCAGACGAAACCCACTGGGCCGTCCGACATCGGGGCGGCGGGCATCCCGAATTCAGCGGTGACGGTGCTGGCGCGTTCGGGGAACGTGCGAATCACCGCAGGCGGGGCGGCGCCGAAAGACGCGACCGACATCTGGCTTAATCCCGACGAGGGCAAAATTTCTCGCACGCCGAAGTCCGGCCCGGGATGGATCAAAGCGGCAATGGCTGTTGATGGCGGCGAGAGCCCGCCCGGAGAGCCACCGCCTGGCCGCACCATTCACCTCCCGAACGGCTCGGCCGACATCGACGGCGTGAAGCTGAGTTGGGGCAGCCCAGACCCGAAGGGGCCGAAAGGTCGGGACCCCAAGGACCCGGTCGATCTTCTGAAGTGGTCGATCGTTGCCGGGGTGGCGCTGTCAACGGTGTCGATGGGCTTGGGCGAGTTCCATCGCTGGGAAGACGCTCAACAAAAGCGGCTCGACGGTCTGGAAGCTGCCAACTCGGCGGACACCAAGCTGTTCGACATCAAGCCACCGAAGTCTTATAGAAATGCCGGCGAGAAAGCCGACGCGTTTTACAAAACCTGGGTTTCGTACCTGGATCAGGGCGAGCGGCTGCTAACGAACAGCCGCGTCGGCGATCAGGAGGCGCCCGGCGACGGCAAGTACCTCGCCGCGTACCGCACCGAGAAAGAAAAGTTCATCAAGCAGCTCGCAGAAAAACGCGAAGCCATCAAATCTTCCAAGGACATCAACACGGCAAACGCGTTGCTGGCCGACTGCATCTCGAACCCCTCGTTGCGTTTCAATCCGGCTAACTTCGAGGCGAGCGACCTCGCGACATACAAGGGTCGCGAAACACGGCCGCAAGTCTGCCTGGCGGCAATCGTGAAAGCGATCAACGACAAAGTGATCGCTTCGCTGACAGGGCTCGACAAGCGCGAAATCACCGATCCGATCGGTTCGACGAAAGTCAACAAGCTCGGCGGCGCACTCGCCGGTGACAAGCCGGAGTCTTCGGTGCCCGCTTTGCCGCCGATCACCGCGGTCACACCTCCAGTTGCCGCGACGCCGGCGCCAGCCCGGCCGGGCGGTGGGCGGGCTACCGATTTGAAAAGCCCGCCGTGGATTGCGGCCCCCGCAACCCCCACAACGTCCGCCACCGAGGCCGACCCCACGGCGATCTTGCGCGCGGAGACGCGCGCAGTGGCTGGCGCGAAGGCGGCTAGAGCCGCCAGAGACGCAGCACTTGTCAAGGCGGATCAGCAGGCGGCTGTCACGGGCATTGGGCAAGCCTTCGACTCACCTGAGGTCGCGCTAAAAAGACCGGGCAATTTAAACAATCTGAAGTTCGACTCGGGCATGTTTCTCAGCCCAGCCGACCGGCAAAGACCCGATGCGATTCGCAATGCGTTTATCAGGGTCGAGGCACTGGTGAAGAAGCTGGATGCAGTGAGGCTGCGCCTGCACGACGAAAAAACCCAAGCCAAACTTTATGCAGGACTCGAATCGTTGGCCGCGTTGGCTAAAGAACTGAAAGCACTGCACGACGAGGTCAGCGCACGAGAACGACGTGGTGTGACACCACCGGTCGCCACGCCATCGGTCGATGTCCCGTCAGCGCGCCCGAGGCTCGTTAGGCCGCAGCCTGAACCGCGGGCAACGCCGCCGGTCGACTTACCGGCAGCTGAGCCGCTCGGGTCGCCAGCGAACGAACTTGTGCCGATCCCGCCCGACACCGGTGGCGACGACCCAAGCCAAACCGGCAAACCGGGGTCGACGACTCGAACCGACCGATAGCCGAAGCTGCCGCAGCCACGCTCGCCTGCGCTGTGCCTCAACTTGAAGGATCGCAATGACCACCTCCGCCACCGCCTTTTTTCCCATCACGACCGGCCCTGCAGGGGGTGCCACCATCGATTTGACGGAGATGTCGGACGCAGCCCTTGGCGAACGTGGCACGCAAAACGGCAACCCGACGCGTGCACGAGCGCGGCCGACCTTGCTCGCCGCCGGCAGCGCGCCGGTCGTGACTGCCGCGCCGGTAAAAACAATCAACACATGGGCCGTCCAGACCATCAAGGCCATTCAGATCAGACCGGGCGCGCAACCTCTCGCGCCGAAAGCGGGGCCGTCGGCGTTGGTTCCGGCGCCCGTGGTGACGATCCCTGTCGGCGCGACGCGCACAAACCTGCAGACCAAAATTTTCCCGGCAGGAAGTTCGGTGTTGACGCTTCGCGGCGTGCCCCGGTTCGACGGCAACATGAGCGCAGACAAAATTCGCGCGATCGAAGCCTCGCTCACCGACCCGCTGATCCGCGAGTTTGCGAAGCTCAGCCCGACCCAAAAGGCGCTTGCCCGGACCTGGATGGCGGCAGTCTTCCAGAACATGAACTTGGCGCCCAACGACGTCAACTACATCGCGACTTCCCAGCTGCCGGAAACGTTGAAGTACGTGCTCAAGCTGGCTCAGGCCTCGGGCGCCGAAACCAAGCCGACGGTGGCAACGAGGGTCAGACCAGGCGCCGCGCCCATGATCGAAACCACCCCTTCGACCACCGGCAAAAGATCGGTGCCAGTCGCACCCGAGGTTGGTCAACGCCCGCAGGCCAGTGCGCCAAGGATCGGCGCAAGGCCGGTGCCGAAGGCGCCCGTGCTACCGACCACGCCCGCCCCGCAAACCGACCCGGCCATCCCTCGGCTGAAACCGACCGTTGATGGCGCCCTGCGCGCCAACCAATCGCTCGGTAAGCTCGGCACCCAGTTCGGCGCGAATTTGAACCCCGCGCTGCGCGAGGTGATGGAAGAAATCACGTCGGGGCAACTGCGCATCAAACGTTTCGACGCCAATGCCGATCCCGCCGAACTCGTCAGCGGCGTGCAGATGCGGCTCACTGCAAGCAAGCGTGTCGCTGCTGCCGACCTCGACTCGGCAAGCACCAGCGCGATTGCACTGGCGCGCGAACTTGACGTCGACCCGGTTCGGCTGGTCGAGGAAATTTCAACCAAGGACGCGCGACTGAACGCGCTCGCCACCGGTCGCAACAGCACGCAACCGCAGGTGGTCGATGGCGTTTCGCACCCTCCATCGGTGCGAAGCGGCGACGACTGGATGACTGCGATGATGAGTCGGGGCGTCGTGGTGCCGCCGCGATCGCAAACGGTGCGCTTGCAAACCGGCAACGGCTTCTCCATGACCGAATCGTTGGTGGAGCACGGCAAGAAACTCCTGACGACGCAACTCCAGTCCGACATCGACGGTGTGTGGGTGCGTCCGAACTATGGCCCGGCCGGGATCGAGATCGGCATCCAGGCCCCCAAGGGCGGGCCCGAAGTGCCCGTCTACATCAAGCTCGACAGAGCACTGGCGGGCGAACCCGAGCGAATCTTGAGCGTGCGCCCCGACCTGGGCCGTGGGGAACCGGTCGTCGTGATCGCATACGAAACAAAAATCGGGAGCACAACGGAGACTCGACGCGAAAGCTTCGTGGTTCAAGAAGATGACGCGGCTCTGCTGAGCCGCGCTCGCGACCTGGGTGCACGGGTACTGCCGATTTCGGGGCTCAGCACGCGGTACTTCTCGCCGGGAGCCATCAACTTTCTAGTCAACGTTTCTGACAACAATCTGCGTGGAGGGCAGCTGCCGGGTGGAATCATCTTGCCGACAATGTTTCTCAATTCGTTCGGCATGATGGGCGACCCGACGAATCCGAATGGGATCACGGGCCCAGGAGCCCTGGCTCGTTCGATAGGCCGAAGCCAAGCTGGCAACAGCCAGTTTGAAGCGCGCGGAATCGAACCGGTCAAAGGCCTGCCGATCATCAGTGGCGGTTTGGTCGAAACCAAGTTATCCGCGCAGAAAAGCCTCTCGTTTTTTATGTCCGTCCCCGCTCTGGAAAAAGGCATCAAGGGAGTTGCCGCGGAGTTGCCGACCGTCATGCGGGGTTTGGCCGTCAAATACCAGCTCTCGGACGGCGCGGCGCGAGACCTGCAAAACGTGGGCTTCCTCCCGCACAGCCCGATCACCATCATCCCGTCGAGCGTTGCCAGGGAGCTGTCTGAGCGGCAGTTGGCGCGCAGGCCCGGCGGCGGGTTGTCCGACTTGCAGCGAGACATCGAGACTGAAGCCCAGGCGTTGGTCAAAAAACATGGTCTGAGCGACTACATCGACGTGCACCACACGCCGCACATGCCGGGCACCGTCGATGACGTGGCCTATTTTGAAGATGCGGCGGCCAAAGGCACCGTTACCAGGGAATGGCAATTTGCCGTGAAAGCGCAAAAAGCGCTCGGTGTGTTGAACATGGTTGGGCAAGCGTCTAAGGAACATTTCGGGTTTGATCTCAAAGCACCGCTGGCAGCGATGGGATACGACGACAAAGCGATCCGCAAGATGGGCCTGAACGAAGTCATCACGTTCCTCGCGGAAAAGGTTCGACCCTTGCTTGTAAAAAACGGCGTAAATCTCGGCAAGATCATCGTGCCGATCGACACCTACGTAGAAAAAGGCGGCGTCGTCTCGGGCAGCGACGCGAGCCTGGTGCGAGCATCGGCAGCCTTGTACGGCGCGGAGAACACGGCGGTGCTGCAGGTCGATACGCACGGCGGAAACCCCGCAGAAATGGGCAAGCCCGCCAGATTCCGCGTCGATGTGCGGCCCGACGGCAAGGTCTATGTTGCCGAACCCTCGGTCGACCCACTGGGCCCGAACGGCAGGCTGGCGCCCACCGCGTATGTTGTGCGACCCGAAGAGTTCGGAAGCCTCGCCAACTCTGCTTACGACAAGCTGCAACGCATCACGGCCGGCGAAATCCGGGCCGTTCGCAATCGCGGAAACAATTAGTTCGATCTGCGCGGCGAAGGGGCTGCGAGGAATCGCGCAGCGGCGGGTCTTTGAGGGGCCCGGGCATGGCAAAGACTGGCTGACTGCGATGCCCGGCCGAAGGTGATGCGCAGGCTGGCGTCGACTGGTTTCATTGTGCTTCGGCGAACGCGCCGACTGTGTCGCCTTGATCGATTCACCGAGCGCCGCATCCGGACGGGCTTGACCCACCCAGGCAAAGCGCAAACGACTCTCGCTGCACCGCGTCGAACACCAACTCGGCTGCGGCGAGGTCTTCGAGTGCGGTGCCGACCGACTTGAACAGCGTGACCTCGCCGCTGCTTGCGCGACCCGCGCGCACACCGCGGCACAGGTCGGCCAGCGTGCCTTGCAATTGCGCGGTCGTGAACGCGCCGGCCGCGACAGCGTGCAGCACATCGCCTGATTTGCTGAGTGCTTCGGTGGTGTCGATGAACACGCGGCTGCGCGCGAAGCACTCGGCATCGGCCTCGCGCATCTGCGGCGTAAAACTACCGATCAGGTTGAGATGGGTGCCGGGCTGCAGCCATTCGCCGCGCACCAGCGCAGTGGTCGCGAGGGTGGCGCAGCTGACGATGTCGGCTTCTCGAACGGCCTGCGCCAGATCGGTGGTGGCGCGCGCCACAAGGCCAGTTTCACGCAGCGCGGCAGCCAGTTTTTCGGCGGCTGCCGGCCGGTGGTTCCAGACCTCGACCGAGGCGATGGTGCACACCACGCGCATCGCCTCGGGCAGTAACGACGCCACTCGACCGCTGCCGACGATCAGCAAACGCTGCGCGTCGGCTCGTGCGAGGTAGGACGCGGCCAGCGCCGAGGCCGCGGCCGTGCGACGCGCCGTGATCTGGTCGCCATCGAGCAGGGCCAGCGGCACGCCGGTGGTGGCGTCGAACAGCAAGTAGGTCGAATGCAGCCCGGGCAGGCCGCGGGCGCTGTTGCCTTGAAAAATCGAGACGGTTTTGACGCCGAGCCGACCGCCTCGCCGCCATGCCGGCATCAGCAGCAGCGTGCCGGCATCGGGGCCTTCGCCGATCGGGTGCATGCCGCGCGTTGGCACTTCGCAGCCCGCCGCGAATGCACGGTGCAACGCCTCGATCAAGCTCGCGAAACCGAGGTGCCGGCGGGTGGTGGCGGCGTCGATGATCTGCATCGCGCCGATTGTGGTCTGTGGCTCTCAGGCTTCGGCGGGTCGCATCAACGCCCAGCGCCCGCAGCGGCCGTGCTCGAACACCACTTGCACCTCGGCGCCCGAGGCATCCGACCACGACCAGGTTTCGGGCGCGTCTTCGAGGCGCCGACCGAGGCTGCGGGTCAGCATCACGATTTTCGACATCGTCAGCCCGGCCTGCAGCCTCGAATGCAACATCACCGCACTGGGCACACTGCCGACCGGCGAGGCGGCCGCCATGCGCATCACACGCACCGAGCGGCTGAACTGCAGCAGCAACCAGAACACGGTCACCGTCGACGCGAGCGCCACGCCGCGCCAGCCGTAGCCGAACCAGCCCGCGAGCAGCGCAGCGAAGGCGAGACCCCAGCCTGACCACGGACTCATGCAGCGCGCGGCCCGGCGCCGATGTCGGCCCGCAGAGGGGACGGCAACCGATTGAGCAAGAAGCGAATCGCCAGTGGCACCAACACGATGTCGTCGAGCCAGCCGACCACCGGGATCACGTCGGGGACCAAATCGATCGGCGAGAGCACATACAGCAGGATGCCGATCGCGCCCAACCGCAACCAGCCCGGCGCATGCGGGTGCCGCAACGCGCGCCAAAGCAGGCGGGCGTCACCTTTGACGAGTGACCAGAGCAAGGCGAGGCGTTTGAACATGGGCGTCTCCAGTGAACCCGCGAGCGCGGGCGGTTGCGGTCAGCGCCGAATGTCGTGCCGAGCACCGAGATTGCAAGTGCAGCGCGCCGCCAACAGGCGCGCAAGGGCGCCGCAAGCTCTCGATATCATCGCGGCGCGCGCGGCCGATCTGGCTCGCGGCCTCTTCCCACAACCCAAGGAATCACAACCATGAACAAGCTCCTGATCGCACTCGCACTCGCCTTCGTTGGCAGCACCTCTTTCGCCCAGACCGGCACCGCCGTGAAGGAAACCGGCAAGGCCGTGGGCGAGAAGGCAATGGAAGGCAAAGAGAACGCCCAAGCCGCTGTGACCAAAGAGCCGAAGAAGTCGATGCACAAGGCCAAGGCCAAGTCGCACAAGGCGAAGTCGGCCATGGCCGACAAGAAGGCCAAGGCCGCTGGCGACAATATCGGCAAGTAAGAAATCAGGGCTTCGTTCGGGGTGCGATGCACGCCCTGACGAAGCCGGCCGCAGCGGCCCGCCTGTTGCGGCCGATCAGAGCCCGCGTGCGATCTCGATCGCCTGCTCGATGCGCTCGACGGCGTGGATCGCCAACCCCTCGATGGCCTTTTTCGGCGCATTCGCCTTCGGCACGATGGCCGTTGCGAAGCCGAGTTTCGCGGCCTCCTTCAGCCGCTCTTGCCCTCGCGGCGCCGGCCGCACCTCACCCGCCAAACCCACCTCGCCGAACGCGATGAAGCCGCGTGGCAACGCCCGCCCGCGCAAGCTGCTTTGTATCGCCAGCATCACCGCCAGGTCGGCCGCGGGCTCGCTGATGCGCACACCGCCGACGGCGTTGACGAACACGTCTTGATCGCCCATCGCGATGCCGGCATGGCGGTGCAGCACCGCCAACATCATCGCCAGCCGATCACGCTCGATGCCGACGCTCAAGCGCCGCGGTGACGGCCCGCCCGAATCGACGAGCGCCTGGATCTCGACCAAGAGCGGCCGCGTGCCTTCAAGCGTGCACAGCACGCACGAGCCCGCCACGGGCTCGCCGTGCGTCGAGAGAAAGATCGCACTCGGGTTGGCCACGCCCTTGAGGCCTTTCTCGGTCATCGCGAACACGCCGATCTCGTTGACGGCGCCGAAGCGGTTTTTGATCGCGCGCACCAGCCGAAAACTCGAGTGGGTGTCGCCCTCGAAATAAAGCACCGTGTCGACGATGTGCTCGAGCACGCGCGGGCCGGCCAGCGCGCCTTCTTTGGTCACGTGACCCACCAGCACGATCGTGATGCCGGTGCTCTTGGCGATGCGGGTGAGCTGCGCCGCGCACTCGCGCACCTGCGCCACTGAGCCAGGTGCGGACGAGAGCTGGTCGCTGTACGTGGTCTGGATCGAATCGATCACACAGACCGCGGGCTGCTCGTGTTCCAGCGTGGCGACAATTTTCTCGAGCTGAATCTCGGCGAGCACGCGCACCTTTGATGCCGCCAGCCCGAGTCTGCGCGAGCGCAGCGCCACCTGGGCGCCGCTTTCTTCACCGGTGACATACAGCGTCTTCATCGAACGCGAGAGCGAGTCGAGCGCCTGAAGCAGCAGCGTCGATTTGCCGATGCCGGGGTCGCCGCCGATCAGCACCACGCCGCCGGCGACGATGCCGCCGCCGAGCACGCGGTCGAGCTCGTCGAGGCCGGTCGGCTGGCGGTCGACATCGCTGGCCTCGATCTCGCTGAGCGTGGCGACCGGCTGGCTGGCGATCAGGCCGCGCGGGCCAGTGTTGATGCGGTTCTTCGACGGTGCTTCTTCGACGCCTTCGACCAGTGTGTTCCAGGCACCGCAGCTCGGGCATTTACCCAACCACTTGGCCGAGGTGCCGCCGCATTCGGTGCAGGTGTAGATCGATTTTTCTTTCGCCATGGGTCGATTGTCATGGCAAGCCGCAGCATGAAAATCGGCGCTCTGCCATCACCGAAAGGCCCGCATGCCACGCCAACTCATCAGCTCCGGCTCGAGCTTCGAGGCCGAAATCGGCTATTCGCGGGCGGTGGTCGACGGCGACTGGATTTTCGTCTCGGGCACGACCGGTTTCGACTACACCGCGATGACCATCGCCGACGATTTGGTGGCGCAGACCGAGCAGTGCCTGCAGAACATCGGCGCGGCCCTTGCCGAGGCCGGCGCGGGCTTCGATGACGTGGTGCGCGTCAACTACGTGCTCGCGCCCGGCACCGATTTCAAACGCTGCTGGCCGGCGCTGCGGCGCTACTTCGGTGAAGCCAGGCCGGCGGCGACGGCAATCGTTGCCGGTCTGGTCGACCCGCGCATGCGGATCGAGATCGAAGTGACGGCGCGCAAGCGAGCGTCCTGAGAGTCTGGGTCGTCGGCACCGAAGCGACGGCCGAAGGCGCGAAGTGCAGGCGCCCGATCGGCCCGGCCGAAAGTCACTCGGTTACTCGGTCACCCGACCACGCCCCGCCTTGATCGCCGAGCGAATGCCCTTGCCCTCGAGCCGCCGCTGCTTCGAGCCGTAACTCGGCTTGGTCGCGCGGCGCGCCTTGGGCACCAATGCCGCGGCATCGACCATCGCCTGCAAGCGCTGCAAGGCATCGGCACGGTTCATGTCCTGGCTGCGCGTGGCCTGGGCCTTGATGACGATCACGCCGGCCTCGGTGACGCGCTGGTCGGCCAGGGCAAGCAGCCGCAGCTTGACCTCCTCGGGCAGCGACGAAGCGCGGATGTCGAACCGCAGGTGAACTGCGCTCGACACCTTGTTGACGTTCTGCCCACCTGCGCCCTGCGCACGGATCGCAGTGAATTCGACTTCGCTCTCGG
>JAYUWC010000233.1:0-13590 GCA_043753755.1 Rhizobacter sp.
GCAAGCGTCGGCACCGGCATTGATCTCCTGTCTTCTGATACCTCAGTCAAAGTCAGGTACGTCATCGACCGACTTTGCGCAAGTGTTGGCGAAGAAGCCACGCTCGGCGGTGGCGCCTGCCGCTTGGCCGACAACCCGGTGCCGCCCGGCAAAGCCCTTTCGGATCTGCAAAGCGCCGACAGCGCCCCTTTGTGCGCTGGCTGCTCTTCAGCCGCGCCACAGGGCGTTGTCTACCGGCTGAGCATTCGCGTCACCGGCCCGCGCAATACGCAGTCATTCTTCCAATCCACGTTCACCGTGCCCTCTTGAGCTTGAAACGAGCCCACACCATGAAATCGCTTTCAGCCTTTCTGACGATGCTTTTCCGGCGGCCGGTGCCCAAGCGAGTAGTTGGCAGCGCGCAAGCGGCGGCCTTGCTCGTGTTGGGTCTCGGCGCAATCATCCCGACCCAGGCAGCAACGCCACTGGCTGACCAACCCTTGTTCGCGACGCCGACCGTCCCGGGCAACTTGGCGCTGGCGCTCTCGGTCGAGTTCCCGACCGCCGTGAGCGTGGCCCACACCAACCGCACCTATGCTCCGAGCAGTACCTACCTTGGGTTTTTCGACACCGAAAAGTGCTATCGATATCACTACACCGACGGAACAAGTACCGACAACTACTTCGAGCCCAACGGCGTTGCCGCAAGCCACATTTGCGCCCGCCCCCAATGGAGCGGTAACTTCTTGAATTGGGCCTCGATGCAGACGATCGACCCATTCCGCTGGGTGCTTACCGGTGGCTACCGCGTGGTCGACACGGCATCTTTGACCGTCGTCGAGAAGGCGTGGGCCAGCGGCCAAGGCGGTACCGGTAATTTTCCTGACGGAAGTTTGTCGAGCACGGTGATCGCCGGCGCAACCGCGGCGCCAACCGCAACTTCAGTTTTTGAAATGCGGATCCAGGGGCTGGGCAACAAGATGCGCTTTGCGGTGCCCAAAAAGAACAGTGGCACCCCGTCTCTGTACAACAGCGCCACGCACTTCGACGGCAACACTTTCGCTACCGGAACGGTCTACGAAGTGTTCATTCGCGCCAAGGTTTGCGATTCATCCGGAGGAGCGGGGGGCGTGGAGACCAACTGCACCCCCTACGGCTCGAACTACAAACCGGAGGGTTTGCTCCAAAAGTACGCCAACAAGATTCGATACAGCGCATTCGGCTACTTGAACGACGACAACATATTGCGCGACGGCGGCGTGCTGCGCGCGCAGCAGAAGTTCGTCGGGCCGACTAAACCCGTTCCTGGCTCGAGCGCAATCGTCAACACTGCAAGAGAGTGGGATGCCAGCACCGGCGTCTTCGCCACCAACCCCGATGCTGCAGACGCTACTGCGACGGCGGCGATATTTGGCCCGATCAACAACAGCGGCGTGCTGAACTATCTCAACAAGTTCGGCGAGATTACACAGGGCGGCTACAAGACTTACGACAACGTCAGCGAGCTGTACTACGCCGCGATCCGATACTTCAAAGCCTTGCCTGACGTGCCGGAGTGGAGCGCCGTTGGCAGTGCGGACTCGGCCACCAAGGCTGTATGGGCCGACGGATTCCCGGTCATCAAATCACCAGCCGATCCGATCCTCTATTCCTGCCAACGCAACTTCGTTTTGGGCATCGGTGACGTCAACACCCATGCAGACAAAAATGTGCCGGGCAATACGAACAGCGCTACTGAGCCGCCAATGCCAGCACAAGTTTCAGCCGACACATCCGTGAACGCAGTGACTGCAACGAATCTCGTTGGCACTCTGGAAGGACTGGGTGGCTCGTTGGGCACCGCCACCAACTACAACGGCTGCTGCAGCAACAACTCGACGCTGATGGCGGGGCTCGCTTACGACTCGCACATCAACGACATCCGCCCCGATGACGCGACGAAGCCGAACACCGTGGGCAAGCAAACGATCGACACGTATTGGGTCGACGTTCAGGAATACCAGGCTTACGCCAACAACAACCAGTTTTATCTGGCGGCCAAGTACGGTGGTTTCAATGTTCCCTTGGGCTACGACCCGAACAACACGTCTGCACTTACCGAGGCTTGGTGGCATACGAACACCGACATATTGGGTTCGAATAAGCGGCCTGACAACTATTTCGCGGGCGGCCGCCCCGATCTGGTTAAGGCCGGCCTCGACGCAGCGTTCAGCAAGATCGCCGCGGCAATTACCGCCTACACCACGTCGTTCTCCACATCGCTGCCTCAGGTGGCCCTGGCAGGGAACAGCAGTTTCAGTAGCAAGTACGACGCCAACAACTGGACTGGCGAAATCACCGCGAGCAACTTGGCGTTCGACCCAGCTACCGATGTGCCTACGTTGACCGAGAAGTTCAAGTTCACAGATGTGCTGGCCGCACAACTGGCCGGGACGGGCTGGAATGTCAATCGACGCGTCTTCACTTGGGACGGCAGCGCTGGCGTGGCTTTCCGTGCCACCGGTGCCACCAAATTGGCGACCACAGACCTCACCGCACTCGACACGTCGTACGTTTCGGGAGACGACTCGTCGCAGTACTTGAATTACCTGCGTGGCGATCAGACCAACGAAGTCGGCTCGACAGTAGCCGGCAGCACCAATGCCTATCGCGCTCGAACCAGGTTGCTGGGCGACATCGTGGGTTCGAAGGCCAGACCAGTGGGCCCTCCGAGCTTCCCGTTCTCTGACGCCTCGAATCCAGGCTACGGCGCGTTCAAGACAACCTACGCCGCCCGGCGAACGGTGGTCTATGTCGGCTCGAACGACGGCATGATGCACGCCGTCAACGGTGCACTGCAGACCACCGCGGTCGAAGCGGGTCTAGAAACCGATGTCAATGCCGGCAAAGAGATGTTCGCGTACGTGCCGCGCGTGTTGTTCCAGGGCCCGAGCGCGCCCAACACCGACGGGTTGGCATCATTGGGCCGTCCGTCGTCGTTTGTCCACCACTACATGGTCAATGCCACGCCGAGTGTCAACGACGTCGATTTCGCACGCGTGCCCAACGCTTCCGGTGCCAAGCAAAGCCCGGCCAGCACCACCAGCGAATGGCACAGTGTGCTGATCGGTGGTCTCGGGAAAGGTGGCAGGGCCTACTACGCACTGGACGTGACTGATCCGGTATCGATTGCTACTTCCGGCACTGAAGACACCGCCGCAGGCAAGGTGCTTTGGGAATTCACCAACTTGACCACGGGCATGTCGGGTGAGCTCGGCTACACGTATGGCGACCCGCTGGTCATGAAAACCCAGAAGTACGGTTGGGTCGTGATGCTGCTTTCGGGCTACAACAACTCCGACGGAAAAGGCTATTTCCTCTTCGTCAATCCGAAAACTGGCGCCTTGCTGGAAAAGGTTTCAACCAACACGGGCTCCACCACCTCGGACGCGGGTCTCGCCCATGCCAACGCATTTGTCGTCGACTCTTCCGACGGAACCGTAGACGCCGTCTACGCCGGAGATCTGTTGGGCAACCTGTGGCGCCTCGACGTGACCGGGACCGGAAGCTATTCGGCCACGGGCAAGCTCGTGCAACTTTCTACCTTGACCGATGCCGCCAGTGGCAACCCCCAGCCGGTAACGTCGCGGCCGTCGATTGCTGTACATCCAGGCAGCAAGAAGCGGTTTGTCATGGTCGGCACCGGGCGCTTGCTCGATACGAGTGATATTGCTTCGACCCAAGGTCAGACTTACTACACGATTGCCGACGGCTACAACGCCAATTTCAACGCAACCCCGATTCCACCGGGTGCAACACCGGCCTATCCGGTCGTGCGATCGCAGTTGGCCAACAACACCAACCCGCTTGTCGGCGTTACCTTCAACCCAGCCACTCAGGTGGGCTGGCGCGAAGAACTCGGTCTCGATACCGGCACTCCCGCTGTCCCCGAAGTTCCAGCCAGCGGCTCGACGCCTTTGATACCGGCAAAGCCGGCGGTGGCAGGGACAGGCCTCGCCTACCGCGTGACCTCCGACTCGTCGACCTTTGCCGGCTCGGTCGCGTTCACGGCAGTGGTCCCTACCGGCAGTGTCTGTACGCCCTCCGGCAACAGCCGCGTGTATGGCCGCGATTATTCGTCAGCCGCCACCATACTTCGAGCAGGCACCAGCGGGGGCGGTTCAACTTCGTCAACCCCCGTGGCCTACGTTCCGCTCACCGGAACCGTGACCGACTTGCGTTTTCTCAGCGTCCGCGGCAAGGCGGTCTTGCTGTCGGGCACAGACACGGGTTCGCTGACGCCGATCAACATCGCACCGCTCGACAGCCTGCTGCTTCGGCGTTTGAATTGGCGCGAATTGCAGATCGTCGAATGAACGCGAACTCGTAGACAGTGGCTGTCTGCCAGACGCACCTCAACTGCCGCTGAAAGAAGGCGGTTGAGACTCGGGGTCGATAGCGACACCAACGAGGCGCTGGTATTCGCGCAAGGCAAGTCGGTCGGTCATCCCAGCGATGTAGTCAGTGACGGCATCGAGCCGCGGCTGGCGCTTTGCGTGGTCGGCAGGCATCAGCGATGGATCGACGAGGTAGGCATCGAACAACGTTTCGATGACATCTCGCGCAAGATCCCGATTGCGCATCACGCGCGGATGGCGATAGAGCGCCGAGCGCAAGAACGTCTGAACCTGTTGAAGTTCGACGGCCAAGCCGTCGTTGAATACGATCAACGGCGGGCCGAGGCGGACCGCGTCGATCGATTCCGGCTCTTGTTGTTTCAGCCGCACCAGCGACGACTCAATCAAGTCTTGAACAAGATCGGAGATCATTCGACGCAGTGTCTCGTACAAGAGGCGCCGGCCAGTCAGATGCGCCGAAGCGGCGAGCGCAGCTCGGTGGTGGCGCCCGAAGAAGGGCAAATGGACAAGTTGGTCGTGATCCAGCAGCCCCGATCTCACACCGTCATCGATGTCATGCGAGTTGTAGGCGATGCCGTCGGCAAGATTGCAAACTTGGGCCTCCAGGCTCGGCTGCTCGTTGACGAGAAAGCGGTGCCCCACCCCTCCCGGCTCAATGCCCTCGATCACCCGTGCCCGCTGCCGTGAGCAGTGCTTCAAGATCCCTTCACGTGTTTCAAACGTTAGGTTCAAACCATCGAAGTCGGGATACCGCTCCTCCAAACGATCAACGACCCGGAGACTGTGAAAGTTGTGTTCGAAGCCGAGGCTCGTCGCGTCGCATCGCTTGAGTGCATCGTCGAGCGCGTCCTGGCCGGCGTGCCCGAATGGGGTGTGACCGAGGTCGTGTGCCAGCGCAATGGACTCGCACAGGTCTTCGTTCAGTTCAAGCGTGCGGGCAATCGAACGGGCCAGCTGGGACACTTCCAGCGAATGGGTCAGTCGCGTACGGAACAAGTCGCCTTCATGATTTAAAAAGACCTGCGTCTTGTAGACGAGCCGACGAAAGGCGTTGCTGTGGACGATTCGATCGCGGTCGCGCTGAAAGTCATTTCGCGTTTTCGATGCCGGCTCGCAGTGCAGGCGGCCACGCGACAATTCGGCATGGGCCGCAGCCGCATGCAGGGCGGCCCCTTGTTGCTCCGATGCCTTCACCGGCAATGCGCTTCGATCACCTGCGCAACGATCGATGTCGGTGCCTTTCGCAGCACAGCTTCCCCGGGTCCGGTCAAGACAACGAAACGCATTTCGCCAGCTTGAGACTTCTTGTCGATGCGCATCAATTCGATGAAGCGGTCTGTTCCAAGCGCCGGCGCAGACACAGGCAAACCCGCTCTATCTATCAATCTTTCAATACGGCGTGCGAACTTCTGGTCGATAAGTCCCAGCCTGGCAGACAAGTCCGCGGCCATCACCATTCCGCATCCGACCGCTTCGCCGTGCAACCAAACGCCATAGCCGAGCCCAGCCTCGATCGCGTGACCGAAGGTGTGACCGAAGTTGAGAATGGCCCGCAAGTCATTTTCGCGTTCATCGCGCGACACGACCGATGCCTTGATCTCGCAAGATCGCCTGATTGCATACGCCGTTTCTGCTCGCTGTCGACTTCGAAGCGGCTCGATGTGGGCCTCGATCCAGTCGAAAAAGTCAGGGTCGGCAGTCGGCCCATATTTGATGATCTCGGCCAAGCCGGCAATCCATTCACGGTCGGGCAAGGAGTCTAGAGTTTCGAGGTCGGCCACGACCCTCAGTGGCTGGTTGAACGCGCCGATCATGTTCTTGCCGAGCGGATGATTGATCGCAGTCTTACCACCGACTGAGGAATCGACCTGTGCCAACAGTGTCGTCGGCACTTGTACGTAAGCGACACCCCGCATGTAGCAGGCCGCGGCGAATCCGGTCATGTCGCCGACGACTCCGCCTCCCAATGCGAACAAGACCGTCTTGCGGTCTGCGCCTGCCTGAAGCAGCCCGTCAAAAATCAGGTTGAGCGTCGACCAAGACTTGTGCACCTCGCCATCGGGCAACTCGATGATCTCGACCTGCTCGAACAGTTGCTCGAGCGTCGACGCCAAGCGCGATGCAAAAAGCGGCGCAACGGTCTCGTTGGTCACGATGACGGCAGACGATCCATGCGCCAGGTCGCTGTACGAATCGGCTCGCGCGTAGATTCCGAGACCGATCAGAATGTCGTAGCTTCGCCCAGGGAGTTCAATTCGGACACGGTCAACGTCAGTGCTCATCCGTCTGAGTGTAAGAGCCCGACTGCGACGCTGAACTCAAGAGTGACCGAATCCGTTCATGGAGACGTCGGCCGGCGCGTTTACCAAGCCGGCGAGTTCGAGCTGCATCGCGATCATGTTCACCAGCGTGGGCACGGACGGACGACCAGTATCCACAATGAAATGCGCCGTCTTACGGTAGAGCGGGTCTCGCTCGGCGTGCAACTCGCGCAATTTTGAAAGGGGGTCGGCAACTTGCAACAGCGGGCGTTTGTTGTCGTGCCGCAGGCGCCGAAACAGGTCTTCTGGCGTCGAGCGCAGATACAGGACAGTCGTATCGCGGTGCAGCTGTTCCCGATTTGCAAGCCGCATTACTACGCCACCGCCGGTCGCGAGCACCGTGCCGGAGCCGCCACAGAGTTCGGCAACCACTTGCTGCTCTACATCGCGGAACGGTTCTTCGCCCTCACTCTCGAAGAAGCTGCGAATCGAGCAACCAATACGTCGCTCGACGACGAGATCGGTATCGACAAACTCGAGATTAAGACGGCGCGCCAGTTGGCGGCCGACTGTCGATTTACCGCCGCCGGGCATCGAAACCAAAGCAATGTTCAAAGTTCTAGCCACGATCGTCTACCGTCGCGGAAATGGCTTTGCGACTCCTCGCCGGGCAAGCCGGGGGCCGATCAGCTTGCTGGTTTGTTGTTAAGGGTCACGATGACTTGCTTGTCGTTTTTGTCGACAACCACCACCAGCGCTGGCGCGAAGCAACCGCCGACCGGAAAGCCATTGGGTAGCGTTCCGAAGGTGACGTAGCTGACATCAAAGCTGCCGCCGCGGTCGCCGACCGTGGTCTTGTTCAAAGTAACAACGTCGGGCGACGTGTTGTCGATACGGTAAGGCGCCGCGCCGCCGTAGACAAAAATTTTGCCGACGCTGCCTCCGCTGCAGACGCCCGAGCCGGCGCCCTGTGGCGCGGTAACAGTGAGAGTAGCCGGCTCGACGCTGAGTGCAGTCAACGAGCCAGCGGCATCGTCGCCACCACCCCCGCAGGCTGCAAGTGCAACGGCCACGACTGCTGCGGGGATCATCACTTCAATGATTCGGATCTTCATTTCATCACCTGATATGTTCGAGTCGGCTGCCTTCTTGCAAGCAAACCACATTCTTTACAGCCTAAGATCAGCGCGCCGCGGAGCGGTCGGTCACGACTTTAGGCGTCAAGAAAATCAGCAACTCGGTTTTGCTGTTGCTCTTGGTCCGGGTCTTGAACAGATTGCCGAGGTAAGGCACGTCACCGAGGAATGGAACCTTGGACACGTCCTCTCGCTCGTTCTGCTCGAAGATGCCGCCAATCACTACCGTGCCGCCGTTCTCAACGAGCACCTTTGTTTGCACATGCTTGGTGTTGATCGCAAAACCAGCTGAGCCAGCGCTCGTCCCGCGGCTGTCTTTGGTGACATCGACGTCGAGAATTACGCTGCCCTCAGGGGTGATTTGCGGCGTCACTTCCAACTTCAAATTGGCTTTACGAAACTGCACCGAAGTCGCGCCACTTGATGTTGCCACCTGGTAAGGTATTTCTTCGCCCTGCTCGATCAGCGCCTTTTGTTGATCAGCAGTGACGACGCGTGGGCTCGACACGATCTTGCCTTTGCCGTCGGCTTCGAGCGCGGAAAGTTCCAAGTTCAAGAAGCGGTTGGCCCCCGCGGTGAACAAGGACAAAGCGAATGACGCTGCCGAGTTGCCTCCGATGGGAGTGGCCGGCAAGTTGACGAAGTTGGTGTCGCTGAAATTTACGCCACCAGAAACTTGCCCAGTCTGTGCGCCGACTGCGTTCAAATTGCCACCAATCGCGGCGTAGCCGTCCCCCCCGGCGTTGTAGCCGGGGATGCCACCGCGAACACCGCGCAGGTCGGCCAATCCCAACTTGACGCCGAGCGAACGACCGAACGTGTCGTCGGCGACGACGATCCGCGCCTCGATCAGCACCTGCCGCACAGGAATATCGATCTTGCCGATCATGTCCTGAATCTCTTGCAGCTTGGTCGGCGTGTCGCTGACAAACAGCTGATTGGTTCGGGCTTCGTAAATCACGCTGCCGCGACTCGACAGGATGCGTGAATTGCTGCTGCCGCCTTGCCCGCTCGATTGACCCGTCAGGCCGGTTGCCACGTCGGCCGCCTTGGCGTAGTTCAATTGAAATGCTTGCGTCCGCAAGGGCTCGAGCGCTGCGATTTGAGCCTTGGCTTCCAACTCGACCTTTTCTTTGGCGTTCAATTCGTCCTTCGGGGCAATCAGGATGACGTTGCCCGATTTACGAAGTCCCAGTCCTTTGGCCTGCAGGATGATGTCGAGCGCTTGGTCCCAAGGGACATCTTTCAGCCGCAGCGTCACGTTGCCCGTGACGGTGTCGCTGGTCACGACGTTGAAGTTGGTGAAGTCGGCGATGACTTGCAACAACGCGCGCACTTCGATGTTCTGGAAGTTCAACGAAAGCTTTTCACCTGCGTAACCCGGACCTTGGGTCAACTTATTGGGGTCGATCTTCTGCGGCCGCACCTCGAGAACGAACTGGTTGTCGCTCTGATAAGCGCTGTGCTCCCAGTTGCCTCGGGGCTCGACCACCATGCGAACTCGGTCGCCGTTTTGTGATGTCGTGACAGCCTGAACCGGTGTGCCGAAGTCGGTCACGTCGAGCCGCTTGCGCAGCGCGTCAGGCAATGTTGACCGCAGAAACTCGACCACCAGAGTTTGCCCCTGCTGGCGAATGTCGACACCCACCTGGCTGTTGGGCAGCTCGACGATGACACGCCCTGCGCCATCGTTGCCACGGCGAAAGTCGATGTCTTTTAAAGCCAACGGGTTGCGATTCTGGCTGGGTGCAAAGTGCACAGGTGCGGCTGCCGAAGCGGCTCCCGCAGCAGCGACGGGTGTGTCGGGCGTTGGACCACCATCGAGAACAATGAGCAGCACCTTGCCTTGAATCTCGGCGCGGTAGTTGGCAGCCTTCTTCAAGTTGAGGACGAGGCGCGTGCGCTCGCCGGCTTGCGCGACGTTCACCGTGCGCAGATTGCCCTGGTTGACCTCGACGCTCGTCTTGCCGAGGGCGTTCGTCACGCCCGGCAGGTCGATCGCGATGCGCGGCGGAGTTTGGATGGCGAAGCCGATGGGCACCGCCAAGAGTGGCTCAGAGAGCTCGACCCGGATCACCTCCGAGCCGGCCTGCTGGCTGCTGTTGATCGACTGAATGGCGTTCTGAGCCAGCGCGGAGGCACATGCCCCCAGCGACAACACGAGCGTCAAGGCACGGGCGCGCCACGTAGCGGTCATCTGATTCTCCTGATTGCTCTTCATCGCGCCTTCTCCTGAAGCTGGAGGGCGCTGGTGCGCTCGATCCATTCACCGGCTGCATCCTGGACGATTTCTCTGAGGGCCACATCGGTCTCGGAAATCTTGGTGATCTTTCCGTAGTTCTGGCCGAGGTAGTCGCCCTGCTTGACTTGGTACAGCAGGCTGTCGACACGCAGCAGCGCATAGGGCCGTCCGGCTTTAATCACACTGCCGACCATCGACATGCTGTCGAGTGGGTACGCCTCGAGCGGCTCCTTGCGGCGATTGATCTCGGCCGCCAGCATTGAGTTCGGCTGTTTGGCTTCCTGCTTGAGGGCCACCGTCAACTTTTGACTGCTGAAGGGCTCGACGTTCCCGAGCGCGGCATATGGCTGAGGCGTGAACTTTTTGGGTGGCGACAGCGGCTCGACACTCGGTTTGACCTCGCGTCGTTGCTGCTCCATCCATTGGGTCAATTCTTCTTGCTCGCCACCGCAGGCGGTCAGCGCGAAGACGACAACGCCGAGCGACATGGCAAGCTTCAGGGGTGCGCGCTTGGCAGTCATTTCTTGGCCCCCGCTTTGGCCTTTGCGGCGTTCTTCTTGATCTCGTCAAGCTCGGCCGTATCGAGGTAGCGATAAGTACGTGCCGTGGCTTCCATCGACAACGCGCCACTCGCGTCCCGTGGGGCAGCGAG
This sequence comes from Rhizobacter sp., assembly GCA_043753755.1. Taxonomy (GTDB): domain Bacteria; phylum Pseudomonadota; class Gammaproteobacteria; order Burkholderiales; family Burkholderiaceae_C; genus LMDS01. Next base: position 10,668 of record JAYUWC010000233.1, read on the forward strand.
GATGTTCAGGTTGTGCAAGGTCACGATACGCGACAGGTTCGCGATGTCACCAGCGAACGAACCCATGTCGTGGTACCGACCCGAAACCTTGATCGAAATCGGAAGTTCGGCGTAATAGTCTTTCACCACGACTTGACCCGGCCTGAACAACTCGAACTGCAGGCCGCGACCTAAACCTGCCTGGTTGATGTCAGACAGCAAAGCGTCCATTTCGGCTTTGCCTGGAAGCTGCTTCTCGAGCTGGATGACGTATTCCTCGACCTGCAATTTTTGCTTGCGCAATTCGGCGAGGTTGACGGCTTGCGCCAACTTGCTCCGGTAGTCGGTTTTGAGCCCGGGTTCTTTAGAACGCTCGGCTTCGAGTTCATCGTGTGCGGTGGAGAGCAATGTGAACCAGCCAAGCACCATCATCGCGACCGCCACGATGAGCCAGGTCAAGATCTTCGGCAACATCGGCCATTGGCCGGGCTCGTTGGCATTCAGGCCTCTGAATTGCGAGACCGCACCCTCGAAGACCGAGTTCAGGTCAACGTTGCTGGAAACTGATTTGGTTGCCATGTCGGTCTCAAGCCTTTTTCGCCGCCGCTGCGCTGGCAGGCGCACTGGCGGGCATCGCGGCGTTGGCCACAGCCGCCTTGTCTTGCGGACGCTTCACAGTCAATCTCACCGAGAAATCGAACAAGCGCTTCTGTTCACGATTGCCGCCAGTGATGACGGTTGCCTTGCTTTCGATCAGCTCAGGGCTCACCAGCCACTGCGAGTTGTAGGCCGTGTTCCGCAAGAACTCTGAAATGCGCTCCTGGGTTTGTGCGATGCCGCTGACGCTGAGCAACTGGCCGTCTTGCTTGAGCGATGTGAAGTACATGCCCTCGGGCGTTTGCTTAACCAATTCGTTAAGGATGTGAACCGGCAGGTTGCGATCGGTCTGCAAATCTTCGACCGCCTTTTGGCGTGCGGTCAGCGACGCGATCTCAGCCTTCAGCGCGGCGATGTCTTTGATTTCTTTGTCCAGCTTGGCAATCTCTGCCGACAGGAATTGATTTCGGTCTTGTTGCGCGGACTTCAATTGTTCGACGATCACGTACCAACCGCCGACAACGAACAAGCCCGCAATCGCGGCGGCCGCCAAACCTGCAAAGAATGCGATCTTCTTACGCTTGCGTTTTTCCTCCCGGTGCGGGAGCAGGTTGATGAGGATCACTGCACAAACCTCCGCATGGCCAGGCCGCAGGCCGTGAGGTACGACGGGGCTTCGCGCCGCAGCTTGCTCTCACGCACCGCAGAGCCGAGTTTCATGTTCTCGAACGGGTTCACGACCATCGAGGCGAAGCCGGTGAGTTCGGTGACGCGATCTTTCAACCCCGGCAGAGCAGCCGTGCCACCCGCGAGCATCACGTAGTGAACCTTGTGGTGCGGCGTGCTCGTGAAAAAGTACTGCAGCGCACGGCCAATTTCTTGTGAGAGGCTGTCGACGAACGGAGCGAGCAGGCTCGACTCGTAGTCGTCAGGCAGGTCGGCAGACAGCTTCTTTTGCTCGGCCTCTTCGTACGAAAAACCGTACTGCCGCGAAATCAGTTGAGTGAGCTGAGAGCCGCCGAAAGCCTGATCGCGGTCGTACAGCATTTCGTCGTCGCGCAGCACCTTGAGGCTGGTGGTGTCGGCCCCGATCTCGAACAGCGCAACCAACGCGTCTTTACCTTCATTAGGGAGCGAACCGATGACCCGGCTCATTGCCAATCGCGAGGCGTGCGACTCGATATCGAGCACAGCCGGCGTCAGGCCAGCAGCCTCGGCCAGACCCTGGCGGTCTTGCACGCGATCTTTGCGCGACGCGGCAATCAATACCTCGACGTCGCCCACCGATGTGGGGCTGGGGCCGATGACGCAAAAGTCGAGGCTGACTTCATCGAGTGAAAACGGGATGTATTGATTGGCCTCGGCTTCGACCTGCAGTTCGAGCTCTTCTTCTCGCAGGCCGGCCGGCAGCATGATTTTCTTCGTGATGACCGCCGACTGCGGCATCGCCATCACCACTTGCCGCGTCTTGGTTCCACTCTTGGAAACTACGCGTTTGACGGCTTCTGCGACCTCGTCGAACTTTTCGATCTGACCGTCTGCGATCCAGCCTTTTTCAAAACTCTCGACGCCGAAACGCTCGACGATGTATTCGCCGGATGCGGTTTGACCCAACTCGACGAGCTTCACGCTGGACGAGCTGATATCCAGCCCGATCATCGGAGGATGCTTGCGGCCCAACAGGGTGTCCAGGAAGCTCACGACGCCTTTCCCCCAGCTGTAAATATGCGTGCTGGATTGTTAATAAGTTACTTGAATGCTAGCAGTAAAGCCTTTGTGCCACAAAGAAAAATCCTGTTTTAGGGGCCTCGTCTCGTTGCAAAACTCACACCCAGCGAGGCCTTGTTTATGGTCTTCGGGTGAACCCTGAGAGACTGCGTAAACCACCAAATTAGGACACTGCTAAAGCGGCGTCGGCACCCTAACTTCGGCGCATTGGGCGCTTTCTATAATGAAGACTTGCAACCTGGAGTGACATGAGCGAGACAGAGCGCAGCCGGCCTGCCGACCCCCCACATGGGTCGGGTGGCGCGACGCCGACATGGGCCCGTTGGCTGACGCGCAGTACCTTGTGGTTGTTCGGGCTTGCGGCGGCTGGCGCGCTCACGGTCATGGTGCTGATCGGCATCGCACTTGCGGTGGCTTACCCCAACTTGCCCGAGATCGGCGGCTTGATGGACTACCGCCCGAAACTGCCGATGCGCGTGATTTCGTCAGATGGCGTGCTCCTTGGCGAATACGGCGAAGAGCGCCGCAACTTCACGCCGCTGCGACACATCCCGAAAGTGATGCAGCAGGCGGTGCTGGCTTCTGAAGACGCGCGCTTCTACGAGCACAGCGGCGTCGA
>JAYUWC010000234.1:0-4511 GCA_043753755.1 Rhizobacter sp.
GAAGGCAGTCCGCTGGAATGATGGGTTAGACCTCATCCTTGGACGCAAGAATCGATGCATTCGTGTACCCGAGGTCGAACTTCATGAGCGGGCCGGTAGCGTACTTATGCTGCAAGTACGACAAGAGTGGGCCCTCTTGCTTCCTGTCCAGCTCGGCGTCGAGGACAAAGGCTATTCCTTCAGCTTCAAGCGACTGCGGATCCTCTACCGCGGTTCCAAATGGTTTGAGCACATGCGACTTTCGTAGTGCTTCAAACCGTGAGGAGAGCGAGTTCAAACAGAGCCTCGCAGATATTGACCTGCCATCCGTATGCGCCACAACCGCGCCATCAATAACGCCCGCGCGACGAAAAAAGTCGGCATGCCTGAAGTAGTAGCAGCGCCTGTAGTCGGAAGCGTTCATCTCGAGGATGTTGGTGCGCCCATACAGGGTCGCCATGAACTGCTCGTACTTGCCGACAGCCAGTGGGCCTGTGGCTGTGAACCACATGAGGCGGAAGTCATGCGGCTTGTCTGATGAGGAGCGCAACTGACGCGATGCGTCTCGTACCAAGCCAGACAAAGTCTCGTCGCGCCGAAGCGGAAGGGTTGCTGCATGAATCTGGCCATCTTCAAGTTCCTGTGCTCGTTTTGCAAGGTACGTAGGATCGTCTTCCTTCGTCTTCTCTTCTATCAGAACGCGGACGCCGCTAAAGTTGGCAAGGAAGTCCGACTCTTGCTTCTCCTGCGCATCGGATGTCGGAATATCTTCAACGGTCACGCCCCAGTGTTCGAGCAGCGCCTTGGCATACGAGTGGGATGGCATTTGATGAGGTCTAACGTGTTTTCGACATCATGCCAACACGCCACCCGTGGCAACAAATGGCCATAGGTGGCAATTTCTGGATAGATGACCAAGCCGTAGGTGGCCATTTTTTTCCCGCACCACGCTGGCGTTCTTCACCGGGTCGCCCCTGGAGCCTAACTACTATTCAACGCTTGCGCGGCATCTTCACCCCACTCGCATCGGCCGGCGCTGTCACGCCCTTCACCGCCGCCTGCGAGAGCTTGAAGAACACGTCGGTGTTGTCGATCACGCCGGTGAACGCGAGTGCGCCGGGGCCGAAGGCCGAGAGCGGGACGTCGGTGCCGGTGTGCACGGCCGAGTCGCCGGGCACCTGGCCGGTGACGAGGTAGTCGCCGAGCGCGTCGTCACGCTCCCGGGGGTTGGCCGGGTACCACTTCAACGGCTCTTGTTTGACAAGCGGCTGGCTCGCATCACGCAGCGGAGTCGCGTTGGTGCGCCAGTCTTCATAGCGATCGGCATTGGCGCCGTAGCCGACCAGCAGGCGGTAGTCGATGTCGGTCGCTTCGGGGTAGCCGTCGGCCGCGATGCGGTAGCGCGGGAAACCGGCTTTCTCATAAGCACCGACGACCTTGTCGCGCAGGTTGCCCACACCGCGCGCCGCGATCGCATCCTTGAGCGCCGCGTCGGTGAGCAACGAGCCGCCGATCAGTGCGGCGCCCGAACATTCATGGTCGGCGGTGACGATCACCAGCGTGTCGCCCTGCTCGCGCGCAAAAGCCTGCGCAACGCCCACGGCGCGGTCGAACTCGATCGTGTCGAGTATCCAGCGCTCGGTGTCCATGCTGTGGGCCTGCTTGTCGATCGAGGCGCCCTCGACCATCAACACGAAGCCTTGTCGCTGCTTCTTGAGCACCTCGAGTGCGCGCACGGTCATCTCGTCGAGCATCGGCTGGTCGGGGAAGCCGTAGTCGTCGACCACGGTGCCGGTGAGGCCACTTTTTTTGCCGCGGCGGCCATCGATCTTGTCGAGCGCGACGTTCATGTTCGAGAACGCGAACAGGCCGAGCAGGCGCTCGGCGCCGGCCGCGGCATCGAGCTCGGTCTTGGTCGCGGCATAGCGGTAGCCGGCCGATTGAAACTCGCGGATCAGGTCGCGGTCTTTGTCTTTCGCGCCGGGCGCAGCGCCCCAGCGTTTGACGATGTCGGCGGTGTGCGCCTCGGTCGCCGAGAACGCGTAGTCGTTGGTCTCGGTGCGCTCGGAGCCGGTCGTCGTCGACGGCATGAACCACTTGCGGCCACCGCCCATCAGCACGGTCAAGCCGGTGCGCTCGCGGTCGTCGAAGAACTGGTCGACGATACCGGTGCCGGCGCGGCGATCGCTGGTGTGCACGGCGTTGCCGGCGGGCGTGGCATCGAACACATCGGCGGTCGTCACGATGCCGAGTGCCTTGCCCTGGGTGCGGTGCAGGTACTCGGAGAGGTACTCGATGCGCGGGTTGTCGAAGGGGTCGAGCGTGTCGTCGGGGAACACGCCTTCCTCGTTGTTGTTGTTTTTGTTGCCCGAGACATAGGCGGTCATGCCCGGCGACGAATCGGTGACGACCGAATTGAGCGAGGCGGTCTTGACCAGCGCGGTCGCAGAGAAGGTGTCCATCGCGAGCGGTGCGATCACCTTGCCTTGCGCGTAGCCGCCCTTGACGATGCGCGCCGCGGTGCGCTGCGCCGCACCCATGCCGTCACCGAGCAGGATGACGATGTTCTTGACCTTCGGCCCCATTGCCGCCGCGAACGGCACGATTTCGAAGTTGCCGCGTGCGGTCACGCTTTGCTGGTCGTCTTGCGTCGCGACCACGCTGAACTCGTGGCGGCCGGCGCGTTCGAGGCCGACCGCGCGCGCGGTCACGATCGCCGTCTCGGGTGCGAGGCCTTTGGCGCAGCCACTCGCGCAATCGCGCAGGGCCACGTTGGCCGCCACCAATTTATCGTCGATGAAAAATCGGGCCGAGACGATGCGCTTGCCGGCGTCGGGCTTGACCGTGGCTTGCAGGTCGAAGCGTTGACCGGGCAAGAAGCGCGCGATCACCGGCTCGGGCCGGCCGCTCGTGAACAGCTCGCTCGGCGGCGTGAGCCGCGAGACAGTGGGCGCAGCGCCTGCGCTGCTGCAAGCCGCAGCGGCGGCAGTGGCGCATGCGAATGCGGTGGCAACGGGGCGTTTGAATAGGGACGTCATGGTGGTGTCGTGTCGAGGTGAATTCATCGGGTTTGCGGGGTCGCTGCGGCAACCGCCGCATCGGCCAAAGCTTGCGGCGGCAGGTGCAAACGCACCCACGAGACGCGGCCATCGGCGGCCTCGGCGCGGCCCAGCTCGAGTCGGCCGGTCAACGTGACCAAGCCCGGCGCATGCGCGACGATGCGTTCGCGCTGGCTCGCATCGAGCAACACGGTCACGGTGCTCGGCGGCAGGTCATCGGCATCACCATCGGCGTGCTCGCTCATGCGCACCGGCCGCGGTGTCAACAAGAAGCGGCCGGCGCTCGGCTCTTCTTGCGCGACGATGTAGCCGGTGAGCGTGACCAGCCGGCCCTCGGCGCGGCGCAGCGCGTCTGACGTCTCGAGCCCGCGCGCACCGATCGGCTGGCGGTAGAAATCGGCGAAGGCGATGCGCTGGGCTTCGGCGCTCTGTGGTGTCGGCGGTGTCGGCGTCGTCGGCGAACCCTGTGCTCGAACGCTCGCAGCGGTCATGGCGAGCAACGCGAGGGCGAGCACACGAGGGCGGCAAAGATTGGCAAATATTGAGGCGATGCGCATGTCGTGGGCGGGCGGTCGGAGCCCGAGAGCAGAGTGAGCGAGTGTGACTCGTCGATGATGCCGCGGCCCACGGCGTCATCGGCAAGTCACGCAGCGCGCCCAGCATCCTCCGTTTGATTCAAACCACCTCGGCAGCCCACACCCCCATGACGACCCAGCACCCGACCCCCGCACGCCACGCTCGCTTCGCACTCACGCGGCTCGCCGCATCGACCGCCCTGAGCGCGCTCGGTGCGTTGAGCGCCTGCGGCGGCAGCGACGACCTTGCCCTACTGCAAACGCTCGACGGCTCGACTCCATTGGTGATAGGCCACCGCGGCCTGCCCGGCCTCTACCCCGAAGAGACGCAACCCGCCTACACCGCCGCCGCAGACGCCGGCGCCGACTCGCTCGAGGTCGACCTGCACTTGTCGAAAGACTGCGTGCTGGTGGCGCGCCACAACCCCTGGCTCAGCGACAACACCAACATCACCACGGTCGCGCAGACCAATGCCGCAGTGGCCGCCCGCAAGCGCACCGTGCCGGGCGTGCTGGTCAACGTCGGCTATTCGGTCGCGACCTACGGCGGCCCGGCCCAATACCTGAGCGACCGCACCGACCCGAACAATCAGAAGTCGGTGCTCAAGTCGCTGGTGGTCGATGGTGAAGACCACACCGGCGACTGGTCGATCACCGACTTCACCGTCGCCGAGCTCAAGCAGTGGATCGCCGGCACGACCTACGACGCACGCAGCGAGCGGCCGACCGCCGACAACGGCAAGTACCCGGTGCTGACGATGCAAGACATCATCGACATCGCCAAAGCCAAGAGCAGCGCTAGCGGCCGCACGATCACGGTCTACCCCGAAGCCAAAAACTCGCACTGGAACAACCAGCAGGCGATCGCCAACGGCTGCGACACGGCGGGCACCCAGCA
>JAYUWC010000235.1:0-13576 GCA_043753755.1 Rhizobacter sp.
TCGCTAACCCCTTGATTTTTATGGCTCCCCGACCTGGGCTCGAACCAGGGACCTACGGATTAACAGTCCGGCGCTCTACCAACTGAGCTATCGAGGAACAGCCTCGCAGTATATCAGTGCCTCGTCGGCGCTCAGAGGTCGATCTGAACAGAGAGACGCACGGTGCGCGGCGCGAGTGGGTAGAGGTAGACGTGGCTGAATTCGTAGGGCGACTCGCGCCAAGCCCGGCGGTTCAACAGGTTGTCGACGCCGACGCGCCAAGTGGTGGTGGCACCGGCGAGTCGGGTTTCGTAGCGCAGGCCGGAGTCAACTTTCGTCCAGCCTGGAATGGTCGCGCTGTTGTCGGGCAGCACCTGGCGTGAACTCTCGTTGACGATGCCGACTTGAAGGTTGAGCCCCGGCACGCCGGCAACGTCATACGCGGCTTGAAGCTTGAAGGTGCGCGAGGGCAGGTTGGTCGGCACCTTGCCGTCGATCGCCGCGACCTCGCTGCCTTCGACGCGTGCATGCAGCCACTGTGCGCCGCCGCGCAGGCTCCACGCGCCCTCGCGCCAGGCGGCGCTGGCTTCGATGCCGCGGTGGTGCGCGAGACCGTCGAGGTGGGTGGTGCAGCTGCTGGGCGTGTCGCAATTGCCGACGTCCTGCACGCGCGGCTGTTGGATGTCGAATGCAACGAGGTTCCATTCGAGCGACGCATTGCTGCCCTTCAAGCCGATCTCGGTCTGCCGGCTCTTGGTGGTGAAAACTTCCCCCGGATTCGTGTAGCGGCTGCGGTTGGGCGCCACAGTCGACTCGACGCCTTGGCCCCAACTCGCGTAGACGAATTGGTCGCGCGCGAAGGCGTAGCTGAGGGCGACCGACGGCGTGGTGAACGAAGCCCCAAAGTCGCTGGGTCGCGAGCCGTTGGTGCGCACGCTCTCGCGGTGCAGGCGGGTATGCCGCACGCCGAGCCATGCGGTCAGGTGCGGCGTCAACGCAAGGGCATCACGGGCATAAAACTCGGTTGAACGTTCATCGCGGTTGGTGTTTTCGTCGGTCAACGATGGGTCGGGTTGCGTCACCAGCGAGCCGTCGACCTTGCCGGTGCCGGCATAGTTGTAGGCCTGCCTCTGAAAGCGGTTACGCACGCGCGATTGCTGTACGCCGACCGTGACCGCATGCGCTACTGCGCCGGTCGTGCCCTTGCCCTGCAGCGACACGTCGAGCGCATCAACGCGGCGACGCTCGTCTTCGCTTCGAAAGTCGTAGAGGTCGTAGTTGCCGTTGGGGCAATAGCGGTCGGCGTAGTAGCTGCCGTCGGTGTCGGTGCAGCCGAACGGGAATGCCAACCGGTCATCGGTGCGCAGGCGCTGGGTCGCGGCATGTGCGACGACGCGCCAGTCACTGCCGAGCTTTTGTTGCCAACGCAGCGATGCAGTCGTGGCATCGAACACCACCGGCATCGACCACGGTTGGTTGTTGAGGTTCAGGCGCGGATCGCCCGGTGGCGGCACGACATTGCCGAGCATGCTGAAGCCCGGCTGGCTCGGCTGCGAGCGATGACTGGTCTCGACCTCGGCTTCGAGCAACATGTCGGGCAATACCCGCCAGTCGGCAGCGATGGCGAGCAACTGGCGGTTGCCCTGGCTGTTGCGAACCATCGGGTCGAGGCGCGCGGCCGCCGCGTTCACACGCACACCCAACGCATCGCCGACGCCGAAACGCTGGCTCAGGTCGACTTCGCCGATCACGCTGCCGTGCTGCCGCCACTCGAGCGCGACTGAACGCAGCGGTGCATCGAGCGGGCGCTTGACGACATAGTTGACGAGGCCACCCGGCGCGCTCGTGCCGGCCTGCATGCCGCTGGTGCCCTTCAGGATTTCGATGCGCGACTTGTTGGCCAGAGGGATCACCGTTTCGGCGTTGATCGGCAACCCGTCGCGTTTGAAGTTGAAGCGGTTGTCGAGCACGAAGCCGCGCACGGTCAGAAAGTCGTAGTAACCCTCGGCGTTGTAGGCGTCGCTCACGCCGGCATCGACAGAGGTCAGATCGGAAAGGCGTTGCGCGCCGTCGTTGCGAATCTGATCGGCACTGAAGACGCTCGCCTGCACCGGCGTTTGCGCAAGCGGCAAGTCGGCCCACCCGCTGATGCTGGCGGGCGGCGAGGCCCGACCGGTGACGGTCACCGGGCTGAGGGTCGAGGGAGGCGCCGCGGTTTGGGCTTTGAGTGGTGCGCTGCAGACGAGCAGTACCGCGCTTGCCACGGGCGTGAGCAAAGCGAAAAGAGTAGTGCGTGATGTGGACGTGGATGCCATCGTGATTCCAAAGTCGATGGCAGGTCGGCGGGCCGGCACGCGGCCCGTGAAAAGCTGCTGTGCCTGGCCATGCTTCCCTGCGCGAGGATTACCTCAATCAGGTTCAAAGGGACTTTCTCAGTCGAGCCCTCGGCATATAAATGCGACGGTTCAACACCCCCAGCGAATGCCGCGCACCGGTTGTGCGCGACGGGCCGAATTATGGCTCAGCGCTCGTGCGCGACGCCCAACGCCTGATGCAGGCGCGGGCTGGTGGTCGTGTACTCGAGGTGCAGCGGCCGGTCGGGAAACGCATGCGCTGCAGCACCGAAGGCCGCGAGCGCGGCCTCATGAAAACCGCAAAGGATCAGCTTTTTCTTGCCTCGATAGGTGTTCACGTCACCGACCGCAAAGATGCCCGGCTCGCTGGTCTGGAACACCGCCGTATCGACCACGAGTTGCTTGCGCTCGAGTGCCAACCCCCAGTCGGCGATCGGGCCCAGTTTGGGGCTCAGGCCGGTGAGCGCGATGAGTTTGTCCAGCGGCAAGCTGCGCGCCGTGCCGGTGGCATCGAGCACGACGAGTGCCGTGAGCTGGCCGTCGACCTGCTCAGTGCCCGTGGCCTGCGCCGCCATGAACTGCAATCGCTGTGCAGCGCGCAAGGCGTTGACCCGCTCGATATTGATCGCAGTCGCCTTGAATTCGTCACGCCGGTGCATCAGCGTGACGCTGCAGGTTGGCGCGAGCCGGGCAGCAAACTCGAGCGCCGCATCGTCATCGCCGATGACGACGATGCGTTGGCCTGCGAGCGCTGCGGTGTCGTCGGGCGCAGTGTAGAAAAGTTGCCGGCCCTCGAACGCACCGATGCCTTCGATCTTCAAACGGCGCGGCTGAAACGAACCGACCCCGCCGGCGATCATCACGACCCGGCTGATGAATTGCGTGCCGTTCGACGTCTCGATGCGAAAGCGACCGTCCTCCAGGCGCTCGAGCAAGTCGACCTGCTGGCCTAAATGAAAGCCCGGCGCAAAGGGCGCGACTTGCAGCAGCAGTCGCTCGATCAGCTCGCGGCCGGTGCAGACCGGAGTGGCCGGGATGTCGTAGATCGGCTTGTCTGCATAAAGCGCGATGCACTGACCGCCGGCCGCCGGCAGCACGTCGACGACATGTGCGCGCAGGCCCAGCAGCCCGAGCTCGAAGACCTGAAACAGGCCGACCGGCCCGGCGCCAATGACGAGCGCATCGGTTTCGATCACGGTGATCGACGCAGGTTTATTTGATCAGCTCACCGAGCTTGCCGGTCTTGTCTTTCCAGTCGTCGGCGTCGGGTTGCGGCGCCTTGCGCTTGGTAATGCTCGGCCAATTTTTGGCCAGATCGGCGTTGAGCTTGATCATGTGCTGCTGGTCGCCCGGCACATCTTCTTCAGGGACGATTGCGTTGACCGGGCACTCGGGGATGCAGACCGCGCAGTCGATGCATTCGTCGGGGTCGATCGTCAAGAAGTTGGGGCCTTCGCGAAAGCAATCGACCGGGCACACATCCACGCAGTCGGTGTATTTGCAGCGGATGCACGATTCGAGAACGACGTGGGTCATGGTGGGGCTCGGGTGGATTGCGGTGCGGCGGCCCGCGGGCCGGCAAGGCGATAATTTTAGGGCGCGATGCCAATGCCCTGGGGCAACGCCGTGGTCTCTGAGGGCAGGGGCGTTGCGTCGAGCCGTGCGGCGCCTGCACCGACCGTGACGACCGCCGGGCGACCGGCGTGCAAGACCGCGGCACTCGCGAGCGTGGTAACACTGTGGTCGCTGTGCCGCTGATCGGGCCAACCGGCGCGCGAGACCACGCTGACCGCGGCATCGGCCGACCAGCCGGCGGCGAGCAACTGCCGCGAGAGCGCGGCGAGCTGGCGGCCGGCCATGTAGAACACCTCGGTGTCGGCTGTGCGCGGGGCGTGCAGTTGGCCGTCGCGTGTCATCGCCGTCGTCAAGCTCACGCTGCGGCCATGGCCGCGGCGGGTCAGCGGGCGCTGGGTCGCTGCGGCTGCCGCGATCGCTGCGGTCACGCCCGGCACCACCTCGCACGCGATGCCGGCGTGCGCCAGGGCTTGGAGTTCTTCTTCGAGGCGGCCGAACACGCTCGGGTCACCGCCCTTGAGTCGGACCACAACATGCGCTTCGTTTGCGTATCTGACGAGCAGCGCATTGATCGTCGCCTGGCCGGTGCTGTCGCAAAACCCGCGCTTGCCGACGTCGACCCACCTTGCGCGAGGCGCGAGGGAGCGCAAGGCCGGGTCGGTCAACGCGTCGAACAACACCACATCGGCCTCGGCCAATCTTGCCGCGCCGCGCATCGTGATCAGGTCGGCCGCACCGGGGCCGGCCCCGATGAAGACGACGCGGCCCCGCTGCATTGCTTCCATTGCTTCAGCAGTCCGCCTGCACCAGCAGCGCACCGCTGGTGCGGTTGCTGGTGGGGTCGACGATGATCAGCGAGCCGCCGACACGGTTGGACGCAAATGGCTCGACCGGCAGTGGCTGCTGCGTCTCGATGACGACGCGGCCGATCTCGTTGACCGCCAGTTCATGCGCATCGATCGTCTGCAGCGAGTGGATGTCGAGTCGGCTTTCGATCGCCGCGATGCGGGCCTGCACCCAACGGTTGCCGTGGCGCACCACGTACTTGCGGCCGATGACCGCGGGCTCGGTGTCGAGCCAGGCGAGCGTGGCGTTGAAGCGGCTCGCTTCGTGGACGCTTTCGGGCGAGGCAATCCAGTCGCCGCGCGAGACGTCGAGCTGGCGGTCGAGGCTCAGGCCCGCCGATTGGCCGGCTTCAGCGAACTCGACCCGATCGCCGGCAACGCGCACCTCGGAGACGATCGCTTTTTGACGGCTCGGGAAGATCTGCACCTCGTCGCCGGCCTGCACACGGCCGTGGGCGACGCGGCCCCACAAGGTGCGCGCCTGGTCGCCGGTGCCGTCGCTGCCTTCGCGGGCCGGATGGGCGACGTATTGCACCGGAATCAGCAGGTCGCCGACCTTTCGCTCTTGTGAAGTCGGCAAGCCTTCCAGCACTTGCAGCAGCGAGGGGCCGGCGTACCAGCCAGCCCATGCGGCTTGCGCGGCGCCGGCGGCAGCCGGTTGCTGCGTGACGTTGTCGCCGCGCAGGGCCGAGACCGGCACGATCGCCGCGACCTCCATCTTGGCCTCGGCCGCGAACGCGAGCAGCGCGGTGCGCACGGCATCGAACGCCTGTGCCGGGTCGGACGACGCATCCAGTTTGTTGATCGCAAACACGATGCTCGGCACGCGCAGCAGTTGCGCGAGAAGCGCGTGGCGACGCGTTTGCGCGAGCAGCTTCAGTGGCAACGTTGCACTGGCGACTGCCGTGTCGAGCTTGGTGATGTCGACCAGCACCACAGCGGCATCGCTGCCGGCCGCGGCGGTCACCATGTTGCGGGTGTACTGCTCGTGGCCGGGTGCATCGGCAATGATGAATTTGCGCGTTCGAGTCGCGAAGTAACGGTAGGCCACATCGATCGTGATGCCCTGTTCACGCTCGGCCTCCAAGCCGTCTGTGAGCAAAGACAAGTCGATCGGCGCCCCGGCGGCGCGTTTCTCGAGCGAGTCGAGCTGGTCGGCGAGGATCGCCTGCGAGTCGAACAGCAACCGGCCGATCAGCGTGCTTTTGCCATCGTCGACCGAACCGGCGGTCAGGAAGCGCAGCGCGCGGTGGTCGGCGGCTTGTGTAGAAACCGAGGTGCTCATCAAAAGTAGCCTTCCTTCTTGCGCCGCTCCATCGAGGCGTCGGACGTGCGGTCGTCCATGCGCGTTGCGCCGCGCTCGCTCACGGTCACTTGCAAGGTCTCGGCGACGATCTCGACCGCGTTCGACGCGGGGCTCTCGACCGGGCAGGTGCAGGTCATGTCGCCGACCGTGCGAAAGCGGACCTGCTCGGTGACTACAGTCTCGCCGGGCAGCGCCGGCGTCACGTCGGTGAGTGGCACCAGCAGGCCCTTGCGGTGCATCACCTGTCGGTCGTGCGCGAAGTAAAGGCTTGGCAGCGGGATCTCTTCGCGGGCAATGTAGAGCCACACGTCGAGTTCGGTCCAGTTGCTGATCGGGAAGGCGCGCATGTGCTCGCCGGGTTTGATGCGGGTGTTGAAGAGCGTCCAGAGTTCGGGACGCTGCTCTTTGGGCAGCCACTGACCGAAGCTGTCGCGGTGGCTGAAGATCCGCTCTTTGGCGCGGGCTTTTTCTTCATCGCGGCGCGCGCCGCCCATGAGCACGTCGAACCGGTGTTCTTCGATGGCCTCGAGAAGCGCCACGGTCTGGTGACCGTTGCGAGATTCGAGCGGGCTGGCGAGGCGCACGGTGCCGCGTGCGATCGAATCCTCGAGGTGGCCGACGACCAACCGCTCGCCCATCTCGGCCACGCGCCGGTCGCGAAACTCGATCACCTCGGGAAAGTTGTGCCCCGTGTCGACATGCAGCAGCGGGAACGGCAGCCGGCCCTCGAACACGCCAGCAGCGTTCTTTTTCTTGAACGCTTTTTCGGCCAGCCGCAGCACGACGCACGAGTCCTTGCCGCCCGAAAAAAGCAGTGCGGGGCGCTCGAACGCGGCCACGGCTTCGCGCAAGATGAAGATGGCTTCTTCTTCCAGCCAATCGAGGTGGGTGTCGTCGAGTTCGGGCAGGATTTGCTCGACTCTCAAGCCGGCGTTCATGCGCGGTCCCCGATCATTGAAACGGTGGGGGCGAGCGCGCCGGCTTCTTCATGCGCGCCTTCGTGAACGTGCAGGCCGCATTCTTTCGCGGCTTCGTCTTCCCACCACCAGCGGCCGGCGCGAAAGTCTTCGCCGACGGCGACCGCGCGGGTGCAGGGTGCGCAGCCGATGCTCGGGTAGAACTGGTCGTGGAGCGGGTTGTAGAGCACCTTGTTTCGATCGATGTAGTGCCACACGTCGGCCCAAGACCAATCGGCCAGAGGGTTCAGCTTGACGCGCCCCTTGTCATCGAGCTCGCTAAATTCAACCGCACCGCGGTTTGCCGATTGCTCGCGCCGCATGCCGGTGACCCAAGCACTGCGCCCGGCCAGCATGTGCGAAAGCGGCTCGAGTTTGCGAATCGCGCAGCAGTTTTTGCGGAGCGCGATGCTCTCGTACATGGCGCGCTCGCCGTGCTGGCGCACGAACTGCACCGCAGATTCCTGCACCGGCTCGAACACCTCGACCGCGATTTCGTAGCGCGACTCGATCTGTTCGATCAGGCTTACCGTCTCGGAATGCAGCATGCCGGTCTGCAGCGTCGCAACTGAAACCGGCAACGCGTAGCGCGCGATCAAGTCGGTGATGACCATGTCTTCGGCGCCCAGGCTGGTGGCCTGCACGATGCGCCCCGGGTGCGCGGCGGCGGCCCGGCGCAATTCTTCGAGCGCACGGGCGACGCGGCCGGAATGGCCCGAGGTCTCACGCGCATACAAACTCACGGCGCTCATATCGACGCCCCCGCGTGGACGAAGTCCTGCTGCGCTTTCACTAGCGCATCGGCGGTGCCCGGCGGCTTGGCGAACAACGGCAGGGGGTCGTCGACACCGCCTTGGTAGTGACCGGGGAAGTAGCTGAGCGCACGGTGCGCAGCGTCGAGCGACTGGCCGGCACGCAGCACCACCGCATCGAAGCCGGTGCGGGCCATCAACGGCACCATGTCGACCAGCACTTCGCCGGTCGCGCGCACCTCGCCCTTGAAGCCGAAGCGCATGCGCAGCGTGTGCGCCTGGCTGTAGGCACGGCCGTCGACCCACTTCGGGAAATTGAGTTGCACCAGCGCCAGCTGCGGCAGCTCGGCGGCGATGTCTTTGACCTCGGCGTCGTTGGCGAGGATCACGCCGACCGGCATGCCGGTCGGCCACTGCGCACGAAACGCGTGCCACTGCTCGACGGTCAGCAGCAGGTGCGGCTTGGGATCGATGTAAGCGGGCGGGCCGTCTTCGCCGCCAAGCACGTGCCACGGATCTTTGCGGGTGTCGATGAATTTCATGGGGGCTCTGGCCTCGGCTTCTCAGGCGACGTGCGCGGCGGCGGTCGAGCGGCGCACGGCATTGGCCGAGGTCTTGAACGGGTCGAGGCCGACGCGCTTGACGGTGTCGATGAACAACTCGTCGGCAGCGCGCTGACCGCGGTAGGTTTCGATCACCGACTCGATCACGTCGGCCACTTCATCGGCCGCGAACGAGGGGCCGATTACCTTGCCCGGCACCGAAGCACCACTGATCGTCGAGCCGTCAGAGCCGCCTAGCGAAATCTGGTACCACTCCTTGCCGTCTTTGTCGACGCCGAGGATGCCGATGTGGCCACTGTGGTGGTGGCCGCAGGAGTTGATGCAGCCGCTGATGTGCAGGTCGATGTCGCCGATGTCGTAGAGCTCGTCGATCTCGTCGAAGCGCTGTGTGATCTCTTCGGCGATCGGGATCGAACGGGCGTTGGCGAGCGCACAAAAATCACCCCCCGGGCAGGCGATCATGTCGGTCAAGAGGCCGATGTTGGGCGACGCAAAGCTGGCGTCGCTGGCGGCCTGCCAAAGCGCAGGCAGGTCGCTTGCGAGCACCCAAGGCAGCAACAAGTTCTGGTCGTGCGTGACCCGCAACTCACCGTGGCTGAAGCGCTCGGCGATCGCTGCGGCGGCGTCCATCTGGTCGGCGGTGGCATCGCCGGGCGCCTGACCCGAGCGCTTGAGCGAGAGCGTGACCGCGCGGTAGCCGGCCAGCCGGTGGCTGTGCACGTTGCGCTCCAGCCAGCGCAGATAGGGCCTGGTCGCATCGGCCGCAGGTGTGTCTGACGGCGTATCGAGCGCCGTCACGCCAACAGGCAGCGCGAAATTAGCGGCGACTCGGTCGAACTCGGCTTGTGGCAGCAGATGGGCGGTGCCGGCGAGATCGTTCTCTAGGATGTCGGTGAACTCGGCCTCAACCGCGTCGATGAACTTCTGGCCCTCGGCTTTGACCAAAATCTTGATGCGTGCCTTGTAGGCGTTGTCGCGCCGGCCATAACGGTTGTAGACACGCACCACGGCCTCGATGAACACCAGAACTTGCTGCCAAGGCAAGAACTCGCGGATCACCACGCCGATGACTGGCGTGCGCCCCATGCCGCCGCCCACGAGCACCTTGAAGCCGATCTCGCCGGCGTCGTTCTTTTTGAGTTGCAGGCCGATGTCGTGCCACGCGATGGCAGCGCGGTCTTCGGTGGCGCCGGTGATGGCGATCTTGAACTTGCGCGGCAAAAAGGCGAACTCGGGGTGCAGCGTGCTCCACTGGCGCAGCAACTCGGCGTAGGGGCGCGGGTCGACGACTTCATCGGGCGCGATGCCCGCGAGCGCGTCGCTGGTGATGTTGCGAATGCAGTTGCCACTGGTCTGGATGCCGTGCATGTCGACCGATGCGAGCGCGTCCATCACATCCGCGGACTGCCCCAACGGGATCCAGTTGTATTGCAAGTTCTGGCGCGTCGTGAAATGGCCGTAGCCATGGTCGTAGCGGCGCGCGATGGTGGCCAGCATGTGCAGTTGTTTCGCGCTCAATTCGCCATAAGGCACGGCCACGCGCAGCATCGGCGCATGACGTTGCACGTACCAGCCGTTTTGCAATCGCAGTGCTTTGAAGTCGTCTTCGGGCAACTGACCACCAAGGTGTCGTTCGAGCTGGTCGCGAAACTGCGCCGCGCGCTGGTGGACGAACTGGCGGTCGAAGTCGGTGTACTTGTACATGTCAGGTAATCACTTTCAGGCCGGCGCTCACAAGCGCGATGCAAAGCAGTGTTCGCACCAGCGCCTCAGGCATTTTGCGTGTCAGCTGGGAGCCGATCCAAATGCCGGGTATCGAGCCGATCAACAGGGCGCCGAGCAACGACCAGTCGACATGTCCGAGGGTGGCATGACCGATACCGGCAACCAAGGTCAGCGGCACCGCGTGCGCGATGTCGGTGCCGACGATCTCGTGCGACTTGAGGCGTGGGTAGAGCAGCAGGATCAAGGTCGCGCCGATCGCGCCGGCGCCGATCGAACTCAGCGAAACCAACACACCGAGGATAAAACCGCACATCAGGGTCAACCACGGCTTGCGGTGTTCGGGGATCCAGCGTTCGAGCTTGAGCCCCACGGTTTGCCACACGCGTTTGTAGGCCACCGTCACGGCAGTCAAGAGCAACGCGATGCCGAGCGAAAAGGTAAGAGCCGCCGCCCAGCCTTTCGTGATGCCGGTGTAGTACATCAGCGCCACCGTAAGCAGGGACGCCGGGATACTGCCGCCCAGCAGCAGTGCGGTGATGCGCCATTGCACGTGGCCGGCTTGGTGGTGCGAGATCGAGCCGGCGGTCTTGGTGACCGATGCAAACCACAAGTCGGTGCCGATGGCGACTGCGGGGTTGAGTTTAAAGACCGACAGCAGCAGCGGCGTCATCAGCGAGCCGCCGCCGACGCCGGTCAACCCGACGATGGCGCCGACACCGAAGCCACTGAGAATCGCGAGCCAGTCCATGCCGTCGAGGTGCCTATATGGCGCTGAAAACCGCGCCGACCCGCGGAATGTAGGGACGCTTCATATATTCCGGAAGAACATTATCAAATTTTGCTTATTCGATGGCGGCATAAAGGGATCGAGCTTGCCTACGCGGACTGCGCGCAGAATGCACGGTGCTTTGAAAACAAGAAGGCCCCGCTGCATCGCTGCAGCGGGGCCGAAAGACAGTCGATGAAGAGTCGATCTGCCGAGGAGACAACCTTCAGGAACGCCGCGAGACGCGCTCGCGGCACCGGTCAGAGCACTGTCTCGGTCAGAAGTTCAAGCGCGGCGCAAGAGAATGCGGCTGGGCCCGGGTCATTTCAACTCAGGCAACGCGCTTGACCTTGACGGTCTTGGCAGCGGTTGAGCTGATCGCCTGAAAGTTGGTCTCAGCCGTTTCGGTCGCCTGCTTCACAGCCTTTTGCACGCCTTCGAACGCGTTGTTCGCAGCGGCCATCGCCGACTTGACCAACGCCACGGCGTTCTCGCTGCCGGCCGGCGCGCTCTTGACGGCGGTGTCGACTGCCGACATGAACTTCGACTGCGCATCGGCAGCGGTGGTTTCGGCCACCTTGGTCACTTCGGCGCCGGTAGCCGCGGCGATGTCATACAGATGGCGGCTGTATGCGGCGGCCTTCTCGGCGGCCGGCTGCAGCATCGCGGTTTGCAATGCCATGAACTCTTGCGCGTCTTTGGCTGACATCGCGGCCTTGGCGGTTTCGGCGGCTTCGCCGATGGCGGTGCGTGCGACTTGCAGATTCAGCTCGACCAGCTTTTCCATGCCTTCGAAGGCCTTGTGGGTCAGGCCGAAAAGGGTTTCGACATTGGACTTGTGGGCAGCCATCATTTGTTCGGCGGTCATCATGGTGAGAGTCTCCAGAAAGGGTTGATCGATGATTTCAAAATGCTGGCGAGTGCTTTGCTGCACTGCAACATAGTCGAAATTATAGGAAGCCAAAGCCGCATTGCAAGCAATTTATGTTGCAGCGCAGCACTCTAGGTAGGCAGGCCTAACTGGACAGCTGCAAAGCACAATTGCCGCCCATGCCAATGTTCGCTTTCTATGCCGACCAGTTCGTGTTGCCGCTGCCGGCGGGCCATCGGTTTCCGATGTCGAAGTACCGGCTGCTGCGCGAGCAGATCGAGGGTTGGCCTGACCTGCAGCTGCGTCAGGCCGAGCCGGCAAGCGACGGCGAACTGGCGCTCGCGCACACCCCGGCCTACCTTTCGACGGTGACCGGCGGCACGTTATGCGCCGCACTCCAGCGCGAGATCGGCTTCCCCTGGAGCGAGGCGATGGTCGAACGCGCGCGGCGCTCGGTGGGTGCCACGATCGGCGCCGCACGGGCGGCGCTGGCCATGGGCGTGGCAGCCAATCTTGCCGGCGGCACCCACCATGCCACGGCCGAGAAGGGCGGCGGCTATTGCGTCTTCAACGATGCGGCAGTTGCCGCCCGGTTGATGCAAGCCGAACGGCACCGCACGCACCGCGAGCTTTTGCGCGTAGCGATCGTCGACCTCGATGTTCACCAGGGCAACGGCAGCGCCTCGATCTTCAAAGACGACCCGACGGTGTTCACGCTGTCGATGCACGGCGCGAAGAACTTTCCGTTTCGCAAGGAGGCCAGCGATCTCGATGTCGACCTGCCCGACGGGTGCGATGACACGGCCTATCTGGACGCACTCGATCAGGCGCTTGCCGAACTCTGGGCGCGCCACGCCGAGGGTGCGCCGGGTTTGATCTTCTACCTGGCCGGCGCCGACCCGCATGAGGGCGACCGGCTCGGCCGTCTGAAGCTTTCGACCGCTGGCCTCGCCGAGCGCGATCGCCGGGTGCTCGCGGCTGCGCGCGAGCGGCGCATTCCCGTGGCACTCTCGATGGCCGGCGGTTACGGTCGCCTGGTCGACGACACGGTTCAGGTGCATGTCGGCACGCTGCGCGAGGCCACTGCGAGTTGGCGTCGATGGAACGATACCGCGCCATGAACGCCTACCCGACAGCGCTCGCCGAACCTTTGCGTGCGATGCCGAAGGAACGTGGCGACCACGAGCATTTCAGCTCGATCGACCGCGAGACCTGCCGGCCCATGCAGTTGTCGCCGGCACCTAATCACGCCTTGCAAGGAAGCCCGTGAACGCCAACCCCATGCCGACACCCGAACAAACCGTCGCGGTCGACACTGCAATCACCTCTCGCCGCTCGTTACGAGCTTTCTTGCCGACACCGGTGTCGCGCGAGTCGATTGCGCAGATTCTCGAGGTGGCCGCGCGGGCGCCTTCGGGCACCAACACCCAGCCCTGGAAGGTCTATGTGCTGACCGGCGAAGCCAAGTTGTTGCTCTCGCGCAAGATCGTTGCGGCCTACGACGACCCGGTCGAGCGCGCGACCCATGTGGAGGAGTACGCCTACTACCCGACCGAATGGAAGTCGCCTTTCATCGACCGCCGCCGCAAGGTCGGATGGGACCTTTACACCTTGCTCGGCATCGCCAAGACCGACAAGGCCCGCATGCACGCACAGCATCGGCGCAACTTCGAGTTCTTCGGCGCGCCGGTCGGTTTGATGTTTACCATTTCGCGGACGATGCGGCAGGGCAGCTGGCTCGACTACGGCATGTTTTTGCAGAGCATCATGGTGGCCGCCCGCGGCCGTGGGCTCGACACCTGCCCGCAGGCCGCGTTCACGCAGTTCCACCGCATCGTCACGGCGCACATCGGCGCTTCTGAAGCCGAGCAGCTCGTCTGCGGC
>JAYUWC010000236.1:0-38234 GCA_043753755.1 Rhizobacter sp.
GGCGTCGTCGTCGAGGCCGGTCAGCATCAGCACCGGCAGCGACTCGAACCCGGGCAGCACACGCAACTTGCGGCAGGTCTCGAATCCGTCGAGGCCCGGCATCAGCGCGTCGAGCACGACCACGTCGGGCAGCCAGTCGGCCAACGCCGCGATGGCCTGCTCGCCGCTGTTGGCCTCGGTGATTGCGAACCCGCGCTCGCGCAGGGCGATCGAGGTCAGCAGCAGGTTGACTTCGTCGTCATCGACCAGCAGCACGCGCGGCTGGGTCGGTATGTCGTCGTCGGCCGGCGTGGGGCGGGCAATCACGGCTGCGCTTTCAGCACGCGGTCGATCGCCACCAGCGAATCGGCGAGTGCGACCGAGAGGCGGTCGAGGCGGGCCCCGAGATCGGGCGAGGGCTCGACGCGGATCGCGGTTTCGATCTCGGCACAGAGCTGCGACAACGCCGTTGCACCGATGCTCGCCGCTGACGACTTGAAGGTGTGGGCCACCAGCCGAATCGCCGGCAGATCGGCATCGCGACGCGCCGCCTCGAGCTGCGGCCGAAGCCGCTCGACCGAGCCCTGAAACGCCGTCAAGACGCGCTGCAGGAGACGGTTCACACCGGTCGGGTCGAGCTGGGTCAGCCGGCCGAGCGCCATCGGGTCGAGCGCGGCCACCTCGACCGGACGAGAACCGGGCGGCATGCCGCCGGCCGCATCGCTCGCGTGCCGGAGCAAACGTCCACGAACGGGTCGGCTCAGCATGGAGCGGCCGGCGGCGCGGCGGATTGGCTGACAGTGTCGATCATCGATACCCGGTCGGTTGACGCGTGGCGCACCCGCTGGCGGCGGCGCCTGCTCTCGGTTCATCACTGGTGTGTCGTCGGTGTTCAAGGCGAATTGTGTCTCAGAGAAAACGTTGCGAACGCCAAGAATGCCAAAGGAATGCACGACCCGACACCCCCCAACATCGATCTCGTTCGCGTTTGCCCGCACCGCGGCGGCAGACCCATGTGATTTCGGCCTGCTGTTGCCTAACTTGATGGTGCGGTTTTCAGCCGCCCGCGCCGGTTCGAGGCGTGGGCAAAACCCGTCCGTACAATGTTTTCGATGAACCTCGAAGGTGCGACTCGTGCAGCCTCGCCACGGCTTGGTCGATGGTTATCGACCCCCGGGCTCATCGTGCCGGGCACGGCGGCGGCACAGGGCGTCGCGGGTGGCAGCATGCCGCTGCTTTCGCAGGTGATGGGCTTGGCACTGGCCTGTACCGCCCTTGCCTTGGTGGCCGGCGCCTGGTGGGCGCTGCGGCAGCTTCAGTCCCAGCACCAACTTACCGATGCCTTGCGCAGCGCACGTGCTCGCGCCGACTGCATCGAGCCGTTGCTCGGTGGCTGGCTTTGGGAAACCGATCATGCGCACCGACTGATCGGATTGAGACCGCCAGCCGACGCGCCGGCCGAGGCGTGGTCGGCAACCGTCGCGCCCGCTACCTCGCTTTTCGACGCTTTCATTGCCGCCGACGCGAGCGCACTGCGCGCCCGCGTTGAAGCCGCGGCGCCGCTCGATGCAATCGCCGTTCAGCTCGAAACCGCCGGCGCGGCACCACGCTCGGGCTTGCTCCACGGGCGCGCCTACACGGACGCGGCCGGTGCCGTCGCCGGCTACCACGGCAGTTTTCGAGAAGCGGCAGCGCAGGGATTGATCGAGGGGGCCGCAGTCAACCCATCCGCCGTCGCGCCGCCGGCACCCGCCAACACCGCGCGCCGACCGCCGGTTTCGGACGACGAGCACGAGTCGTTCAGCTTCACCGTCTCGCACGACCTGCGCGCGCCGATCCGGGTGGTCGAAGGCTTCACCAAAATCGTCAAAGAAGACTACGGCCCGCTGCTCGACCGGGTGGGCAACGACCACCTCGACCGCGTGCTCGGCGCTGCGGCGCGCATGAACAACATGATCGATGCGCTGCTCGCTCTGGCCAAGCTGTCGTCTCAGCCGCTCGCGCACCAGCCGGTCAATCTGTCGCAGCTGGCCGGCTTCGTGATCGACGACCTGCGCCGGCAGTGGCCGCAACGGGTGGTCGAGGTCGAAATCACGCCCGACATGGAGGTGCTGGGCGACCCGACGCTGTTGCGCATCGCGATCGAGAACCTGCTCGGCAATGCCTGGAAGTACACCGCCAAAACTGCCGACGCGCAGGTGGCGTTCACGCGGCATGCGCAGAGCGCAGACACCTTCACCGTGCGCGACAACGGCGCCGGCTTCGACATGCGTTTCGCCGAGCGGCTGTTCGGTGTGTTCCAGCGTCTGCACAGCGCCAACGACTTTCCCGGCACCGGTGTGGGCCTGGCTTCGGTGCGCCGCATCGTGCGCCGCCACGCGGGCGAAATCTGGGCCGAGGCCGAAGTCCAACACGGCGCACGCTTCCACTTCTCGTTGCCGACCACTTGAACCGCGCCAAACCCCAGGCGATCGACATCGAGCCCGCGCCCGGCCCGCGGCTCGACGACTGGAACCTGCTGCGTGCCTTCGTCGCGATCGTTGAATGCGGCACCCTCACCGGCGCAGCCAAGCGGCTAAAGACGACGCAGCCCAGCGTTGGCCGCCACCTGCGCGAACTCGAAGCCTCGCTCGGCGAGACGCTGTTCGTGCGCCTGCCCGGCCGGCTGCAACCCAATGCGCGCGCCCAGGCGCTATACGCGACCGTGGCGCCGATGGGCCACTCGGTGCGCGATGCCGAACGGCTGTTCACCGAGACCGACGAGCGCATCGTCGGCGTCGTCAGGCTCGCGGTGGCCGAGGCTCACGCGTACCACGTGGTCCCCGAGATGCTGGCGACCATGCTCAGCGACGAGCCCGAACTCGAGATCGAGCTCTCGGTTTCGAACCGCGCCGACAACCTGCTGCGCCGCGAAGCCGACATGGCGGTGCGCTTTTTTCGGCCGCAACAAGACACGGTAATCGCGCGCAAGGTCGGCGAGGCCGAGCTGGGCCTTTTCGCCCACGAGCGCTACCTCGAACGCTTCGGCGAGCCGGTCGACTTCAACTTTCCCGCAAGCAGCTTCGTGACCGGCTTCGACCGTGAGCCGATGGCCGTCGAGGCAGCGATCCACGGGGAACGTCCGCAAGCCCCGCTGCGCTTCAGGTTTCGCAGCGACTCGGTGCTCGCGCTGCAAGCCGCGGTCCAGACCGGCTACGGCATCGGCATGTACTTCGTCGACATCGCCGCGACACTGCCTGGCCTGAAGCGGGTGCTGGCCGACAAAGTGCGTCTGCCGCAAGAGATCTGGCTTTGCGCGCACGACGAGTTGCGACGCAGCAGCCGCATGCGTTATGTGTGGGAGCGCTTGGGCGACGCGCTCGAGGCACGGTTCTCGTCACGCTGACAGTCGCGCCATTCGGCACGCTGTCGTTGCCCCGGCACCCAAACGAATCTGCATGCCGGGCATGCGGCGCTGAGCATGGCGCAGCGCCGTGCTGCGACCCAAGATGCAGCCCGGGGACTTTCCCTCGCGCCCCTCGGAGCACCCGATGCCTACCCGACCCCTTCCCCGCCGCAGCTTTATCCGACTGCTCGGCGGCGGTGCCGTGCTCGCGGCCATGCCCGGCCTCACGGCCTGCGTCGGCGGCATGCCCGATTCCGCGACCGAGCCCTGGCGCACCGCCGACGAGAGCGACCTGCGCCGCCACATGCTGGCCAACGCGCTGCTCGCCCCGAACCCGCACAACCGCCAGCCGTGGCTCGCCGACCTGCGCCGCGCTGGCGAGATCACGCTGGTCTGCGACGGTGAACGGCTGCTGCCCGAGACCGACCCGTTCGGCCGGCAGATCTTGATCGGCTGCGGTGCCTTCATCGAACTGGCGGTGATCGCTGCAGCCGACCGCGGCGTGGCGGTCGAGGTGCTGCCTTTCCCCGACGGCGCGCCGACGGCCGATCGCCTGCCTGCAGGCAGCACCGTCGCCCGGCTGGTGTTGAAAGGCAACGCAGGCGCGACACGCGATCCGCTGTTTACGCAGATCAGGCGCCGCCACACCAACAAGCTCGCTTACGACAACACCCGCAGCGTTGCGCCCGAACGCTGGGCCGAGTTCAGCGCGAGCGCCACCTCGTTCGGTCTGTTGGCTGGCGACATCGCCGACGCGAGCCGGGTCGCCGCGGTGCGCGGCCTGACTCGCGCGTCTTACGAAATCGAATCGACAACCCCGCGCACCTGGCTCGAATCGGCCCGGCTGCTGCGCATCGGCGCCGTTGAGATCGCCGAGCACCGCGACGGCATCTCGGTGCCGGGCACGATGCCGACGCTGCTCAGCAAGGCCGGCTTCTTCGATCGCTTCGAGGTGCCCGCACCCGGCAGCAGCGGCTACCGCCAGGTGATGGACCGCTGGGCGGCCTTCGAGACCGGCAGTGGCTACTTCTGGATCGCCTCGCGTGGCAACACCCGCAACCAGCAACTCGCCGCCGGTCGCGCCTGGATGCGTGTGCATCTGCAAGCCACTGCCGCCGGTATCGACATGCACCCGCTCTCGCAAGCGCTGCAAGAGTTCGCTGAAGTCGCCAAGCCGCGGCGCGAACTCCATGCGCTGCTCGGCTTCGACAGTGGGGCCACGACGCTGCAGATGCTGGCACGCGTCGGCTACGGCGTCGGCACCGCCACACCTTCGCCGCGCCGGCCGCTGGCGCAGCTGATCAGGGCTTGATCGGCCGCGCGACCCGGACGATTTTCAAGTGGGGCTCGAAGTCGGTTCGAGCGCTGTTCGTGTACGGGCTAGACACCGCTCGGTGAGGCCGGCCGCTCGATCGCATCGAGCAACTTTGCGGCATGGTCGCCGAGGGTCTGGCCTTCGGCCGCCGCGGTCTGCGCCAAACGCCGGTACGCGGCCACACGGCTCAAGCCGTCGCGCTGCATCACGGCGCCGACCGCGATCATCACGTCGGGCACCGGCATCGCGGGCTCGACCGACCGCGGAGGCGGCGCCGGCAGATGCGCGAAGACGGCGTCGACCACCGGCAAGATTTGCTTGATGTCGAGCGGCTTGGTCAGGTAGGCCACGGCGCCCAGCGCCTCGACCTGCGCGGCGGTCTCGGCATCGGAAAAGGCCGAGAGAAACATGAACGGCACGCGCGACGATTCGCGCAGGTACGCCGCAACATCGAACCCGCTCTTGCCCTGCATGCGGATGTCGAGCAGTGCGAGATCGGGCCGGTGTTCGCGGGCCAGCAGGATCGCCTCGTCGCCGTTGTCGGCATCGATCACGTCGTAGCCCGCCTGCGCCAGGCCATGCGCCAGCGTGGCCAGCACAAGCCGGTCGTCGTCGACGACGAGGATGGTGCGTTTGCGGGCGTCGGTCATGACGTGATTCTCGACGAGCCGCTCGTGCCACCACCAGCCCGTAACCACGGGGCACCGCCGCAGCAAGGTTGCGGCGGTGTGTGAATTGTCACGGGGCTTGTCCGCCAGAAGTGTTAGTCGGCACTGCCACTTCCAGCTTCACAGCGGGTGGCCGCAGCGCCACCCGGGTCACCACGCGATCGCCCACTTGCACGAGAGTCAGCGCCGCGCTGTGCCGCGGCAACAGTGCCCGCACCAGGCCGAGTCCCGACACACCACCCGGAATCCCCGCAAGGTTGAAACCCGGCGCGAGCCGGCCGAGGTTGGTGATGGTGATCGTCACGTCACCGGACGCGCACGCCAGTTCACAGCTCAGCGCGGCGGCGGCATCGCCCCCCGGGCTGTGCTTTACGGCGTTGGTCAGCAACTCGTTCAATGTCAGTGCGATCGGGATCGCTTCGGCCTCGGGAAGCAGCCACTCGGCCGCCGTCGCGCCACTGGGCTCGAAGCTGATCACGCGCCCGAAGTTGCGCCCCACCGACTGCGTGATCGCCTCGACCACATTCACCAGCCGCAGCGGCCCACCGGCACCGACCTGCAGGCCGTAGACCTGGGCGATCGCCTGAACCTGGCCCGCTACCTCGGCCATCGGCCCGGCCATTTCGGGCTTGCGCTGGCCGATCTGCTGCAACAAGCCGGCCACGCCCTGCAGGTTGTTCTTGATGCGGTGGTGGACTTCTTTGACAAGCATCTCGCGTTGAGCGATGGCCGCTTCGAGTCGCGCTTCTTGTGCGGCGCGCTGCTCGGTCACGTTGGTCGCGACCACCAGCAGCTGGTCGGGCGGCTCGCCGGGGCAGGTCGAGAGCGGCACATAGCGCGCGTCCCACACTTGCACTTCGCCGGCATGCTCGCGGCGGTACTCGTGGCTGCTCACCTCGTGAGAGGCAAGCGCCTGCGCCATGTCGCGGCGGCGCTCGGCAGCGGTTACGGGGTCGAAGAGTTGCTCGGGGGTGAGGCCGATCAGCGCCTCGGGCGTGCTGCCGCGATTGGCAGCGGCGAGCGTGTTCATCTGCAGCACCTTGAGCGTGGCCGCATCGCGCAGCGTGATCGCCAACGGCGCTGCCTCGATCACCCGCTGCAGTTGCAACTGCGCCTGCGACAACTGTGCCTCGGCCTGGCGCCGGCGCTCGACATCGAGCAGCGCATAGGTCAATTGCCGGCCAGTCGATTCGCGCGCCGTGCAGACGACATTGCCGACGACCCAGAACTCGCGCCCGTCGCGCGCTTGCACCCGGCACTCGAAGGTCTCGGCCTGGCCCTCGGCCAGCTCGGTCAGGTACTCGACGCGCAGGAAGGGGTGCCCCTCCCCGGGCGGCGCGACAGTGGCGATCGGCAGGTTGACGAAGTCGATCAGCTCACCGCCGAACATGCGTCGTGCCGAGCGGTTCATCCATTCGATGCCCAGCGGGCCGACGCTGACGATGCCGACCAGCACCGAGTCGAGGATCGCGCGCGTGCGACCGGCCTGCAGGGCCACCGCGCGCTCGGCGCGGTAGCGGGCATCGACATTGACGTAGGTCGCAATGATGCCGCCGCCGGGGTCGCCCTCAGTCACCAGGCGCTTGCTGACCTGCACCCAGAGCAGCCGACCGTCGCGCGCGCGCAGCGGGCGCTCGCCGGTCCAGCGGCCGTACTGGCGCAGGTTGGCTTCTTCGCTCGGCCAGCGCCGGTCGAAATCGGCATCGTCGGCAAACAGCGCGGCCAGCGGCAAGTCGATCAATTCATCGACGCCGCAACCGGCGAGCTGGGCCAGCGCCTGGTTGCCGCGCTGGATGCGGCCGTCGCGCAGAAAGGCGATGCCCACGCCTGAATGACTGAACATCAACTCGCGGTCGCGCGCCAGCACCTCGAGCTGTTGTTGTTGCGACTTCAGGCGTGAAATGTCGGCCAGCACGGCGATCGTTTCAGGCAAGCCGCCGCTGGGTCCTGCCGCACGCCGCACCGAGAGCGAGACCCAGCGCGCAGGGTGACCGTCTCGCGCCGGCAAATCGAATTCGGTCTCGTAGATCGAGCCTTCGGCCAGCGCCTGCCAGGCATCGATGACGATGCGAGCGGTGGTCTCGCTGCCGGCAAAGAGTTTCTGGATGGTTTGCGCGGTGGCGACACCCGCAGGCAGCCCGAGCATGGACTCGAAACGGCGGTTGCAACGCACCACGCGGTCGCCGCGCAGGTAGGCGATGCCAGCGGTGCTGCTCTCGAGAATCGTCGCGAGCTCGTGCAGCAGTTGTCCGGTGCGCTGCTGGGTGCGCTGCTGCTCGGTCACGTCGAGCGTGACGACGGAGGTGGCGCGCGTGCCCGAGGCGAGCGTGGCGGGCTCGACGCGGGTCAACAGCCAGCGCTCACCCAACTCGGGGTGTCGAATGGCATAGCGCACCTCGGCGCGCTCGGCCTGCCGCAACGCCCGCTGCAGGCGCTCGAATTCGGGCAACGAAGCCGGCAACACGAGCTCGCGGCCGATGTTCTGAAGTGCCACGCCGGAGTTCGCCAGCGGCTCGCCGCCGAGGGCGCCGGCATGCGCCTGCAGCACCCCGCCCGACGCCTGCTCGAAGGTCGCGAGGCCGAGACCGGCGGTGTCCATCATGGCGCCGATCTGAAGCTGCGCCAGCTCGCGGGCGTCGTCGGCGCTTCGGTCCTCGAGCACGGCCATATAGCGACGCCGGCCGCCCGCCGATCTGTAGCAGCGCAGCACCGACCGCAGCAGCCGCGGGGCCATGCCGACCGCGTCGACCGCGCTGACCGCGCTGACACTGCCCTGCCGCTGCACCGGCGCCGACTCGGGCTCGAGCGCGCGCAAACCTTCGGCATCGCCGCCGAGCAACACGCGCAAATCGGCCGGTGCGTCGGCCAAGCTGATCGGGGCGCATCCGGTCAGTGCAAAAAACGCCGGGTTGCTGCGCAACAAGAGGCCGCGTTCATCGAACAACACCATGCCGACCGGGCTGAGGTCGAACCAGTCTTCGAGTTCGCGCAACGAGCTGTCAGCGCGCTCGCGGGCCAGGTGCTCGGCCGTCGCGTCTTGAAACACCGCGAGGTAGAGCGGCTGCCCGTCGGTATCGGTCATCGTGCGGCGCAGCACCCGAACCCGGCGTTCGCGGCGGCTGGCATCGACGATGCGTGCATCGATGAGGCTCGGCTCCGGCACCGGGGTCGTGCCTGCGGCGCGAAGGCGCTCGCGGACCGCTCGTGCGCGCGGCCGGTCTTCTTCGGGTTGCAGTTGAATCGGGTCGTGCCCGACCAGCGCGTCACGCGCATGGCCGGTCATGTCGGTGAATGCCGGGTTGGCGTCGAGCACCAGAAAGTCGGCGCCCTGCAGCAGCGCCGGGAACGGCGACTCCCACAAGAACGCGATCGCCTCACGCATGCCAGCCGCTGGCCGCACGTTCGGCCCGCTGCTTGCGGCAGGCGCGCTGGTCGCGAGGCGCAGGGCCGAACGTTGTTCGTCGAGCCGGCGCCAGTCGAGGGCCACGCTGCGACCACCGGCAAGCCAAATTTCGACCGGCGGGGGGCCGGCAGACTCGCCGATCACGCAGAGCCGCACCCAGGCAATCGCGCTGGCCCCCAGCGACGGCTGCAAATGCTCGATCGGCAAACCGGGCTCGCACGGCAACAGCCGCAGCGCCGCGGTGTTGGCAAAAACGACACGCGCCAGATCGTCGAGCACGATCACCGCATCGGAGAGCAGGTCGACGAACTCGCGCCAGCCCGCCGCACTCGCCCAAGGCACCGTCGGGCTCACGCGCGACCCCTCGCCGCGCGGCTCACGTCAGTCGAGCTCGGTGGCGGCCATCAGCGCACGCAGCTCGGCCCGGTTGACCTCGCTCACGCTCATCATCAGCGTGTCGGCGGCCTCGCGCAGCTCGAACAGCGCCTCGCCCTCGATTGCCTCGACCAGACGGATGTAGGGCTGATACGGCCCGGCGCGCTCGACCAGGGCCTGGCGCACGCGCTCGGGCACCGGTATCGACGCGAGCAGCTTGCCGAACGGCTGCTGAAACATCCGGTCGAGCAGTGAAAAGACGCCGCAAATAAACAGCTCGTTGCGCATCTCTTCGTCGCCGCCGCTGCGCGCCAGCTCTTCCATCAGCAAGCCACGTCGCACGGCGGCGAACATCACCGGTTTGAGGTTCATGTCCTTGCTCGCGGTGGCAAGCAAAAGCGCGAGCCAGCGCTTGAGCCGCTGGTAGCCGAGCATCATGATCGCGTGGCGAAACGAGCCGATCTCGACCCGCAGCCCGAAGGCCGGCGAGTTGATGTAGCGCAGCAGCTTGAATGCGAGCGCCGGGTCGCGCTTCATGGTGTTCTCGAGCTTCTCGATCGGGTCTTCGCGATCGACCTGGCGGATCAGCTCGACGATCGCCTGCAGGCCCGGCGCCGCGACCGCCTGGCCGCCGCGCGCTGCGGTGGTCGTCACCGCATCGTCGATCGGCCAGCCGAGTACCGCTTCGGCGCCGCGCGCGAAGCAGGCCTCCATGTCGGCGACCGTACGCACACCCGATTGCACGTGACCGATGCGGCGGGTGATGCCGCTGGGCGCCATCGATTCGTTCAGGCGGCGGTCGTCGCCGAGGTCGATGATCGAATAGGCGAAGCAAGGCAGCACTTCGCGCGGCAACTCTTTGAGCGGACGGCCCTTCAGCAACAGGGTGCTGCCGTTGGCATGCAGCGCGACCAACGCCGCGCTGTTGACGGCATCGAGTGCCATGAAGGCCGGCACCTCGACCATGAGGTTGGCCGATGGCCGCGCCGCGAGCAAGTCCTGCAGCAGGCTTTCGCTGACGATGTTGAGCGACACCCGGGCGCCGGTCGCGGGCCAGACGTTGCCGACTTCGTGCAGCAGTTGCCCGACATCGAGCACGGCATCGGGCCGCAGCGGGAACACCGTGAGCCGGGTCGCCGAAACCGCGCGGTGGCGGTCGATGAAGGGCGAGTAGCCCAGTGCGACCTGGCCGAGGATAGTCGCGTCGGCGTTCATCAAGCGTTGAGGTAGTTGAACAGCGACAGGCGCTGCACCATCGAATAGGCTTTAAGCGCCGCATCGTAGCCGGTCTGCTGGTTCGAGAAGTCGGAGATCGCCTGCGTCATGTCGAGGTCTTCGGCGTGTGAGCGTTCGGTCTGACTGGCGAGCTTCATGGCCGAGAGCCGGCCGGTCGCCGCATCGATGCGGTTCATCGTGGCGCCGACCTGGCTGCGGCCGGCGATGACCTGCCCGAGCACCGCGTCGAGACCGGTCAGGTTTTGCACATTGCTCTGCGTGATCTGGGTACCGTTGCGGTTCGGGGTCTTGAGGTCGGCGATGGTCTTGTCGAGCACGTCGAACATGTTTTGATCAGCGGTCGACGGCGCGAACTCGAACGCGTCGCCATTGGCTGGCGCACCTTGAATCACCGCCGACATGCCGTCGACCTGCACCGACTGCCCGGGCTTGAAGGCGACGTTGATTTGCGCGGTCGGCAGGCCGTCTTTAAGGACAGAAAACGTGGTCGTGCCGGCGCTGACGCTGAATTGCACGCTGTAGGTCGAGCCGGTCACGGCCGAAGGGTTGGTGACATGACCCGCATCGATCCAGGCGCTGCCGGTGGCGGTGGTCGCGCGGGTCGCGAACACGCCGTTGCCGGTGCGCGCCTGCATCCAGGTCGACTGGCCGTCGACCGACAACGGCAAGGCCTCGCCTGCAGCCGCCTGGGCCTGCCCGGGCGTGCCTTGAAACTGCACGCCGCCGGGCACGTCGGCGAACGGCGGCCGGTCGGCACCCTGCCCGCCGAAGAGGTAGCTGCCGGCGCCATCGGTGCGATTGGCGACTGCGAAAAGTTGCTGACGCAACTCGGTGAGTTGGTTGGCGAGAATGCTGCGATCGGCGTCGGAATAGGCCGCGTTGCCGGCCGCAACCAGCGCCTCGCGTGCCGATTGCAGCAGCGAGCCGGCATCGCCGAGCGCGCTTTCGGTCAGCGTCATCGCGTTGTCGCTGGCGTCGACCGCACGTTGGCTCGCAACCGTGCGCTGCTCGGCGGCGAGCGCACGCTCGGCGCGAGCCGCAGCCGCCGGGTCGTCGCCGGCGCGGTTGACGCGCTTGCCGGTGGTCATCTGGCTCTGCGTCTCGGCCAAGCGGCCCTGCCGGTCCATCAACGAATCGAGCGAGTTCTGGTGGCTGTTGGCCGTGGCGATGCGCATGGTGTCTTTCGCGAAAGTAGAGGCCGTCAGCCGCCTGCCGTCTGCAGCAGGGTATCGAAGAGCGACTGCGCGACCTGCAAAATCTTGGCCGCTGCCTGATAGCTTTGCTGGTACTGGATCAGCTTGGCGGCCTCTTCATCGAGGTTCACGCCGGCTTTGTTCGCACGCGCCGTTTCGGTCTGGCTGGCCACTGCCCCCGAGATCTGCGCTGCGGTCTTGCCGCCCTGCACCCGCACGCCTATGCCGGCAAGGGCCGCAGCGTAGGCATCGGTGATGGTCTGCCCCGCTGCCGCCGCGCCTGCGCCGCTTTCGGCGGCCACGATGCCGGCGCTGCCGAGGCCGACGAAGGCGAGCGCGTTGCCGTTGTTGGCACCGACCGCAACCGTCGGCGCGACCTTGATCTTGTCGCCGCTCTTGGGCACACCCACCAGATTCAGCTCGAAGCCGTTGAGGGCGATCGGCGCACCGGCCGACCAGGTGCCGGTGCCGTTCGTGCCGTTGCTGAGGCTCCAGTTGTAGGCGCCGCTGGCCGAGGTGAAGGTGATGTCGGCACTCAACGTGCCGTTGTAGCCGGGGCTGACGGCAACGAGCGATGCGATCGCCGCGCTGCCGGTGTTGTTGACGTTGATGCTGCCGGTGAACGGCGATGCCGCCGCCACGCCGCTGGCAGTGCCCAGCACGCTCTGCATCTGCTGCGCCGCGCCGCCGACCGGCCGCAGCAAGAACCGATCGCCACTGCCCGCACTGCCGCTGCTCAGCTGCAGCGTGATGCCGTCGAACTGCACGCCGGTCGCGAGCTGCGCGGCGGTGAAGGGGCTGCCGGTGACCGGTGCCGAATCGCTGTTGCGGGTCAGCGAGTAGTTGGCACCGTCGAAGGCCACCGAATAGTCGCTGGGCTGCAGCTTCGCCGCATCGCTGGTCGTCAACGTCAGCGTCGCATTGCCGCTGTTGGTGGCCGCCGCAAACACGCGCGGCGCACCCACCGCGAAGATCGGCACGCCGCGGCTTGGCGGTTGGCCGCCGTCGAGGCCGAGCGCTTGCTGTTTGTTGACCGCGCCGCTGATCGCCGCGGCCATCTGGCCGAGCAGGTTCTGGCCGGCCGTGAGGTCTTCGTTTTGAAATTTCAACAGACCCGATATCGCACCGCCCGAAAGGCTGTCGGCCGGGATCACCCGGTCGGCTGCGCCCTCGGCGAGCGCGAGGCGCACCCGCGTCGGGTCGAACGTATCCGTCACCGCCTTGAGTGTGTTGGTGCGCGCACCCAGCACCAGGTTCTGGCCGCCGCCGATGAAGACGCCGACGCTGCCGTCATCGGCCTCGATCGTGGTCACGCCGATCTGGTCGGCGAGCTGGCTGACAAGGTGATCGCGCTGGTCGAGCAACTGATTGGGTTGTTGGCCCGAACCCTTCAACGCGGCGATTTGCGCATTGAGGCTTGCGACCTGGCCAGCCAGCGCATTGACGCTGCCGACCGCGCTCTTCACGTCTTGCACCAGCCCGCTCTGCAGCGTATTCAGCTGGTCACCGGCCGACCGAAAGCGCGCCGCCAGCTCCTGCGCCTGGCTGAGCACGACCTGCCGCGCCGACGCATCGCCCGGCTTGTTGGCCACATCGACGAACGCGTTCAAAAATTGGCCTGAAGCCTGGCCCACGCCGTCTTTGCCGATCGGGAACACGCTCTCGAGCTGCGTCAGTTTGTCGACCCGCGCGGTCGCGGCCGCCGAGACTGCGGTGGTGGCCACGGCCTGCTGCGTCAGGAATTTGTCGTAAGCGCGCGCCACGCCGGTGACTGAGACACCCCGGCCGAAAAATCCCGAGCCGGTGAACTGCCCCGGCGCATCGGCGAGCTGCGCCTCTTGCCGCGAGTAGCCGGCAGTGTTGGCGTTGGCGATGTTGTTGCCGACCGTCTGCAACGCCGCGTAGTTGGCGAACATCGCCGTCTTGCCGATCGACGTCAGGGCTGACATGGGGACCCTTTCAAGCCAGCGTCTGCGGCGAGCGCAGCGCGGCGCGCTGCATGCGCAGCGTGGTGTTGATGACGCGCGTCAGCTTGTCGGCGTAATCCGGGTCGGTGGCGTAGCCGGCGCGCTGCAGCCCTTGTGCAAAGCCTTGCGCGTTATTGCCGGCGGCGACGACTTTGGCGTAGCGCGGGTTGGCCTTCATCAGCTGGGCGTAGTCGCGAAACGATTCGTCGTAGCTCGCGTAGGCCCTGAACTTCGCCATCACCTTGCGCGGCTGGCCGTCGACCACTTCGGTGGTCGCGACCACCGTCGTCTTGCCGCTCCAACTCGCGCCGGCCTTGATGCCAAACAGGTTGTAGGCGCTGCTGCCATCGGCGTTTTTGATCTCGCGCCGACCCCAACCCGACTCGTGTGCCGCCTGCGCGACCATGAACGCCGCCGGGATGCCGGTCTCGGCTTCGGCGCCGGCCGCCGACTGCTGGTGCAGGCGCAAGAATTCTTGCTGGTCGGGCTTGACGGTCGAGGTGGCCGCCACCGGGGCGCCGGCCGCCGATGCAGGTGGCGCCAGGTGGGTGATCTGCCGCTCGAGTTGCCGTGCGATCGTGTCGGCCAGGCCACCCGGCAGGCCGCTGATCTTGTTCGCCAACTGGGCGTCGAGCATCTCGGTGCCCATCTGCGTGCCGCCGTTGTCGAGCATGCCGGTCGCCAGCGACGACTCGCGCATGCTTTTCATCAGCTGCTGCATGAACATCGCCTCGAACTGCCTGGCTGCCGCCTGAATCGCGGCCTTCGGGTCGCCCGCGGCTCGAGCGCGCAGCAAGGCGCCCGAGGCGTCGAGCGCGCCTGCGTCGCCGGTGGTGGCCGACACCTTCATCGTCAGATCACCTCGATCTCGGCGTTCAGCGCGCCGGCGGTTTTCATTGCCTGCAAGATCGCGAGCAGGTCTTGCGGTGTCGCACCCAGCGAGTTGAGGGCCTTGACCACGTCGGCCAGCTTGGTGCCCGAGGGCAGCTGGATCAGCGAGCCCGGCGCCTGCGTGATCGTGATGTCGGCCTTGTCGCGCGAGACAGTCGTGCCGTTCGAGAGCGGGCCCGGCTGGCTGACCAACGGCGTCGAATTGATCGTGACCGAGAGGCTGCCATGCGCCACCGCACACGCGTTCAGCGTCACCGTCTGGTTGACGACGACCGAGCCGGTGCGCGCATTGATCACGACCTTGGCGGCCGGCGCCGCCAGCTCGATGTTGAGGTTTTCGATATCGGCCATGAAGGCCACGCGCGCATCGGTGCTCTCGGGCATGCGGACCCGCACCACGCGGCCGTCGAGCGCCTGCGCGGTACCGGCGCCCATCTTGGTGTTGACGACGCGCGCGACCTCGCGAGCGGTGTTGTAGTCGCTCGCGTTCAGGTCGAGCTGCAGGTACTCGCCCTGGTTCAGCGGTGTGGCCACCGCGCGCTCGACCGTCGCGCCCTCGGGCACGCGGCCGGCGCTCAGGTGGTTGATCTGCACCTTCGAGCCTGCCGCCGACGCGCCCGCGCCGCCGACCACGAGGTTGCCTTGCGCGAGCGCGTACACCTGCGCGTCGGCGCCCTTGAGCGGCGTCGCGATCAACGTGCCGCCACGGAGTGACTTGGCGTTGCCGAGCGACGAGACCGTCACGTCGAGCAACTGCCCCGGCTGTGCGAACGGCGGCAGCGAGGCCGTCACCATCACCGCGGCGATGTTCTTGACCTGCATGTTGGTGCCAGGCGGCACGGTCACGCCCATCTGCTGCAACAGCGCGTTCAGGCTCTGCGTGGTGAACGGGGTCGAGGTGGTCTGGTCACCGGTGCCGTCGAGGCCGACGACCAGGCCGTAGCCGACCAGCTGGTTCGGCCGCACGCCTTGCACCGTCGCGACCTCTTTCAGCCGCATCGCCTGCGCCGGGGCGGGCCACCACAGTGCTGCGCTCGCGAGCACGGCGGTGGCAGCGATCAGCTTGCGAATGAATTTTTCGGTGTCGTGCATGGCGTGTCGGCCCGTTGGATGACACCGAGTCTGCGCAAAATCATATCGGCAGAACGTTCAAAAAGAAGCGTCCGATCCAGCCTATTCCTTGCGCATCGGCTTGCTGGCCGCGGCCGCGTTGCTCGATGCGCACGTTGGCGATCTGCGCCGAGGCCACGCTGTTGCCGGCCTGGATCGCGCGCGGGTCGATCTGGCCCGAAAAGCGCAACACGTCGACGTTGTGGTTCACGCCGATCTGCTTCTCGCCCGCGACGATCAGGTGGCCGTTGGCCAGCACCTCGATCACGGTCGCGGTGATCGTGCCCGAGAAGTCGTTGCTGTTCTCGGTGCTGCCCTTGCCGGCGAAGGTGTTGCTTGAGGTCGCGCCCAGCGTGGCCCGCGCGGCCGTGAACGAGTTGCCGGCGATGCCGGGAATCGCGGTCACGCCGGCCGCGAGGCCGCCCGACTTGTCGATCGAGCTCGTGCTCTTTTGCGTGGCGCTGACCTTCTCGATGATCTGCACCGTGATCGTGTCGCCGATCAGCCGCGCGCGGTGGTCTTCGAACAGCGGCCGGTACTGCCCGGCCTGAAAAATCGAGCCGTTGCTGACCGGCGCCACGACCACCGGCTGCGGCCGGATCGCGGTAGGTTGCACCACGTCGACCGGCGGGCGCTTGTTCAGCGTTTCGCTGACGGTGTCGCAGCCGGCGAGCAGGCAGACCGATGCGATCGCGAGCGTGACGACGCCAAGGCCGTGCAGGGACGCGGCCGCCGACCGAGCGCCGGGCCGCCCCGAGCCGGGCGGCCCATCCCCCCGGGGGATCGGCTTCGGTACGCCGAAGACGAGGGGCCTCATGTCTACAGCTGCGTGAGACGCGCCAGCATCTCGTCCGAGGTCTTGATCGCCTTCGAGTTCAACTCGTAGGCGCGCTGGGTCTGGATTATGCCGACGAGCTCTTCGACCACGTTGACGTTCGAGGTTTCGACGAAGCCTTGCTGCACGATGCCGAGGCCGTTTTGCCCCGGCGTGCCGGTGCTGGGCGTACCCGAGGCCGCCGTCTCGGCGTAGATGTTTTGGCCGAGCGGGTTGAGACCGGCCGGGTTGATGAAGTTGGCCGTTTGAATCTTGCCGACCACCTGCGGCGCACTTTGCGCGGGCAGCACCACGCTGACCGTGCCGTCGTTGCCGACGCTGACGCTGGTCGCGTTGGCCGGGATCGTGATGCCGGGCTGCACGGTGTGGCCGTTGTTGGTGACGAGCTGGCCGGTCGCGTTCACCTGAAACGCGCCGTCCCGGGTGTAGCCGGTCGTGCCGTCGGGCATCTGCAGTTGAAAGAACCCCTGGCCGCTGACCGCCACGTCGAGCGGGTTGCTGCTTTGCTGCAAGTTGCCCTGCGCGAAGCTGCGCGAGGTCGCGACCGCGCGCGTGCCCAGGCCGAGTTGCAGGCCGGTCGGCAGCGTCGTCTGGTCGGTGCTGTTCGAGCCGGCCGCACGCAGGTTTTGGTACATCAGGTCTTCGAACACCGCGTGCGACTTCTTGTAGCCGTTGGTCGACGCGTTGGCGAGGTTGTGCGAGATGGTGTCCAGCTGGGTTTGCTGGGCTTCCATGCCGGTCTTGGCGATCCACAGTGAACGCATCATGGCGAGGCTCCGTTGCTTCGACCCGATGATGGGTCGCAGGCGCCCCGCGGGGTGACGTGAAAAGACCGGCAATTGCCGGTCAGTTTGCAGAACAGGGCTCGAAAACCCCTTGTCGAATCACGCGATGTCTTTTTGCCGCTCGACGACTCGCGAGACGATGCCGTAGGCGATCGCTTCTTCGGCGCTCATCCAGTAGTCGCGCTCCATGTCGGCCGCGACCTTCTCGTAGGGCTGGCCGGTCTGGGTCGAGACGACGCGCGCCAAACGCTCGCGGGCCTTGATGATCTCGCGCGCCTGGATCGCGATGTCGGTCGCCTGGCCGCCCGCGCCGCCGGCCGGCTGGTGAATCATGAAGCGGGTGTTGGGCAGGCACAGGCGCCGCTCTTTCGGCGCAGCGAGAAAGATGTGCGCCCCGGCGCTCGCGACCCAGCCGGTGCCGATCGTCGTGACCGGCGCGCGCACGAACCGGATCACGTCGAAGATCGCATCGCCCGACTCGACGTGGCCGCCCGGCGACGAGATCAGCATGGTGACCGGCGCGTCGGATTCTTCCGAGAGCGCGAGCAGGCGCCGGCAGGTGGCGTGCGCGAGCGCATCGGTGATCTCGCCGAAGACCAGCACGAAGCGCGACTTGAACGCGAGCTGGTCTTCGATCTTGTCGACCTTGTCGGATTTGTCGGGCGCGGGTTTGTCGTCGGCGGCGTTGTGGATGAAGCTCATCGGATGCTCCTGGTGCAAAGGTGATGGGTTGCCTGCGAGTCTACGGCGGGGCGTCGGAAGAGGACGACTCAGAAGAGGACGACGCGCAAGACGGCGCCACCGCGCGCGCGCCGACCCGCTCCTGGCGGCCCCAACGGCGGCTGCCACTCAGAAACGAAACCCAGCCGAGCGCCGCACCGAGGTGGCGCAGCAACTGAAACGTGAACGGCTCCAGCAAGGCCGCGAGCAGCGAGGGCCCGAAAGCCGCGCTGCGTGCCGCCGGGCCAGAGCCGACCCAGCGCCGGTAGAGCCGCACCGACCACAAGTGAAACGCCAGATCGAGCGTGATCTTGGCTGCGATCAGCCCGGCCACCGGGCCGACAAGTGTGAGCCGCTGCGTGGCCACGCCGAGCACCAGCAGCACAAACGCGGTGAGCCCGTAAAGCGGCTGCAAGGTGTCGATCGCCTTGACCGGCAGCATCAAGGTGCCGAGCCAACCCAGGCGAGGGTCGCCGACCATCGCGCGGTACCAATACTGCGTCTGCAAGA
The DNA here is from genome assembly GCA_043753755.1 of Rhizobacter sp. Classification (GTDB taxonomy): domain Bacteria; phylum Pseudomonadota; class Gammaproteobacteria; order Burkholderiales; family Burkholderiaceae_C; genus LMDS01. The sequence continues at coordinate 18,373 of JAYUWC010000236.1, forward strand.
AGCCGCCGAACCAGCGCCGCCGCTGGCTGAGAAACGCGCCGATGCGGCTAGGGGCTTCGGTGCGCGCCTGCGCATCGCCGAGCACGCGAAAGCGCCAGTCGAGGCCCATTCGCGCAGCGTGGTGGCGCAGGCGGTGGATCAGCTCGTAGTCTTCGACCAGGCAGTCGGCGTCGAAGCCACCGACGTCGACCAAAGCCTGACGCCGAAAGCCGGCGAAGGCACCCGAGATCAGCAGCAGGCTCTGCAACTGCATCCACGCATATCGCGACAAGAAGTTGCGGATGTATTCGTAGGTCTGAAACCACTGCAACACCCGCCCGCTCACGGTGCCGCTGCACACCGGCGTCAGCACGCCGGTGGTCGCGACCAGCTCGGGCTCGAGCGCGAATGCGCGGCGCACCGCGGCGATGGCTCCGGCATCGAGCAGCGTGTCGCCATCGACCGTGAGCACGACTTCATTCGCAGTTGCGTCGATCGCGGCGTTGAGCGCCCGCGCTTTGCCGCCGTGCGTGAGCCGGAGCCAATGCAGCCCGGCGTGCGATGTGCTGGGGGCACTCATCGCGCCGAACTCGGGTGCTGCAAGGCCGTAACCTTGGGTCAGGAGTGCGGCGGTGCCGTCGTTCGAGCCGTCATCGGCCACGATGATCTGGTCGGGCGGGTCGGTCTGTGCGAGCAGCGCGGCTAGCGTGGCGGGCAAGACCACGGCCTCGTTGTGCGCAGCGATGACGACGCTGATGCGAGTGGGAGCGGCGCTGCGGGTGGGAGCGGCGCTGCGAGCGTCGCACGCAACGCCGGCGCCATCAGATGCTTGCAGTGCGCCGCATGCCGCGGGCTGCAGCTTCAGCAAGCCCCAGGTCTGCCACGCCACGAACGCCAGCAGCAGCGTGTCGTAGGCGATGTAGGCCACGCCCACCGACCAGCCCCACAAATTGCCGCTCATGCCGGTGTCACCAAAACCGAAGGCGCGGGCCAGCAGCAGCGCCCAGAGCGCGAGCACTGCCGCGTGGATCAACTTAGAACGCAGCGGCGTGCGCGGCGGCGAGTACCGGGGCGAGGCTTTGATCAGGGCCGGGAGCAAGGGTTCGGTCAAGGCGCGGTGCCGGTCAGGGTTGGAAGGAGGGTCGGCGGTGTGCCGCGAATCGCCACGCGGGCAGACCTTTCGCTTCGGGCGGAGTTCCCGGCGTGATGTGAAATACAGGCTTCAGTTGTCAACCCGTACCGTTTTCAGGTGCCCGAACCGCATGCCCCAAGCCGCCCGCTACACCCGAGTCGCCGTAACCCTGCACTGGCTCATCGCTCTGTTGATGATTGTCAACGTGGTGCTCGGCCTGGCGGCCGAAGAGCTGCCCGACGATTGGGTTCGCCCGGCCATCGACACCCACAAATCGATCGGCATCATGGTGCTCGGTCTGGTGCTGCTGCGCGTTTTGTGGCGCGCCGGGCACCCACCGCCGCCGCTGCCGGCTCGGCATGCGCGCTGGGAGCGCATCGCCTCGCATGCGGTGCACGGCCTGCTCTATGCGTCGATGCTCGCGCTGCCGCTTTCGGGTTGGCTGCACGACTCGGCCTGGAAAGACGCCGCCACCCACCCGATGCAGCTCTTCGGCTTGTTCGAGTGGCCGCGCATCGGGCTCGTGAGCCGGATCGAGCCGGACGCCAAAGAAGCCTTGCACGCCACCCTCGGCATTTGGCACACCGGGCTTGCCTATGCGCTCTACGGCCTGTTTGCGTTGCACCTTGCGGGCGCCCTCAAGCACCAGTTCATCGACGGTGAAGGCGAGCTGCAGCGCATGTCGCTGAAGTAACAGCGCTCACACACTGCACGCGTTCGCGGTGATAGCGCACGCCGCCGTGTCGGGCGTTGCCCGCTGCACAACCCAACCCACCATGGTCGCCCTACAGTGCGGGATATGGTGTCATTCGGCACCTTGACCTGTGCCCGTTTGCCGAACTCTCCGATGTCCGACTCAACGATTCCAACCGCACGGCCGCCCGCCATCGGCGCGCCGTTCACCGATTCGTTGGTGCCGGGCACCGTGCTGGGTGAGTTCGAGCTGATCCGGGTGCTCGGGGTCGGTGGCTTCGGCATCGTCTACCTGGCTCTCGACCGCGTGCTGCTGCGACAGGTCGCGATCAAAGAGTACCTGCCCGCGGCACTCGCCGGCCGCGGCATCGGTGACCAGATTTCGCTGCGCACCGAGTCGAACGCATCGCGATTCGCGAGCGGGCTGGAGTCGTTCGTCAACGAAGCGCGCTTGCTCGCGAGTTTCGACCACCCGTCGCTCGTAAAAGTGCACCGTTTCTGGAAGGCCAACGGCACCGCCTACATGGCCATGCCCTACTACCCGGGCCAGACCCTGAAAGAAGCCCGGCGCGGCATGGGCATGGCGCCCGACGAAGCCTGGCTGCGCCGCGTGATCGACCCGTTGCTCGACGCTCTGGAGGCACTGCACGCGAAGGGTGTCTATCACCGCGACATCGCGCCCGACAACATCCTCTTGCCGCCCGACGCTGAGCCGGTGCTGCTCGACTTCGGCTCGGCGCGCCGCGTGATCGGCGACCAGACTCAGGCGCTCACCGCAATCTTGAAACCCAACTTTGCGCCGGTCGAACAATATGCCGACGAAGCCGGCATGCGCCAGGGCCCGTATACCGACCTGTATGCATTGGGTGCGACGGTTCACTTCATGCTCACCGGCCGCACGCCGATGCCGGCCGTGATGCGCGCCGTGCGCGACACCATGCCGCTGTTGGCCGGGTCGGAAGCCAAGGCCTTCCCGGGGGTGTCACACACTTTTCTGCGGGCGATCGATTGGGCGCTGGCGCTGTCGTCCACCGAACGGCCGCAGAACGTGGCCGCGTTGCGCCGCGCGCTCGACGGCGAGGTGCAGCCGCCCGCGCCCACTACCCGGCTCGCCCCAGCGCCTGCGGCTGAGTTCAGCGCCGATGCGGCGCTCGCCAAGACCGAGGCCTTCCCGCGGACGCAGCGCGTGACGCCCGCATCCCCCGCATCCCCCGCATCCCCCGCATCGCCCGACGCAAGCGCCGCAAGCGCCGTACCGAAAGTCGTGTCGACCCGCAGCACGCGGCACCGTCTCGGCCTGGCCGGCGCCGTGGTGGCAATCGGGCTCGTGGGCATCGGCGGGTGGGCGTTCGACCGATACGCGACGACGGCTGCACCTGCGATCGTCGCGGGGGCGACGCCTTCGGCTGCACCTGCGACCGTCGCGATGGCGACGCCTGCGGCTGCACCTGCACCTGCACCTGCACCTGCACCTGCACCTGCACCTGCATCCGCATCCGCATCCCCACCCGCACCCGCACCTGCGCCTGCGCCTGCGCCTGCAGACACCGTCGCGCCCGTGTCGCCTTCGACTCCACGCATCGCCGTGACCGCGGACAACTCGGCCCAGCGCCAGGCGAACGCGTCGGATGCGAAAACTCCAGCGCGAGCCACGACCAGCCTTGCGCCGAACGGCGCCGCTCCGATCAACGCGGCACGGGCAGCGCGCCCGACCCGCAACGACAGCGCCGAGTCGTCCAAGCTTTGCGCCAACGTCGGCTTTTTCGCGGCGGTGGCCTGCATCGCCAAAACCTGTCAGCTGCCGGCGTTCAAGACCCACCCGCAGTGCGTCGAGGCCAAGCGCGTTGACGAGCAGCGCCAGCGGCGCATGGAGCAATGAATTCGATGACGCGTGCGAAACCGCTCGCAGATCGTTCTCGACCGATCAGCCTGCCGACAACAACTGCGACGCGGCCTTCTCGTCGCTCTCGGCGGTCGAGATCATCTTCATTTGCGCTTCGAACTGGCGTGCCGCGGCGATCATCGAGACCATCGCCTCGACTGCGCTGACGTTCGAGCCTTCGAGCGCGCCGTCTTGCACGCGCGCGGTGTCGTCGACTGAGAGGCCGTTGCCATCGGCACCACGAAACAGCCCGTCGTCACCGCGCTTGAGCGCGGTCTCGGGCGTGACCAGCTTGAGCTTGCCGATCGCCGTGTTCTTGCCGTCGGCACCGCGGGCGCTGACGGTGCCATCGGCGCCGATGCTGACTGCCGAATTCGGCGGCACCTGCAGCGGGCCGCCGTCGCCGAGCAGCGGCAGGCCGCTGCGCGTGGTGAGCGTGCCGTCGTTCGAGACTTCGAGCGAGCCGCCGCGCGTGTAGGCCTCGGTGCCGTCGAGCGCCTGCACCGTGAGCCAGGCATTGCCTTTGGCAGCCACATCGAGGTTGCGACCGGTCGAGGTGATCGCGCCAGGCGTGGCGTCGTAGCCCGTCGTCGTCTCGAGCGAAAAGACCCGCGTGCTCGCGCCGCTGCCCTGCACCGGCACCGCCCGAAACGCCTGCAGCTCGGCACGAAAGCCGGGGGTGGAGACGTTGGCGATGTTGTTGGCCAAGGTGTCTTGGCGCTGCATCGTCGCCTTCGCGCCGGACATCGAGAGATAGATCATTCGGTCCATGACAACGCCTTAATCCAGCGATAAATCAACGCAAATTCACCAGCGTCTGCAAAACCTGATCCTGCGTCTTGATCGTCTGCGCATTGGCTTGATAGATGCGCTGCGCCGTAATCATGTCGACCAGCTCGCCGGTCAGGTCGGTGTTGGATTCTTCGAGCGAGCCGGCGCGCAGCGTGCCGATGTTGCCGCTGTTGGGTGTGCCGACGGTCGGGTCGCCTGACGCGAAGCTGCGGGCCCAGAGGTTGCCGCCGAGGGGGTTCAAGCCTTGCGGGTTGCGGAAGGTCGCCAGCTCGAGTTGGCCGGCGGCCTTCGATTGGCCGTTCGAATACGAGGCCATCACGATGCCGCTCTTCTCGATCGTGACGCCGGTGAGCTGACCGGCCGCATAGCCGTCTTGCACCATCTTCGTCACGCCGAAGCCCGAGCCGAACTGGGTTGCGCCCGTGAGGTCGAGCGCGATACCGGTGATCGGCAATGTGGTCGCACCCGCGGCATTGGTGGTCGAGGGCACATCGAACGGCACGGTGCCGCTCGGCGAGGTCGGTGTGCCGCCGTTGCTCGGGAAGGTGATCGAGGTCACCGGCAGCGGGTTGCCACCAGCGTCGACCTTGGCCGACGTGCCGTTGGCAGTGGCATACACGTTCCAGGTGTCGGTGCCCGATTTTTGAAAGTAGTAGGTCAGCGCCACGTCCTGGCCCTTGGCGTCGAACACGGCGACCGAGGTCGCGTCGTTGTAGGTCTTGGCGTTGCCGAAGTCGATCTGGGGTGTGCCGGTGGGCAGCGTGGTCGCCTTGCGCGAGTCGAGGTTCATCTCGACTGCGATGCGGCCGGTCGGGTTCGGGGCGACACCGCCGGTCGGCAGTTGCAGCGGCACCGCGGCGCCGGGCTGGATGGTGCCGTCTTTTGCGGCTGGGTAGCCGACCAGCTTGAGGCCGGAGTTGGTGGTGATGAAGCCGTCTTTGTTGGCCTGAAATTGACCGTTGCGGGTGTAGAGCGTTTGCGAGCCGTTGCTGACCTCGAAGAAACCGTTGCCGTTGATGGCCAGGTCGAGCGGGTTGTCGGTGGTCGAGATGTTGCCTTGCGTGAACTGCTGGGTCACCGCCTGCAGGTTGACGCCGATGCCGATGCTGGTGCCGTTGATCGCACTGGCGTACATGTCGCCGAACTCGGCCCGCGATGCCTTGGCGCCGATGGTGTTGGCGTTGGCGACGTTGTTGCCGATGACCTCGAGGTTCTTGCTCGATGCGTTCAGGCCGGAGAGACCTTGCTGGAAGCTCATAGTGTGGTGCCCTGGTTTGCTTTTGGTGATGGGTGTGAATCGTGAGCGCCGCGCAGCGCGCTCAGTTGATCGCCTTGACCTTGGCGTAGTCGACCGTGCCGGCCCGCGCCAGCTCGAGCTGCAGGCTGCTGCCCGACGTGCTGATCGCGTTGACCTTGTCGCGCATCAGCGCGGTCGAGTCGAGCTTGGTCGCGCCGCTGGTGGCGGTGATGCGAAAGCGCAGGTTGCTGGTGTTGTCGTAGTTGCCTGCGTTCCAGTCGAAGCCGTGCACGCCGCTGCTTTGCGCACCGAGGTTGATGGTGTCCAGCACCTGCCCGGCGGGGCTCAAGACCTCGACCTGCACCGCGTCGGCCGCACTCGTCAGCTCGAAGCCGCCCTGGCCGACGCCGTTTGCGATGTCGACCTGATTGCCCGGCACGATCACGTTCTTGCCGATCAGCGATGCGCCTTGCAGCGACTGCATCTGCAAGAACTGGTTCGACAGGCCCTGCACGCTGGTGTTGAGCGTGGCGATGCCGGTGACGGTGTTGATCTGCGCGATCTGGCTGGTGAGTTGCGCGTTGTCCATCGGGCTCAACGGGTCCTGGTTTTGCAGCTGGGTGACCAGCAGCTTCAGGAAGCGGTCTTGACTGCCGGGATCATCGGCGGCGGGTTTGGCGCTCGCGGCGGCAGCGGTGCCGTTGATGCTGCTCAACGTGGCGGATGAAAGGGCCATGAGGTGGGTGCTCCGGGTTCAGCCAGCCGCGTTTACGACTGGCCCATCTGCAAAGTCTTGAGCAGCAGGCTCTTGGCTGTCGTCATGACTTCGATGTTGTTTTGGTACGAGCGCGAGGCCGAAATCATGTTGACCATCTCCTCGACCGGGTTGACGTTGCTGTAGGTCACGTAGCCCTCGGCATCGGCGCTCGGGTGTTTGGGGTCGAGCACGCGGCGGCCGACGGTCTGGTCTTCGCTGATGGTGCTGACGCGCACGCCGGCGGCAGTCAGGTCGTTGCGGTTCGCGCCCATCAGTTCGGTTTGAAACGTGACCTGCCGCGCCTTGTAAGCCTGGCCATCGGGGCCGGCCACGGTGTCGGCATTGGCAAGGTTGCTGGCGACGACGTTGAGGCGCTGGCTCTGCGCGCTGGCTGCCGAGCCCGACACGCTAAAAATATTCATCATGCTCATCAGGCAACCTCCGTGCTTCGCACTGCGGTGAATTCGCCTTTCGGGCGGCCGGGCAGGCTCATGTCAGCCCCTCGTCCGCCGGGTACGTCGGCCGATCCCCCGAGGGGATGCGGGCCCGCTTGGGGCGGCCCGGCGCTCGGCCCGCTGTGACGCGTTGCGGTTTTTCATGCTTATTGCCCGGTGATCGCGCTGAGCGTCGTGCGCACGTTGGCGCCGATGAAACGCAGCGTGGCTTCGTACTTCACGGTGTTGTCGGCGAAGCTGGCGCGTTCGCGGTCCATGTCGACCGTGTTGCGGTCGAGGTTGGTCTGGCTGGCTGCTGCGTACATCAGCGTGCTGGCGCTCGTGCCGCCAGAGGCCGCGGCGGTGATGTGCCCCGGCTGACTGGCGCGCAGCGTGGCGCCTGGGCTCGTGGCGCCGGTCGCGTTTTTCAATGCCTGCGCGAAGTTGATGTCCCGGGCCACGTAGCCGGGTGTGTCGGCGTTGGCAATGTTGCTGGCGATCAGGCGCTGGCGCTCCGAGCGCAGGCTGAGCGCCTGGGCCTGGAAGTCGAGCGCATCGGTGAGTCGGTTCAGCATGTGGGCCTCCTTTTCAAGCGTGACCAGGGTTCGCGGCTTGAGCGGATTCTGGACAGCGTGGGCGCCAACATAAGCCCGAGAAGCGCGCACTTCACCACCCATTTCGAAGCCATGCGGCGTGGGCGGCGCACCTACAGTTCGGCGATGTCTTTTTGGAACTGCCAATTCCCCCGCCGCTGCCACTGCCTCCGCCTCGTCGCCGCCCTGCTCTGCGCCGCCTGGCCGGCGCTGGGCTTCGCGCAGGCTGCCGCAGCCGGCGGCGTCGAAGGCGTGATCGAGCAACAGGCCCGTCGACTCGCACTCGAAGGCGCCAAGGCAGCGGCAGGGGCCGCGCCCGCCGGCCTGGTGGCCGCGCCACGCATCGAGGTCGAGGTCGGCCAGCTCGACCCGCGCCTGCGCCTCGCGCCGTGCCAGAAGGTCGATGCTTACGTGCCCGAGGGCACGCGCCTCTGGGGCCGCAGCCGCATCGGCCTGCGCTGTGCGCAAGGCGCAGTCAAATGGAACGTCTACCTGCCGATCACCGTGAAAGTCTTCGGCACGGCGATGGTCGCGACCAACAGCCTCGCGAGCGGCGGCGTGCTGGCAGCTGCCGACCTGGCACCGGCCGAAGTCGACCTGGCCGAAGACACCGCCGCACCGGTCACCCGCGGTGAGCTCGCGATCGGCCGCATGTTGACCCGCGCGCTCAAGCCCGGCCAGAGCCTGCGCGTGTCGCACCTGAAGATGCGGCAGTGGTTCGCGGCCGGCGAGACCGTGCTGGTCATCGGCCAGGGCGAGGGCTTCAGCGTCGCCGGCGAAGCGCAAGCGCTCAACCCGGGCATCGAAGGCGTTGCGGTCAGGGTGCGCACCGAGAGCGGCCGGGTGCTGACCGGCCTGCCGGTCGGCGAGCGGCGGGTCGAATTGAGTCTCTAGCCGCCGGGCGCCGGCACGGTCCGACGGGATGTCGGCAAAATTTCTCTAAAGTCGCCTTATGCCGGCGCCGATACAAGGTGCACATTGAACGGTCAGGCACAGGCCCTGTCCCTTGGAGAGCCCCATGAAGATCGGTAATCCCGCAGACATATCCAACACCGCCGCACCCGCTGCCACGGCCAGCGCCGCCGCTGCTTCAACCGCCGCGCCCGGTGCGCTGACCACCGCGATCCCGGCACAGGCCGACGCGAGCGCGAAGATTCAGTTGTCTAGCGCAGCCTCGACCCTGCTCACGGGCAGCGCCACACCTGAATTCGACGCCGAAAAGGTCGCCCGCATCTCGAAGGCGATCGATGACGGCAGCTTCAAGATCAACCCCGAGGTGATCGCCGACAAGCTGATCTCGAACGCCCAAGAATTGCTCAGCAAGACCCACTCTTGAAACCCGCTGCCGGCTCGAATTGCATGGCTCTGACCTCGATCACTCCCGACCCTCAACTCGAATCTGCTTTGGCCGCCGTCGAAGAGCGGCTGAGTGCGCTGGGTATGGCGCTTTGCGTGCGCGACACGCTGGGCATCGAGATGCATTCGACCGAACTGCACCGCGCGTTGGCGCTCGCCGTCGACCGCTTTGCCGCTGCCGCCCGCAGCGGCTCGGTGCCGGCTGCGCTTCGGCATCGGCTCGTCAGCACCGGCGGCCTAGTGGCCGCGCAACGCGAGTCGCTCGCCCGTGCCACCGCCGCCCTCGACCGCGCGATCGACGTGTTGATGCCGCGCGATGCCGTGGCGCTCTACTCGACCTCGGGCAACGCCGAGCAACGCAGCCCGCGCGGCGGCTCCATCCAGGCCTGACGCTCCGCCGCAGCGCTCGCGGCGCCGGCGTGGCATCAAGGCGCGACCGATGCCGCTCGCAGAACTTTGGCGAGCTGCACGCAGGCCTCGCGCCCGTTGTAGTAGCCCGCCAAGCGTTGAACCTCGCGGTAGCCGAGGCGCGCATAGAAAGCGCACGCTGCCTCGTTGGTGTCGCGCGCCTCGAGCTGAATGCGACCGATGCCGGCGGCCCACGCCGAGGCCTCCAACCACGCCACCATCGCCGAGCCGATGCCGCAACGCGCGGCTTGCACATCCACCGCGAGCAGCAGCAGATGCGCCTCGTCGTCGTGGTACTTCATGATGCCGAAGCCGCGCAGCATCGGCCCGCCGCGTTTGCTTCGAACGCCAGGCTGGCCTGGCATCACGACGACGTTGGTGGCGCGGTCGAGAATGCAACGCAGCACCCGCGGCGCCGTCCAGCGCCAGCCGAGGCCGAGTTCGATGCGGTCGCGCGAAAGCGCGGCAATCGCCGGCGCATCGTCCGGCACGGCCAGCCGAAGTTGGGTAGCGTCGACCATCGCTCTGCCGCGTCGGCCTATCTCACCGTGACGGTGTAGCGCGCGGTCTGCAGCGGCGCGGCCACGCTGCGCGGTTGGCGCAGCTCGAAATTCAGCACCACCTCGCCAGGCGCCTCGGGCGCAAAACGCCACACCGTTGAGCCGGCCGCTTCGCCGGCATCGGTGTCACGCAGCGCACGCTCGAAGCGCGAACCAAGCACACGCAACACGCCAGGTTTCAGGTCGATGACGACCCAGTCGGGGTTCTGGTTGCCCGCTACCGCGAGGCGCACCACCAGGGCCTGCCCGCGCTCGAGCACGATGGGGGCGCCGGCGTCGGCCTCGGTCACCGTGATCGCAGCGCTGCCGGCTTTCTGGATCAACCCAGGTGGGGGCGGTGTGGGGGCTTTTTCGATCGTGCCGCAGGCGCCGAGAAGCGCGAGCGGCAAACATAAAACAGGCACCTGCCAAACGAAGCGGACACGTGTCGAGGGGCGGTGAGCGGCGAGCAATCGGGGGTGAGGAATCATCACGGCAGGGTATCAAACTGCGAGCCCGTCGCGGGCCGATGACCGCGCTATCCTAACTGCCCTTCCAAGTACAAATTCATGGCCGCCATTCACATCATCGACATCGAGTCGGCCATCAATTGGTGGCGCGAGCGCTCGCCCTCACCCGACGGCATCAGCGCCTGTGCCGAGGTGCGCGCGCTCGCAACCGTCTACGGCCTGATGGTCTACTACCGCGAGAGCGAATGCGACGAGCCCACGATGCCCGCCAGCGCGCGCGAGGCCTGGCTGGCGTGGTACGTCACGACGCCCGACGCGCCGTGCATTGCCATCTGCTCGACCAGCCAGGGCGACGCCATCTGCAAAGGCTGCGGCCGCACCTTCGACGAAGTGCAGCACTGGCCGGCGATGACACCGTCCGAGAAGCGCCAGACGTGGCGCCGCATCACGCTCGATGGCAGCGCCTGGCGCTTCAACAAGTACGCCGAACGCGCACGCGAGCGCGTTGCCACCACCGAGCCGCCGGCCGATCGCCGCACCTGACTTTCTTACGCAGCCGGCGTCGAATTCGGCCCCCATTTAGGCCGGCGCCAGTGGCAACGAAAGCACGAAACTGCTACCGCCACCCTCCCGCCCCTCGCAGCGCACGCTGCCGCCGTGACGCTCGGCGATCTGCTTGACCAAGCTCAAACCCAGGCCGACGCCACCGGCCTGCTCGGCGTGCCCGGGCATGCGAAAAAACGACTCGAAGATGCGCTCGCGCATCGCTTGCGGAACACCCGGCCCACGGTCGCACACCCGCACCTCGGCCCGGCCCGCGCCCGAGGCCACCACCACCTCGACTTCGCTGCCGCCATAGCGCCTCGCGTTCTCGAGCAGGTTGCGCAAGGCGCGGCGCAGCAGGCGGTCTTCGCCGACGACCACGGTCGTCGCACCATCGACTTCGGCATCGACACGCGCCGCCTCTTCGGCCGCCATGCCGAGCAGTTCGATCCGCTCGTTGCGCTCGGGCGTGGGCGCTGCATCGAGCCGGCTTGCGAGCAACACCTCTTCGACCAGCGCATCGAGCTCGGCGACATTGGTGTCGATCTCTTGCTTGAGCTTGTCGCGTTGCGCCGGCGGTGCGTCGGCCAGCATTGCGACTGCCATCTTCATGCGGGCCAGCGGCGAGCGAAGTTCGTGGCTCGCATTGGCCAGCAGCGACTGGTGCGAACGCACCAGCGCTTCGACCCGCGCCGCTGCTACGTTGAAGCTCGAAGCCACCGCCGCGACCTCGTCGTGGCCGGTCACCTGCACCCGGTGGTCGAGCTGCCCGGCGCCGAATTGTTCGACCCCGCGCTTCAGAGCCTCGAGCCGACGGGTGAGCCGGCGCACCACCGGGTAGGCGCCGACCGCAACGGCCACGAACAAGATGACCAGGATGACGACCAACCCCACCCCTTGCTGCCATGCCGACGGCAGAAAAGGGAGATATGGAGGCGGCTCGCCCGCGCCATTCGACAAATTAGGGGATGGGCCGACGAACGGGATTCGCGGCGATGCCGGCCGGCCGGGGCCGGGCCGCATGATCCAGAGCGTGCGGCCGTCTTCGAGGCGCACTGCCAGGCCACGCACGCCGTTGTCGGCCTGACGCCGAGTGAACGAATCCGACTGTGCGACGCGATGGCCGTCGGCACTGTCGAGTGCCAAAGGCAGACGCAAGCGGACGGACCAGTCGCGCAAGGCTGCGGCTTGGTCGTCGAGCGGCTGGTCGTGCCCCGGCAGCGAGCGCTGAATCAGCTCGGCCCAGGCACCCATGCGCTCGGTGAGCACCCCATCGGAGCGCACCCGCTCCTGCTCGAGGTGGCGCTGAAAGATCCAGCCCGACGTTGCCGCAAACAGCAGCAGCAACACCACCAAGGTCGCGTAGATGCGCAGGTAGAGATTCTTCATGCACGAATCATGACGGCACCGGCGGCCGCGCCCGACAACGGCCGCGCCGGCCGGCGGTCAGCCCGCGGTCTCGTCGGCGTCTTGCTTGCGCGCGAACACGTAGCCGGCACCGCGCACCGTCAGCACGCGGCGGGGCAGTTTCACATCGTCTTCGATCACGGCGCGGATGCGCGAGATGTGAACGTCGATCGAGCGGTCGAAGGCTTCGAGCGGATGGCCCTTGAGCGAATCCATGATCTGGTCGCGCGAGAGCACCCGGCCCGGGCTTTGCGCCAGCACCACCAGCAGGTCGAATTGGTGGCCGGTCAGGTCGCAGATCGTGCCGCCGAGCCGCGCCACGCGCGCGCCGAGATCGACCTCGAGCCGACCGAAGCGCAACACGTCGTCGCGGGCCGTGACAGGCGCCGCGCGGCGCAACAAGGCCTTCACGCGCGCAAGCAGCTCGCGCGGCTCGAAGGGTTTGGGCAGGTAGTCGTCGGCGCCGAGTTCGAGGCCGACGATGCGGTCCATCGGCTCGCCGCGCGCAGTCAACATCAGCAGCGGCAAGTGGCGGTGACGGGCATCGGCACGAAGCTCACGGCAGAGGTCGAGGCCATCGCCATCGGGCAGCATCAAATCGAGCACGAGCGCATCGAAACTGTCGGCGGACAAACGCTCGCGGCCTTTCGCGAGCGACCCGGCGGTTTCGACCTCGAAGCCCGAGGTGCGCAGGTAGTCGCCCACCATCGACGCGAGGCGGGCGTCGTCATCGATCAGCAGAAGGCGGGCACTCATGGCATGCGAAGGACTCACGTTTTTTGGGGCAGACAGCGCCGCGCGTTGCAGCGCTCGCGCCGCCAGACCGCTCGCCGGTGAGAGCAACACCGTGGAGCGCATCACTTCAGCGGCACCGAAGCGCCGGGCCGCGAAGGGCGACCCTGATGCATGGGCTGCATGCGGTCTCTCATTTGCATGTGACGCTCTTTCGACCGTAAAGCCATCTTCGCACGCTGGTCTGGCGTCAGCACCTTGGCTGCCTCCAGCACGGCCTGGAGCATGCGTTTGCTGGCCTGATCGTGCTGCACAAGCATTTGCTGCCGAACAGATTCGGCAGCGACCGGATCGACACTGGGCGCCGTGAAGATCTGCATCGCCTGATCGCGCAAGCCGCGGCCCGCTTCGCGTTGACCTTCGACGTCGGCTGCAGCAGACATCGCGATCTGTTTGATCTGGCTGCGCTGTGTGTCGGTGGCGTCGATGCCGTCCAGCATGCGCCCGATCACGTGAGCCATGTGCTCGGGCGAGCCCCCGAACATCATCGTTCCCGGGCCGCTCGAGCCTGCGCCATACGGCGTTTTGGCCTGCGCGAGCAGTGCTGCAGCTGCGCCTGCAAAAAGCAAGGCCGACGGGGCGGTCACACGCAGCCAATGCTTGGCTGGCCAGGTAAGCGGGACCGCCCGCCCGATTGCGTCACGCATTCAAAAGCTCCAGAGTTCGGCTCAAAGCCAGTAGTTCCGATCCTGGGCTCGTGCCGTGAATAGCGATTGGCTGCGGCGTAAAGAAGCGTGAACGGATTGCGAAGATTTAGGATCGCAGCATGGGAGCCAACTCCGACATCGCCCAGGCACCCAACAACAACATGGCGACCGCGAACACGATCCAGGCCGTAAAGCCGAACCGGCTCCGCGACGCACGGCGATGTGCGATGGGCGCGGCGATCGCGTGGTAACCCGACAAGACCGAATAACCAGTCGAAGGCAAGAACTCCGACGGGCGTTCGCCGACCGGCTCGTTCTCCCAATCGAACAGCTGGGTCGCTTTGAATTCAGTTTTCATGCGCCGATTGTTCGATGCTGCGTTGCGCCGCTCCAGCCCGTGTACGAGGGGTCGGCGAGTCACAGCGAACGCCGTCGTGATGAATTGCCGGCACTATCGGTTTGCGCTGCGGTTCGCGGGCGAACTGGCAAACTCTCTGCATTCGAATTACCGCAGGAAAAGACGATGACCAAGACCGCAGCAGCGATGTTCGCCACCGCACTTCTGGCCGGCGGCTGTGCGAGCACCCCGGCACCGAAAGCGCCCACCGTCGTACGGAGCACGCAACCCCAGCGCCACGAATCGGCAATCACCAACTATTTCGACGCGACCGCGAAGAGCATCGATCCGAACCGCGAACTCGTGATCGGCACCCCGCAGCGGGGCGCTTGCCCGATGGGCGGCAACTCGGGGGGCTATGTGGGCTGGGTGGTGCCGGTCGAGTACAAAACTCGAACCAAGAACAGCGCCACGGTCACGATCACCAGCCACTTTTTCTGGTTCAGCGACGAGACGATCCGCGGCATCACGCGGCGAATGGAAGTCTGCCCCTGACGCGAAAAAAAGCCGCCTGAGGGGCGGCTTTTTCGATGCGTTTCACTGGAGGAGAGGGAGGGATTCGAACCCTCGGAACCTTACGGTTCGCCTGATTTCGAGTCAGGTACATTCGACCACTCTGCCACCTCTCCGGTGCCGCTGATGCCTCTGGTCCCGCGTGATGCGGAACCTGAAATTTTTTACCCTCGGCAGGTCTATGCCGAGCCGCTAATTCTAGCCTGGGCTTTTGGTGCCTCGGCCTTCAAGACCACCAAGCCGCCCATGTACCGCCGCAACGCTTCAGGCACGGTGATCGAACCATCGGCGTTCTGCCCGTTCTCGAGCACCGCGACCAGCGTTCGGCCGACCGCCAAGCCCGAACCGTTGAGCGTGTGCACCCACTCGTTCTTGCCCTGCGCGTTCTTGAATCGTGCCTGCATGCGACGCGCCTGAAACGCCTCCATGTTCGAGCACGAGCTGATCTCGCGGTAGGTTTTCTGTGCTGGCACCCAGACCTCGAGATCGTAGGTCCTGGCCGAACCGAAGCCCATGTCGCCGGTGCACAGCTGCATCAACCGATACGGCAGCCCCAGGCGTTGCAATACCGCCTCGGCATGCCCGACCATCTGCTCGAGCGCCGCGTTGCTCTCGGTCGGGTGCGTGATCTGCACCATCTCGACCTTGTCGAACTGGTGCTGGCGGATCATGCCGCGCGTGTCGCGCCCTGCACTGCCCGCCTCGGAGCGAAAACACGGGCTGTGCGCGGTCAGCTTGATCGGCAACTCGGACTCGGCCAGCACGCGCTCGCGCACGCTGTTGGTCAAAGAAATTTCTGAAGTCGAGATCAGGTACTGCTCGGTCTGGGCTTCGTCGCCGCCGCGGCTGACCCAGAACATGTCCTCTTTGAACTTCGGCAGCTGCCCCGTGCCTTCGAGAATTTCGCGGTTGACGATGTACGGCGTGTAGCACTCGGTGTAGCCGTGCTCCTCGGTTTGCATGTCGAGCATGAATTGCGCGAGCGCGCGGTGCAGCCGCGCGATCGGGCCGCGCAAGAAGCTGAAGCGCGAGCCCGAGAGCAGCGCGCCGGTGTCGAAGTCCAGGCCCAGCGGTGCGCCGAGGTCGACGTGATCGCGGGTTGCGAAATCGAATTCACGCGGTGCGCCCCAACGTCGCACCTCGACATTGGCAGCTTCGTCGGTACCAACCGGCACGTCGTCTTGCGGCAGGTTGGGCACGCTCATCAGCATCGCGGTGAGTTCGGTTTGGATCGCGTCCAGGCGCTCGGCCGATACCTTCAACTTGGCCCCAATACCGCCGACCTCACCCATCACCGCCGCCGAGTCCTCGCCCTTCGACTTAAGGTGGCCGATCTGCTTCGACAGGCTGTTGCGGCGGGCCTGCAATTCTTCGGTGCCGACCTGAATCGTGCGCCGCTCCGACTCGAGCGCGCTGAACCGATCGATGTCGAGAAACGGCTGCGGCGACTTGCGCTTCTCGAGGCGAGCGACGACCGAGGCCAGATCCTTGCGCAGCAAAGTGATGTCGAGCATGGCGCGACGCGCCGGCAGCGCGCAGGATGGGTTTTGAAGCCGCGGATTGTAGGCAGCGCACCCGGTATGAGGCTATCGACGGCGTCCGTTTCAGCAGATCCGCGCCGCCTGCACGCGG
Source organism: Rhizobacter sp. (assembly GCA_043753755.1). GTDB lineage: Bacteria > Pseudomonadota > Gammaproteobacteria > Burkholderiales > Burkholderiaceae_C > LMDS01. The sequence goes on from JAYUWC010000236.1 coordinate 34,576, forward strand.
CGTGATCTGGCGCACCTCCGCGCACCTTGTGTATGATTGCGAATCGTTCTCATTAACAATTAATTCGGGCCGTTATTTGATGAAACCGATAGCAGGGGCACATAGGACGCTGCGGCCAATCATTTGGACAGTGTTGGCATTTGGCGCGGCGCTGCTGTCGGCCTGCGGGGGTGGCGGCACATCGGCCACCGAATCGAGCGTGCCAACGACGACCGCGTTGTCGGTGCAGGCCGCACTCGGTGAAAAAATCTTCTCCGACGTGTCGCTCTCGGCCTCGGGCCGGCAGGCCTGCTCGAGCTGCCACAGCCCCGACAACGCCCACGCACCGGCCAACGCGCTCGCGGTGCAACTCGGCGGCGCGCTGCTCGACCAGCAAGGCCGGCGTCAAGCGCCTTCGATCGACTACCGGTTGTCAGCCACCGCGTTTTACTTTGCGGCCGACGGCACTCCCACCGGTGGCCTCTTCTGGGATGGGCGCGCTGCCTCGCTGCAGGCCCAGGCCGGCGAGCCCTTCCTCAACGCGTTCGAGATGGCCAACGCAACCAACGCCGAGGTGATCGCCAAGCTGGCTCGCGCCAGCTACGCCGATGACTTCAAGCGCGTCTTCGGTGCCGACATCTTCACCCGGCCCGACGACGCGATGGCGCGTGTCACGCTGGCGCTTGCCGAGTACCAAAAAGCAGATACCGACTTTCGCGGCTTCTCGAGCAAGTACGACGAGTTTTTGCGCGGAAAGCTCGCGCTGAGCGACGCCGAGCTGCGCGGCTTGGCGCTGTTCAACAGCCCGACTCAAGGTAACTGCGCCGGATGTCACCCTTCGGCCAAAGCGGCCGACGGCTCGCACCCTCTTTTCACCGACTTCACCTACGACAACCTGGGCGTGCCGCGCAACCCGCAGATCACGCGCAACGACGACCCGGCGTACTACGACCTGGGCCTCTGCGAGCGCCCCGATCTCGCGGCTCGCGCCGACCTGTGCGGCGCCTTCAAGGTGCCCTCGCTGCGCAACGTCGCCAAGCGCCAGGTCTTCTTCCACAACGGCCGCTTCAACACCTTGAAAGACGCGGTCACCTTCTACGTGCAGCGCGACACAAATCCTGAGAAGTGGTATTCGCTCAATGCTGACGGCAGCGTCAACAAGTTCGACGACCTGCCCGAGCGCTACCGCGGCAACGTCAACACCGTTGAGGTTCCGTACAACCGCCGGCCCGGCGATGCCCCCGCGCTCAGTGATGCGCAGGTCGACGACCTGATCGCCTTCCTGCAAACATTGAGTGACGGCTTCAAGCCGTGAGTTCGGCCTTGCGCCCTGCTCGAATGCTCAGTGCCCCGAGTTCCTTTTTCCGAATGAAGCCTGCCATGACCACATTCCCTGCGCGCACCCGACCCGCCCTGACGCTGATCGCCGCGTCGCTGGCGCTGATGACGGGCAGCGCCTTCGCGCAGACCGCCACCGAAGCCGATCTCGCGCGCCGCCTCGATCAGCTGGCGAGCGAGCTGGCTAACGTCAAGGCGCAGCTGCAGCAGATGCAGCAAAAGCAGGCCACCGAACCCGCCACATCCGCACCTGCACCTGCACCCGCAGCCGTTGCTACCGCTCAGCCGCCGAGCGCGAACCCGCCACCCGCGGCGCCCGCTTACTCGGGCTCGCTGCTCGGCGCCGGCACCGTGCTGAGCAGCTACGGCGAGATCAACTACAACCGACCGACGCGCGCCAACCAGAATGCGCAAGCCGACCTGCGCCGGTTCGTGCTCGGCTACCAGCACCGATTCGACGAGAAGACGAAGGTCATCGCTGAGCTCGAAGTCGAACACGCGGTCTCGTCGGCCAGCGATGCCGGTGAAGTGGCACTCGAGCAGGCGTATGTCGAGCGCCAGTTCACACCGGTCTGGAGCGCCCGCGCAGGGCTTTTTCTGATCCCGGCCGGGCTCTTGAACGAGAACCACGAGCCGACGGCGTACTACGGCGTCGAGCGCAACTTCGTCGAGACCGCGATCATCCCGACCACTTGGCGCGAGGGCGGCGTGCAGGTGGTCGGCAACTTCGACAACGGCTTGACGCTGCAAGGCGGCGTGAGCACCGGCTTCGACCTGAACAAGTGGGACGCCGCCTCGACCGAAGGCCGCGAATCGCCGCTGGGCTCGATTCACCAGGAACTCGCGCTCGCGAAGGCGCGTGACCTCGCGGTGTTCGGTGCGGTCAATTGGCGCGGTGTGCCGGGCCTGCTGGTCGGCGGCTCGCTCTTCACCGGCCAGGCCACGCACGCCCAAGCCGTCGACAAGGCCCGCGTCACGCTCTGGGACATCCATGCCCGCTGGACCCCCGGCCGCTGGGACTTCTCGACCGTCTATGCGCGCGGCACGATCTCGAATACTGCAGCACTCAACGCAGCGTTGGTCGGCAACTCGACACTGATCCCGAAATCATTCGACGGCTTGTACGTGCAGGGTGCCTACAAGCTCTGGTCAGAGGGTGACTATGCGCTCTCGCCGTTCGTGCGCTGGGAACAATTCAACACCGCAAAAGCGTATGCCGACCTAGGTGCCGGCCTCACGCCCGATGCCGCACGCGCCGAGCGCGTGGTCACGTTGGGCACGAACTTTCAAGTCGCGCAAGGCGTGGTGCTGAAGGCTGATTACCAACGCTTTCGCGAGAACGCCGACTTGAACCGCTTCAACCTCGGTCTGGGCTGGAGCTTCTGATGCGTTGGGTGCTCGCGGCCACCGCACTCTCGGCCGCCGCGGTGCCGGCGAGCGCGTTTGCAGTCGACTACCTGAGCGCAGAACAGGCAGCGAAGGTGATCTTTCCCGATGCCGATGCGTTCGAGTCGCGCACGGTCGCACTGAGTGCCGCGCAATTGCAGCAGCTCGACGCGCAAGGCGTGCGGGCGCGCTCGGCGGCGTGGCCGGTGCGGGTCGCAAAACGCGGTGGCGAGGCGCTTGGCTATGTGGTCACCGACGCGGTTGTCGGCAAGGTCGAACTGATCGACTATGCCGTCGGCATCGCGCTCGACGGCACGGTCAAACAGGTCGAGATCCTGTCGTACCGCGAGAGCCACGGTTTCGAGATCAGGCTTGCGGCGTGGCGCAAGCAGTTCGTCGGCAAGGGCTCGGCCGCCGCGATCAAGGTCGGTGACGACATCGCCAACATCAGCGGCGCCACGTTGAGCTGCAGCCATGTGACCGACGGCGTGCGGCGCATCGTTGCCGTGGTCGCGGTGGCGCGACTCGGGGGCGCGCTGGCTTGAACCCGACCGTCGACTCGAACCGCGCGCCACAAGGCAGTTTGCGCCGCGCGCAGCCGCTACTGGGCACGCTGGTCGAGGTCGGTTTGCACGACGCCTCGCGGCTCGATCGTGGCGCGGCCGCGGCCGCATTCGACGCGGCCTTCGATGCGGTGCGCGAGGTGTCGCGCTGCCTCTCACGATTCGACGCCGAGAGCGACATCGCGCAGTTTCACAACGCTGCCGTGGGCACCTCGATCCGCGTGCGGCCGGCCGCCCGACACGTGCTCGCCGCGGCGCGTGAATTGCATTGCGCGAGCAGCGGCGCTTTCGATATCAGCCTGGGCACCGGTCCCGATCAATGGCATCTGGACGACCGCGGCCTGCACAAGTCGAGTGCGGCCGTTCGGCTCGACCTCGGTAGCATCGGCAAGG
>JAYUWC010000237.1:0-4498 GCA_043753755.1 Rhizobacter sp.
CCAGCACCGCCAGCGAAATCGCCATGCAGCGCTCGCCGGCCGAGCCGAAAGCCGAGCCGATCAGGGCGTCCACGGTCTGCTCCAGATCGGCGTCGGGCATCACCACCATGTGGTTCTTGGCGCCGCCGAGCGCTTGCACGCGCTTGCCGTGGTGCGCGCCGGTCTCGTAGATGTACTGCGCGATGGGGGTCGAGCCGACGAAGCTCAGTGCCTTCACGTCGGGGTGGGTGAGCAGCGCGTCGACCGCGACCTTGTCGCCCTGCACCACGTTGAACACGCCCTTCGGCAGGCCGGCCTGGGTCAACAACTCGGCCATGAAGATCGCGCACGACGGGTCACGTTCGCTCGGCTTCAAGATGAAGGTGTTGCCGCAGGCAATAGCGACCGGGAACATCCACATCGGCACCATGCACGGAAAGTTGAACGGCGTGATGCCGGCGGTCACACCGAGTGGCTGGCGCAGGGTCCAGTTGTCCATGCCGGTGCTCACCTGGTCGGTGAAGTCGCCCTTCAAGAGCTGCGGCACACCGCACGCGAACTCGACGATGTCGATGCCGCGCGAGACCTCGCCCTGGGCATCGGTGAACACCTTGCCGTGCTCGGCGGTAATCATGGCGGCGAGCGTGTCGCGGTGCTGGTTCAGCAGTTGACGAAACTGGTTCATCACCCGCGCACGGCGTATCGGCGGTGTGTCGGCCCAGGCCGGGAACGCTGCTCGGGCCGACGCGACTGCGGCCGCCACCTCGTCGATCGACGCCAGCGCGACCTGCCGCGCCACGGCACCGGTGGCCGGGTTCCAGACCGGCTGGCGCCGGCCCGCAGTCGAGGCGACCGGTCGGCCGTCGATGTAGTGGCCCACTTCGGTGGTGGCGGTGAAAGCTTCGGGTGCGCCCATGAGCGTGGCTCCTCGAGGGTAGATGGTGACAAATGCCAAGGGCAGTCTATTCGAGGGTTTCGCCGGCAACGCGCTGTGCGGTCAAAGCGCCGCAGCGAAAAAAAAGCCCACCTTCGTGAGCTGATGGGCCTTGAATTCCTTCGGGAAGGACGTCGTTGGACAGTTGGCGGCTCGTTGCCCTGTTCGGTGTGGTGTTCTTCGCCGGGCTTATCGAGCGTTGCATCGTGCCTCTCGCGAGGCGCCGTGTGACAGCACCGGACCGGACTCTAAGGACGCACACGTTCGCCGGCTATCCCTACTTCGGGGGAACGGCCGGGTGCGTTGCAAGTCGGCGTCTTCTGCAGAAGCCGTTCGCTCGGTCGCGGCGCGTGTCGAGCTCGTGCAAGCCGGCGACAATTCGCGATGACTCCGCCACGTCACCCGGCCCCGCCGCGCCCCGCGCCCGCCCCTAATGCAGCCCGTACCGCGCCGCTGACCGATCGCGAACTCGATCAGCTTCAGGCGCTGCTCGACCGCGTGCCTGCGCCGCTCGAAGCGCTCGACGTGGCCATGCTCGACGGCTACCTCTGCGGCGTGCTGTTGCAGCCCCGCCGCGTGCCGGTCTCGCGCTGGTTGCCGCACGTCACCGATGTCGATGGCCGCGCGCTGCCGGCGGCATTCGATGCGTCGCGCCTCAACGCGCTCGTGCTGCGCCGCCACGCCGAACTCGATGCCGCGATCGAGCGCCGCGACTGGTTCGACCCCTGGGTCTTCGAACTCGAGGCCGACCCTGCCGAAGCCGAAGCCGACGCCATCGTCGACGACGACGACGACGACGACGAAGATGCCGATCCTCAATACGACCCCGAAGGTGGCGCTCCGGGCGCGATCGACGCCGTCTACCCCTGGGTGGCCGGCTTCGCGACCGCGCTCGAACTGTTCACCGACCTGATGGCGCTAGACGCCCAGGCGCTCACCGAGCCGCTGGCGCTGGTCTACCGGCACCTCGCGCCCGACGACCTAGAAGACGCCGACGATCTCATTGCCGAGATCGAATCGCTGGAGCCGCCCGCAGACCTGGCCGACGCGGTCGAGGGCCTGGTGCGCGCAACGCTGCTGCTCGCCGACGTGTCGCGCCCGGTCGTCAGCAGCGGCGCGCAAGGCCCGTTACGTCGAGGTGGCCCGGCGCCGATGGCGCGCCGCCGCTGAGCCCTGCAACGGCGCGGCCTATTTCGACGCCGCAGCGGCGACCGCGCGCTTCGGGTTGATCAGCACGCGCCTTCCGTCGGCGCTCTTGTCGGAGGTCGAGACGATGATCGCGATCAGGCTGGGCGGCGTGAGTTTCGGATTCACGGAAAGCATTTTGGCCGCAAGGTTCGCGACCTGCGGCGAGGCCATCGAGGTGCCCGATTCGGCCACGATCATGCCGCCCGGCAGCGTGCTCTCGACCTGATAGCCGTTGGCGTGCACTTTCACCGTCGGCCCGTAGCTGGTGAAGCTGGCCTCGTCGCCGGCCAGGTCGACGGCACCGACCGTGAGCAGGTTCGGCAGCACGAGGCCTGCAGGGATGGCCTCCTCGAAAGTGGAGTCGGTGTTGGCATTGCCCGCCGCAGTCACAAACAGAATACCGGGTGCGCTCGCGAAGGCACGCTCGAGCGCGTTGCGCCCGGTGTCGAAATACTGGCGCGCCAGCGCCTTTCGTTCTTCGGGCGTTTTGCCGATGCCGCACACCTCGAGATCGCTCTCGACGTCTTTGACCGTACCGCCCCAGCTCATGTTGACGACCTGCACGCCGCTCTTCTTCAGGAAGTCGACATACGCCTGACTCGCTTTCGCGTCCGCGTCGACCTGCGCTTTTGAGGGGCAAGGATCGGGCTGCAGCGTGTGGCCGAACTCGATACGCGCGACCACCAGCCGTGCGTTCGGGTTGCCGGCGAGCGCGATGCCGGTCACGTGCGTACCGTGCCCGTAGTTGCCCATCAGGCGCAGTTCTTCGATCGCGGGCTTGTAGTCCTCCGGCTTGAGCGTCGACAGGTAGCGCTTGACCTCGCCCGCCTCGGCGCTGTCGATGTTCGATTGCAAGTCGCTGAAACCTTTGGTGCGTGCCAGATTGACGGCCAGACGCGAGCGCACGTCAGCCGGGAGCGGTTGCAACGCATCGCTGGCCGGCTTCGCGTATTTGTCGAACGCGATGACTGCCGGCTGGCCACTGGCGTCGCGCACGAGGCGGTCTTTGTAGAGCACGATGTCGCTGCAGCTGTCCCAGATGCCGACCACCACCGTCGTGCCGCCGGGCGGCAGCTCGACATTGCGCGAACCCCAGATGTCCTGCTTGGTCACCTTGTGGCGGTCGAGGTAAGCCGCGTAGGTCGCGACCAGCGTGTCCTTCAGCGGCAGCGTGGTCTTGAGCCGATAGCGCACGCCGACGATGACCGGCGAAAACTCCGATGACAACTTGCCACCCGATTTGTCGACCGTGGGCTGCAGAACCTCGCGCAGGTAGCCGAGCGCGAGCGACTCGCTGGCAACTTCGTTGGCGGCCTTGAGCTCACGAACGTCGTTCTGCACCACCTCGAACGGAAGCGGCTCGAGCTTCGCATCGATCAGCTCGCCGACTTTCGCGCGGTACGCGGGCAAGCTGCGGTCGACAGTGGTCTTCGAGGCGGCGATCACCGCCTCGAGCTGAAGGCCCGAGAGCAGCTTGTCGGAGGGTTTGTCTTGCAGCGACTTCACCTTGGCCAGGCCGGCCAGAGCCGCTTCGTTGCGCCCTTCGAGAAAATCGAGCTGGGCCAGCGAGCCGAGCATCTGGCGCAGCGTGGCCTTGTCTTGAATCTCGTAGGCGGCGAGCACCGATTCGGTGTCACGGCGGTAGGTCTGTGCGAACACCTTGAAGCGTGCGTCGTCGCGCACCGTGTCTTCGAGGCGGCCTTCGATCGTGTACGAGAAGCGTGGCAGGTCGGCGGCCTTCTCCACGCGCTTCTTTTCTTGCGCGAACGCGGCGCCGGCTGCCATTGACAGCGCGATGAGCGCGGTGAAAAAAAGTGAGGTCATAACAACTCCGGTGGGTGGCGATGAGGGCCCGAAAAAAGTATAGCGAGCGCGACCAGCCGGCGCGCCCTGCGCACGACCGGACGCTGCTGGCCGCGACGAAGCGCTGATTTGCGGGCGTGGCTGGCGTTGCCGGTGCCTGAGAGCGAGGTCAAATCGCTGACGGGTCGACGTCGACCGCCCAGCGCAGGATGCGTTCGTCGGCGCCCGCCCGCTCGCGCCGCAGCGTGTGCAGCACCGGCAGCCACCGCGCCAGAAAGCGCTGCAAGGCCACCCGTGAAGCCGACTCGAGCAGCATTTGCATGCGCTCCACATCGGCCACCTTGGCCACGCTCAGCGGCACCGGCGGGTAGACGGTGACTTGATCGGCGCCGGGCAGCTGACTCGCCAGATCGCCGGCGGCCTGCAAGAAAGCCCGCGCCGCCTCGGCGCTGCGCGCATCGGCGCGAAGCACCGCAAGGTGCGAGAAGGGCGGCAGGCCGGCACTCTCGCGCTCCTTGAGCTGACTCGCCGCAAACGCGTCGAAATCATGACGCCGCAGGGCGCCGTAAAGCGGGTGCGTCGGGTGCCAGGTCT
>JAYUWC010000238.1:0-13542 GCA_043753755.1 Rhizobacter sp.
TGTGCTACCGACGCATCAACGTGCTCTTCCCGAACAAGCTTTCGATCAAATCCACCGCGAGGATCGCCGTCGCGTTGCGCACGTCGAGCGCCGGGTTCAGCTCCATCACGTCGAGCGAGGCGAGGCGGCCGGTGTCGGCGATCATCTCCATGCAGAGCTGGGCCTCGCGATAGGTCGGACCGCCTTGCACCGTGGTGCCGACGCCGGGGGCGATCGCGGCGTCGAGAAAGTCGACATCGAAGCTGACATGCAGGTGCGTGTTGGCGTCTAGCGTGGCGAGCGCCAGCTCCATCGCGTGGCGCATGCCCATCTCGTCGATGTAGCGCATGTCGAAGACCTCGAGTCCCGCTTCGTGCACCAGGCGCTTTTCGCCGGCATCGACACTGCGAATGCCGATCTGGCGCACGACCTTGGGGCTGATCGCCGGCACGGTGCCGCCGATGCTGCACAAGGCCGGCGGGCCGTAGCCGCAGAGTGCGGCGACCGGCATGCCGTGGATGTTGCCACTGGGGGTCAGCCCGCTGGTGTTGAAGTCGGCATGGGCATCGAGCCAGAGCACGCGCAACTTCTTGCCGGTCTCGCGGCAGTGGCGCGCCACCGCGCTGATCGAGCCGACGCCCAGGCAGTGGTCGCCGCCGAGCAGGATCGGCAAACGGTGCAGGTTCAGCTCGGCGTGCACCGCGTCGTGCACCGCCTGGTTCCAGACGACGACTTCGTTCAGATGCCGGTAGCCATCGACCGGCGGCAGCCAGGGGTTCGGCGGGCCGCTGAGGTTGCCGCGGTCAGCTACCTCAAGGCCGTGGCCTTCGAGCACCGAAACGATGTTGGCCACGCGCAGGGCTTCAGGCCCCATGCTCGCGCCGCGACTGCCGGCACCGATGTCGGTGGGTGCGCCGATCAGACTGATCGATCGATTCATGGCGGAGCTCCTCAGAGGTCGGCGGCAGGCAGGTCTTTGGTGTGGTCGCGCATCTCGAAGCCGTATTCGGCCTCGAGCAGGCCCCAGGCTTCTTCGGCGGTCTCGACGAAGCGAAAGAGCTGCAGGTCGAGTGCGCTGATCATGCCGGTCTCGACCAGCAGGTCGAAGTTCAAAAGGCGGGTCCAGAATTCGCGGCCGAAGAGCAGCACCGGGCGCCGCCGCGACTTGCCGGTCTGGATCAGCGTGAGCGTCTCGAAGAGTTCGTCGAGCGTGCCGAAGCCGCCGGGGAAGCACACCAACGCGACCGAGCGCATCAGGAAGTGCATTTTGCGCAGGCCGAAGTAGTGAAACTGAAAGCAGAGTTCGGGCGTGATGTAGGGGTTGGGCGCCTGCTCGTGCTGCAGCACGATGTTGAGGCCGATGCTTTTGCCGCCTTGGTCGAAGGCGCCGCGATTGCCGGCTTCCATGATGCCGGGGCCACCGCCGGTCACCACATAGAGCGGCGTCTCGAGGTGCTTGGATTTCTCGGTGACGAGGGCGCCGAAGCGGCGGGCTTCTTCGTAGTAAGGCGACATTCGCTGGTGGCGCTGCGCGATATCGAGCGCTTCGGCGTCGCCGGCCGAGGTGGCGTCGTCGACCAGGCGCTGCGCGATATCGGGCGGCACGATGCGCGCGCTGCCGAAGATGACAATTGTCGACTCGATGCCTTGCTCGTCCTGCACCAGCTCGGGCTTCAGCAACTCGAGCTGCATGCGCACCGGGCGCATTTCTTCGCGCAACAAAAACGCGGTGTCGGTGAAAGCGAGTTGGTACGAACTCTCGGGGCCCTGGTAGCGGGTAAGGGCGTGGGTCGGGTCTTTGGTGGCGTCTTGTTGCGCGGTCGGAAAGTTGCGGCCGGTGAGGGTGGGTTTGTTCATCCGCGCAGCTTAAGCGACTGCGGTCCAAGCCGCCGCTTCAGGCTTCGGCCAACAAACTCAGAAAGGGCTCGAACAATGCCGGCGTGCAGGCCAGCAAAGAGCGGCTTGAAAGCAGCGCCAGGCCGTCGCGTGCGTGCAGCAGGGCGCCGCTGCCGTGCAGCAGGCACAGGCCCGCGGCGGCGCGCGAGTCGATCGTGTCGTGGGCCCAGAAGGCATCGATGCGACCGGCCGCGAGGTAGGCAAATTCCAGCGCGATCGAGCCCGATCGGCGCACGCCGCCGAAGGCGCGCAGCACACGGCCCAGCTCGGCCATGTAGACCGGCATGCACACGCTGGCCGCTTTCGGAAAGACCGTTGCCGCCAGCGACTCGGCGGTCGGGCGTGGCTTTGCACAAGTGATCGGTTCGCCGTTGAGTACCGCGCCTCGGCCCTCGATCGCGCCGAAGAACTCGTTGCGACAGGGGTCGTAGACGACACCCAGACGCGGCACACCGACCTCGACCAGCGCAAGCGAAACGGCGTATTGCGGATAGCCGCGCAGGTAGTTGGCGCCGCCGTCGAGCGGGTCGATCACCCAATGCGGCTGGCCGTCGGCGCGCAGTTCGGCAGCGTCGGCAGCGTCGCCGGGGGCGATGAGGGCGTGAGTGGGGAAATGCTTGAACACCACGTCGCAAATCAAGCGTTGCGCTTCGCGGTGGATGTCGCCCAGCACGTCGCCCTGCGATCGTTGGGTGATGACCGCCTCGGTCAGGCGCGCGCGCGAGGCCTGCAGGTGCGTGCCGGCCGCGTAGGCGGCCTGCTCGGCCGTGCGCGCGGCGCGGTGGAGGTCGGTGGCGATCGTCTCAGTCATGCTTGGCGGCCGGGCGAGAGAGCAGGTGCACGTAGTCGTGATGGGTGGTGTCGATCACCGACACCCGGTGCTCGACCGGCCGATCGCCGAAGGTCAGCGCGGTGCGCCGCACCTGCATCACGGGCTGGCCGGCGGCGACGCCGAGCACACGCACCGCGTGGCGGTCGGCCGAGGTCGCGCGAGCCCGCTCGTGGGCGCGCAGCACGCTGATGCCGAAGTCGGATTGGTAGAACTGATAAACCCCGCCGGCACGCTCGCGAAAGCGCTTTTCGGTCAGGCCTTTGAACGGCAGCGCCGGCAGCGTCAGCCGGTCGTAGACCACAGCGCGGCCTTGCAGCTTCAGGCGGTTCTCGATCTGGAACACAGGCTCGCCCGGGCGCAGTTGCAGCGCCTCGGCCGGCCCGTCATCGGCGCGGGTGCGCTCGAACGCCACCAGCTCGACCACCGGCGCCTCGCGAAAGCCGTCTTCCCGCTCAACAGGAAAAAACTGCAACAAGAACCGATCGGCCGTGTGCGTGGCCACGAAGGTGCCGCGCCCCTGGCGGCGTACCAGGATGTGCTCGGCCGCGAGTTCATCGACCGCGCGCCGCAACGTGCCGATCGACACCCCCATCGCGCCGGCGATCTCGGTTTCGCTCGGCAAGGTGTCACCCGGCGCCCAGCGACCGGCCTCGATCGCACTCAGCAGCGAACGCTTGACCACCCGGTAGAGCGGCATGCCCGCCGACTCGGGCGCGATCGCCTCAAACAACGGAGCAGTCACGGCGCGCATGGGCTGTGACTATACATTCACATTAGTCGTGTGACTCAACTCATATGAATGACTTGTTCGACACGCTAGATTCCTGGCCTGGCCTGGCCCGGCCTGGCCTGACCTGACCTGAGCCGAGGTCATCGCCGAAGCCGAGATCAAGGCCGAGTGACAGGTCTCGCCGCGCAGACCGGGCAACCGGGCGTGCGTGCCATCGCGATCTCGGTCCAGGCCATCGCGCGGGCATCCAGCATCTGCAGCCGGCCCGCGAGCGGGCTGCCGATACCCACGATCAGCTTCAACGCCTCGGCGGCCTGCACGCTACCGATGATGCCGACCAGCGGCGCGAAGACGCCCATCGTCGCGCACTGAACTTCTTCGAATACTGCCTCGGGTGGGAACAGGCAGGCATAGCACGGGCTCGCATCGCTTCGCGTGTCGAAGACCGAAACCTGCCCGTCGAAGCCGATGGCCGCGCCCGAGACAAGCGGCACCGCATGCGCGACGCAAGCCGCGTTGACGGCATGGCGGGTTGCGAAGTTATCGCTGCAGTCGACGACCACGTCGGCCTCAGCCACCAAAGCGGCGAGTCGCTCGGCACCGGCGCGTTCGCGCAGCGCCTGCACCCGCACGTCGGGGTTGATGGCCCGCACCGAAGCCGCCGCCGACTCGACCTTCGGCCGGCCGATGCGCTCGACGTTGTGTACGATCTGGCGCTGCAAATTGGTCAGGTCGACGGTGTCGTCGTCGACGATCGTGAGCGTGCCGACACCGGCCGTCGCGAGGTACAGCGCCACCGGCGAGCCGAGACCACCGGCGCCGATCAGCAGCGCATGGGCGTCCAGCAGGCGCTGCTGGCCTTCGATGCCGATCTCGTCGAGCAGGATGTGGCGCGAGTAGCGCAGCAGCTGGTCGTCGGTCACGGCGTTGCCTCGATGTGAGTGCTGAAAACAAGAACGCCCGTCGGTCGACGGGCGTTCGGTGAAGAGCAGGCGACGGCGTCAGTTGACGGTTTCGGTCTCGGCCTTGCGCTCGACCGCGGTCTTGCTGACCAGCACCGGCTTGCCCTTCAGGCGGTTGATGGCCTGCGCAAGCTGAAAGTCCTCGGCCGTGCCGAACTCGGGCGGCGGCTTGATCGGCGCCACGGCGTGTTTGGCGGCGTCTTCTTCGAGCTTCTTGCGAGCTTCCTCGCGGGCTTTCTCGCGGGCATCGTCTTTCTTTTCGGCGCCCTGGCCGCTGCCGATGTGTTTGTCGAGGTCGGCCTCTCGGGTGCGCAGCGCGGCAAAGAGATTGCCCTCGGCGGTTTCATCGAGCATCACGTCGGGCACGATGCCTTTGGCCTGGATCGACGCACCGCTCGGCGTGTAGTAGCGCGCCGTAGTGATCTTGAGTGCGGTTTCGGGCGAGAGCTGGCGCACGGTCTGCACCGAACCCTTGCCGAAGGTCTGCGCGCCCATGATGGTGGCGCGCTTCGAGTCCTGCAGCGCGCCGGCGACGATCTCGCTCGCCGAAGCCGAACCTTCGTTGACGAGCACGATCAACGGCACCTTCTTCAGCGCCTCGGGCAGCTTCTTTAGCGGGTCGCTGCCGCCGCGGCGAAGGTAGTCGCTCGGTGACGCCTTGAAAGTCTGCTTCGAGTCGGCGATCTGGCCGTTGGTCGAGACCACGACCGCGTCGGCTTGCATGAAAGCCGCCGAGATCGCGACCGCACCCTCGAGCAGGCCGCCCGGGTCGTTGCGCAGGTCGAGCACCAAGCCCTTCAGATTGGGTTCTTGCTTGTAAATTTCTTCGAGCTTCTTGGCGAAGTCGTCGACCGTGCGGTCCTGGAACTGGCTCACGCGAAGCCACGCGTAACCCGGCTCGATCATCTTCGAGCGAACGCTCTGGGTGCGAATCTCTTCGCGCACGATCGTGACCGGGAAGCTGCGGCTTTCGGTCTTGCGGAAGATGGTCAGCACGACCTTGGTGCTCGGGTCGCCACGCATTTTTTTGACGGCCTGATCGACCGTGAGGCCTTTGACCATGCTGTCGTCGATCTTGGTGATGAGGTCGCCGCTCTTGAGCCCGGCGCGATAGGCGGGCGAACCTTCGATCGGGCTGACGACCTTGACCAGCCCGTCTTCCATGCCCATCTCGATGCCGATGCCCACAAAGCGGCCGGTGGTCGCCTCGCGGAATTCCTTGAAGTTTTTCTTGTCGAAATACTGCGAGTGCGGGTCGAGCCCCGAGACCATGCCGCCGATCGCATCGCCGATCAGCTTTTTCTCGTCGACCGCCTCGACGTAATCGGTCTTGATCATGCCGAACACCGCAGCCATTTGTTGCAGCTCTTCTAGCGGCAGTTGGGCGACGCCGCTGCGGGCGTTGGCCGTGGCTTGCAACTGCATCGTGGTCAGTGCACCGGCAACAGCGCCTACCGCCAACCAACCTGCAACCTTGAGTTTGGCACCCATGAGCGACCCCTTGTCATGCCTGCCGGCAACGTGAATTTGATTCAAGACAAATACCTCAGCCAGTATATTCCGCCGACCCCGCGCTCGGAGTTGTCAATGCCCGGAAAAGTTGCATGGGACTCGCCGGCACGCACGCCGTGCGGCATGGACAGATTGTCGAAGCTCGCGGCCGTGCGGGCCCGGGTGACACCGCGAAGAACAGCACGGTTGCTCGCCGCCTGTTCGAGCGATAGCGCCGATCCCACCTGCCTAGACTGAACCCCGACACCGCGCGCGGCGCGACGGCGCGCCGATCGAACAACGCACCCGCCAGCCGGCATCGGCCGACTCGCGGGCGCACACCGCCTCGGGGAACCGGCCCCGACGATCGAAGTGTCCATCTCGGTTGCTCGTGCGCCGCGGCGCCGAGCTGAGTTCGGTCACCTGACCTGACGCGAGGGCAGTCCAGGCAGCGGTCTGCGACGGCAATGCGCCGAAATGAACAGTGATGCCGTGCCATCTTGACGACCTGCAAGTGCCCCCAGTGCGCAGCCGGTAAGTAGGAAGTTGCCTGACAAGCGCTACGGAAAAAGAAGGACTGAAGCCACAGCGCCACCCTGATGCCACCCCTGAAATCGCGTCTTCACAATCCGTATCACGTTGAGACACCCAGCAACGCAAGACAGCAGACACCACCGGAGCAGAACATGAACGCAGACCAGATCCTCACCGAGATTCGCGAAGCGAATCTGTCGTACCTGATGCTCGCCCAAAGCCTTATCAGGGCCGACAAAGAGCAGGCGCTTTACCGCCTCGGCGTCAGCGAAGAGAGCGCTTCGATGATCGCGATGCTCACGCCGGCACAGATGATGAAGGTGGCCGCCGGCAACACGCTTCTTTGCCGCTTCCGCATGGACGACGACCTGGTCTGGGGCTTGCTCACCAATCACGGCAAGGGCGCGGCCAACGACACCACCTCGCGCCTGCACGCATCGATCTTGCTGGCCGGCCGTCATCAAGAGGCCGCCTGATCATGCCGCGCAGCAAAAGCATCCTGACCGAAGCAAAGCAGATCGAGCGTGCTGTCACGCTGATCAACCTGGGCGCGCGCCTGCAGGTGCTCGAGTCTGAGACCGACATGTCGTACGAGCGTTTGCTGCGCCTCTATAAAGAAGTCTCGGGCAAGTCGCCGAGCAAGGGCCAGTTGCCGTTCTCGACCGACTGGTTCATGACCTGGCAGCCCAACATCCACGCCTCGCTGTTCTTGAACATCCACGAGTACCTGAACAAGGTCGCCGAGATGGACGAGATCGACACTGTCATCAAGGCCTATCAGCTCTACCAGGAGCAGACCAGCGCGCAGGGGCTGGAGGCGCTGCTCTCGGTGACCCGCGCCTGGCGGCTTGTCAAGTTCGTCGACAACGGCATGCTGACCATGACCGCCTGTTCCAAATGTGGCGGCCATTTCGTGACCCACCCGCACGAGATCGCCAAGCACTATGTCTGTGGCCTGTGCAGCCCGCCGGCCCGCGCCGGCAAAGGCAAAGCGGCGGGCGGCATTCAGATGCACTGACAATTTCGGCGAGGCGAAAAACGCCTCAGGTTCACCACCGGCAAGTCGATAAACCTGTCGGAGCTACACGTTTTATTGCTTGTCTCCTCCTGACACATTTCGGTGTGTCTTCAAACGGATCCTTCGGGATCCGTTTTTTTTGGAGGTGTCGGTAGACGGAACTTGCGGCGGTGGTCCGCCGCTGCCGCTCAACCCCAGTGCGAATTGAACAGGCGGCTGGTGTCGATGATCGGCACGTGCATACCCTGGTGTTCGAAACACGAGATCGAGATCAACGGCCAAAGGTCGCTGTCTGTCGGCAAAGCGCACTGCGTGTCGTTGCCGACCTGCAGCGTTTGCGGCAGGCTCACGGTCGCGATCGCTGCGTGCTGCACCGGCTGGCGGGGTGCCGGCTGATAGGCCACGACCAGCACGTGTCGGGGCCGCAGGGCGCCGTCTTTGCGGTGTGCATTCAGGAGGGTGCACAAATCGATCACCGCGAGGTGCTGGCCTTGCCAGGCGAACATGCCGAGCGCGTAGTACGCCGCGCCGGGAACCGTGACCAATTCAGGCCGCTCGATCAGCTCGATCGTGGTGTGCACCGGTAGCGCCACGTGTCGCCCGCGGTCGAATTCGAGCAAGCGCGCCGACGCCTTCAACTCGGCCTGGGTCATCGGCACATCGGCCGCATCGTTGAAAAATGCAGCCGCGGCGAGCGGCTGCGGTGTGGGAGCGAGTGCAGTCGGGTTCATGGCATCAGACCTGATCGGCGAACACGTGCGCGGCGAGCCGCTCGCGGTCGCTGCAGAAGACGACCTCGCCGTCGATCTCGACGAATTCGTTGACGGGGGTGTGCGGATTGAGCAGCACTTGCGGCACCGGTTTGGCCTGCAGGCGCGCGTCGATCAACACCGAGACCTCGCTCCAGCCGAAGCCGATCTCGCCCATCGGCGTCTCGATCGCGGTGATCAGAAAGCGGTCGGTCGGGTAGGCGGGGAGCGGCAGCATTTCGTGCGAGAGCGCCACCAGCGCGCTTCCGTTGTCACCGCTCATGCGCTCGAACAGGCCGGGCAGGTCGGTTGTCCGCGGCTGCACGTCGAGGTGGCTCGCGGTGCCGACATCGGCCTGCGGCAGCAACAGGCGCAATTTGTCGGCGCGCAGCACGACGAAGTTGCCGTGCAGCTCGCGTGCGGCGGGTGCGGCGGTCGTTGTGGATGTCATCGGTGGGGTCTCGTCTTTAACGCGGGTGTCAGGCCGCGGCCAGCGCCTCGCGAATGCGCTGCAGCAGGTCGCCGTCGTTGTAGGGCTTGGTCACGTAGCCGTCGACACCGGCCTGCTGGGCCAGTCGGCGGTGCTTTTCTTGCGAGCGCGAGGTGACCATGATGACCGGCAGGCCCTTCAGATCGTCGCGACCGCGGATGTGCGTGGTCAGCTCGAGACCGTTCATGTTGGGCATCTCGAGGTCGGTCAACACCAGGTTGGGACGGAACTCGCGCATCGTGTCGATCGCGTCGACGCCGTCACGGGCCGAGGTTGCGCGATAGCCGGCGTCTTGCACCATCTGCAGCAACGAGTTGCGCACCGAGAGTGAGTCGTCGACGATCAGCACGCCGGGCAATTCGGTGCGGGCAGCGCCTGCGGCCGGCACGGCGTCTGCTGCAATGCCGCTGTTGCGGCTCTGGCTGCCGAGCAGCTGCGCGATGTCGAGGTTGACCGCGATGCTGCCGTCGCCCAGGATCGACAAACCCGCCACGGCGCGCACGTGGCGCGCATAACGGCCGGGGTTCTTGACCAACAACTCGCGGGCATCGATCAAGGCGTCGACCGCCAGCACGTGCAGCTTGTCGTCGACCCGCACGATCACCGCATCGCAATGCTCGAGCGGAGTCGCCTCGACCGAGGCCACACCCGCTGCGTCGGCCAGGCGCACTGCCGGCAGCACGCGCTTGTCGTGCCGGTACACCAGCCGATCGGCCACGAACTCGAACTGCCCGACACCGCGCGGCACCGCTTGTTCGATCTGCACCGAAGCCAGCGCGAACCGCTGCTTCTCGACTTCGACCACCAGCGCCTGCATGGTCGAGAGCGACGCCGCGAAGCGCATCTCGATCGTGCAGCCTTGGCCCTTTCGCGAGGCGATGCGGATCGAGCCGTTCATCGCCGAGACCCATTCGCGCACGACGTCGAGGCCGACCCCGCGGCCCGAAAGCTCGCTCACCGTCTGCCGCGTGCTGAAGCCCGAGCTGAGGATCAGGCGCGCGAGTTCGTCGTCGCTCACCAGCTGATCGGCGGCGATCATCTGCCGTTCGATCGCGCGGCGGCGAATCGCGGCATGGTCGAGCCCACGGCCGTCGTCGGTGCATTGCAGCACCACCTGCTGGCCCTGGCGCGAGAACGCGAGCGTGATGCGACCGGTCTCTGATTTGCCAGCCGTGTGGCGCTCGCCGGGTGTCTCTAGGCCGTGGTCGACCGCGTTGCGCAACACGTGGAGCAAAGGGTCGGCGAGGCGGTTGAGCACGTCGCCGTCGATCAGCGTGGCGCTGCCTTCGATGACGAGATCGGCGCGTTTGCCGGTGTTTTTGCAGGTCGAACGCACGTTACGTTGCAAGCGCGACGCGAGCGTGCCGACCTCGGTCATGCGGGTGCTGATGACCAGGTGTTGCAGGTCGCGGCTGAGGCGTTGCTGGCGGGTGTGAATGGCAGCAGTGCGCGCGATATCTTCTTCGAGCCGCATTGCGATGCCGCGTGCATCGGCCGCTTCTTCCATCAGCGCGTGGGCGGTGCCGTGAAGCTCGCTGTACTGGTCGAGTTCGAGCGGGTCGAGCGCAGCATCAGCATCGCGTTGGGTGCGCGCACGCATCACGGAGAGCGAGCGCACGTCGACCAGCGTCTCGATCTCGAACAGGCGTTTCTGCACGCGCAGGTTTTGCGCCAGCAGCTCGCGCGAGCGTTCGGTGAGCGCCTTGAGGTGGGCCTCCATCGCCGCGGTGTGCACCGAGACTTCGCCCGAGACGCGAAACAGTTCGTCGACCCGCTCGACGCTGACCCGCAGCGCGGCGGTCGGCGAGGCGGTGACGGTCGATGCAGCCGCGACCACGGCGGCGGGCCGGTGCACTGCGGGCACTGCGGTAGCCGGCGCGGCGAGCATGTCTTGGGTCGACATGACCCGGCTGATCGGTGCGTCGAGCGATTCACCGCGGTCGATGCGGTTGGCGAGGTCGAGCACCGCTTGCAGCACGGCTTGCGACTGCTGCGGTATCTCGTCTTCGCCGAGCACGTGGTTGACCATCTGCTCGAGGCAGAAGGCGGCGTCGAGCAGCACGTCGGCAGCGGCCTTGGCGACCACGCCGCCCTTGTTCTCGAAGTGTTCGAGGATGTCCTCGAGGTGGTGGCCCAGCATGGTCAGGCCGCGCAGGCCGATGATCGAGCCTGAGCCCTTCATCGTGTGCACGACGCGCTTGGCAGCGATCAGGTCCGAGCTGTCGCCAGTGCCTGCGGCCAGGTTGTGCGCCAGGTCGATCAGGTAGCGCGCCTGCTCGGGCGCCTCGTGAAAGAAGCCCTCGATCAGTGCTTGATCGACGTCTTCGGGCACGACCAGTGCCACGTCTTCGGGCCGCGCTAGCACCGGGCGCGGCGCATCGAGTTCGCCGAAAGTCGAGTTGGCCTGTGCCGGCATCGAGCCAAGCATGTGGGCCACCTTCAAACCCTGCGCTTCGCTCATCGGGCTGGGGGCTTCGCGCAGGCGATCGACCAGACCAGCGGCGCACGACGGGTCGTCGAGGTTGCGCAGGTAGTGAACCGTCAGCGCCGGCCAGGCCCGCAAAAAGGCCAGCAGCGGTGCCCGCTCGTGCGGCTCGAACACGGCCGCGAGCAGGGTGTTCTCGACCACGTGCTCGCACACTGCCTGCAGCCCAGGAAAGCCGGCCATCTCGGCCGCTTCGCCGGTGCGCTGCGCGAGTCCGCTGTATTGATCGAGGGCGTCGATGAACTCGGGCGCATCGGCCTCGAGTTTGGTCAGCGGCACGAGGCAGCGCTCGAGCTCGCCGGCCATCGTCTCGATCTCGCCGGCCAGGGCGTCGATCAGGTCGTTGAGTTTCACGCGATGACCTCCGCTGCGCCGTTTTGCGACATCACGCCGCCTGCGGCAGCTTGAACACGTTGACCGACTCGACCAACCGGCGCGCCGAGGCGAGCAGTGAATCGGTTTCCAAGTTCTGCGCGCCGATCTGGGCTGCAGTGCGGTCGTTGGTTTGGCCGATCTGTTGCACCGAGAGCAGCAACTGTTCAGACACCTGCTTCTGTGCGTTCGAGCCTTCGGCGATGCGCTGCACCTGTGCGACCAGCTGCGCGGTAATGCCCTGCGTCACCCGCATCTGCTCACCCGCTCGTTGCGCCTGCTCGGAGCCTTGCACCACCTGGGTGATGGTGCGGTTCACGGTGTTGATGGTTTCGTTGGTTTCGAGCTGAATGTTGCTGACCAGCGTGCCGATCTGTTGGGTCGCGTTGCGTGAGCTTTCAGCGAGTCGCTGCACTTCTTCGGCCACCACCGCGAAACCGCGGCCTGCTTCACCGGCCACCGCCGCCTGCATCGAGGCGTTCAGCGCCAGCACGTGGGTGCGTTCCGAGATGGTGTTGATCAGGTTGACGATGCCGGTAATTTCTTGTGAGCGCTCGCCGAGCCGCTTGATGCGCTTCTCGGTTTCGGCGATCGTCTCGCGGATCGACTCCATGCCCTTGAGCGTGCCGTTCACCGTGTCGAGCGCGGTGTTGGTCGCTTGGGTGGCCTGTGCCGCGCTGGTGTTCGATTGGTCGGCAAGGGTCGCCATCTGCGTCGCCGAAGCGCTCGATTCGCCGAGCGACTTGATCATCTCGTTGACTCGCGCACGTTCGTCGTCAGAGGTCTTCGAGACCAGATCGGCCTGCACCTTCACCTTGCCTGAGGCCGACTCCACCTGGTTCGCGATCTTGGTCACGTCGTGCAGCACGCGTGTGGTTTCGTCGGTCAGCGCGTTGATCGAGTCAGAGACCGTGCCGATGATGTCTTCGGTGACCGGGGCCTTGGCGGTCAGGTCACGTTGCGAGAGCTGGTACACGGCTTGAAGAATCGACACCACCGAGTTGTTCAACCCTTCGTTTTCGGCTTCGGCCTTTCTCTGGGCGGCGATCCGTTCCTGCAGCAGGTCGTTCACCGTGCGGCCCAGGTCACCGACCTCGTCCTTCGATTCGATGGCTTGCAAGGCGTCGAAGTCGCCCTGGCGAACCTTTTCAACTGAGCTTTGCAGGCTACGCACAGTGCCGGTAATGTTGCGAACGATCAAGTAGGCAATGGTGACGCCGAGCAACACCAGAGCTGCCTCGGCGCCCAGGGTCACCAGGGTGGCTTTGCGCGCAGCATCCGCTCGCCTGGTAAGGACGCCACTCAGAAGCTTTGTGGTACCGGCTGACGCTGAAAGAGCCAACTCGCGCGAGACCCCCACATCGCGCGTGTAGGTCGCTGCGTCGACGGTCGGAATGTCTTTGGACAGTAGCTCTCGGCGTGCCATTTGCATGGCTTGTCCGGTCAGTGCGACAAGCTGTTCGGTCGGCGCGCCCAGATCAGCTTGCAGCTCCGGCAGCGCGATCAGCGCCCTGCGCATATTTTCACCGTAGCTTTTCGAGGTCCGCTCGGCTTGCTGGATCCAAGTCAAAAAGCGTGCCTTGTCTTCTTCTCGCACGGCGTCGCGCAACGCGGCGTCGAGGTTAAAGCCAGCGGGTGGCTGCTCAGCGGTTTTGCGCGCCTTAGCAACCGCTTCAAGACGTTCCGTGACCGGACTGCGAAGTGCACGGAGTGCTTCCTTGAGTTGTGGCAAGTCAATTAGCGACGCGCGAAAAGCGTAATACGCACCAGCCTCAGGGTCCAAGTCGATCGTGCTGTGGGCGGTAAATTCTTGAATCAAGTCGATTGCCTTGGCGAGGAGAGCCGTGTGCGCTACCAGCGTACCGCGGCTGTCGACCTTGCGGCCTTCCACATCCCCCTTAATAGCGGTCCATTGCTCCTTGACCGCAGCGAGCCGCTTGAAGTACGTGGGGTCGTCGCGCATTTCGTTCCGTTGCTCGAGGCTGGCAATCGCCGCGTCGGCAT
>JAYUWC010000239.1:0-4486 GCA_043753755.1 Rhizobacter sp.
CCCGACCCACTACCGCTGCTAAAGACCTGTGAAGCCCTGGGCGTTGCGCCGGCAAGCACGCTGATGCTCGGTGATTCGAGTAACGACGCGCGCGCCGCCCGCGCGGCAGGTTGTCCGGTGGTGCTGGTGAGCTACGGCTACAACCATGGTGAGGCGGTGCAGGCGGTCGACGCTGATGGGGTGATCGACAGGCTCGATCAGCTGTAAGTTGCAGTCTGGCAGCCGGCTCGCTGCGGTCGGCATGATTTGATGGGCTGCTACACTTTTCGTGATGTTCACGTTGCACAAGTCGATGACAAGGTCGCAAGACCGGGGAGCCTGGCCCTGGCGGGGCTGACGCTCACATTCCTTCGTTGTGGTGGCGCAGTCCCGATGCGCTCCTTGTGGTGGGCGGTGGTTGTGATCCGAGGCGGCACAGTCCCGTCTGCACCGATGCTTGCGCACCGACCCGCAAGCCACCGCACTGCCCCTGAAAGTCTTCTTGCGCGGACACGGTCCCGCAGGCCTGTGGAGGGCCATTGAACATGATCACCGAACTTGAATTCAAAAGCCTGGCGACGCAGGGCTACAACCGCATCCCGTTGATTGCGGAAGCTTTTGCCGACCTCGAAACTCCGTTGTCGCTGTACCTGAAACTGGCGCACACCGCGGGTGCCTCCCATGCACCCGGCGGCGGATCGGGCAAACACAGCTTCCTGCTCGAATCGGTGGTGGGCGGCGAGCGTTTCGGGCGCTACTCGTTCATAGGCCTGCCTGCTCGCACCTTGCTGCGCGCCACCGGTTTTTGCACCGAAGTGGTGACGAACGGTGTCGTCACCGAAACGCATGAGGGCAACCCGCTGGACTTCATTGCGCAGTACCAACAACGTTTCAAGGTGGCGCTGCGCCCCGGTATGCCGCGCTTTTGCGGCGGGCTGGCCGGCTACTTCGGCTACGACGCCGTGCGGTTCATCGAACCCAAGCTCGCGAAAACCAGCAAGCCCGGCGGCATCGACACGCCCGACATCATGCTGTTGCAGTGCGAGGAACTGGCAGTGATCGACAACCTGTCGGGCCGCCTGTACCTGATCGTCTACGCCAACCCGGCCGAGCCGGAAGCCTTTTACGCTGCCAAGCGGCGCCTGACCGAGTTGGCCGACAAGCTCAAATACAGCGTGACTGCGCCGGCCGTCAAGCGCGGGGCCTCGCACAGCGTGGAGCGTGAATTTGCCAAGGACGACTACATCGCCGCCGTGCTGCGCGCCAAGGATTACATCGCTGCCGGCGACATGATGCAGGTGCAGGTCGGCCAACGGCTGCGCAAGCGCTACACCGAGTCGCCGCTCAGCCTGTACCGCGCGCTGCGCTCGCTGAACCCGTCGCCCTACATGTACTTCTATGACATGGGCGAGTTCCAGATCGTCGGCGCTTCGCCTGAGATCCTGGTGCGCCAGGAGCACACGCCTGAAGGCGACAAGGTCACCATCCGGCCGCTTGCCGGCACACGCCCGCGCGGCGCCACGCCGGAACTCGACAAGGCGCTGGAGATCGAGTTGAGCAACGACCCGAAGGAGCGCGCCGAACACCTCATGCTGATCGACCTGGCGCGCAACGACATCGGCCGCATTGCCAAGACCGGCACCGTGAAGGTGACTGAATCGTTCAGGGTCGAGCGCTATTCGCATGTGATGCACATCGTCAGCAACGTCGAAGGGCTGTTGAAAGACGGCATGACCAGCCTCGACGTGCTGCGCGCGACCTTCCCTGCCGGCACGCTGACCGGTGCGCCCAAGGTGCGCGCGATGGAGCTGATCGACGAGCTCGAGCCGGTCAAGCGCGGCATCTACGGCGGCGCTTGCGGCTATCTGAGTTTTGCCGGCGACATGGACGTGGCGATTTCGATCCGCACCGGCATCGTCAAAGACGGCAAGCTGTACGTGCAAGCGGCAGCCGGTGTCGTTGCGGACTCGGTGCCCGAACTCGAATGGAACGAAACCGAGCACAAGGCGCGCGCGTTGCTGCGCGCAGCCGAGTTGGTCGAGGAGGGGTTTTGAGATGCTGCTGATGATCGACAACTACGACTCCTTCACCTACAACCTGGTGCAGTACTTCGCCGAGTTGGGCGAGGAGGTGAAGGTGTTCCGCAACGACGAGATCACGGTCGATGCGATCGGTGCGCTAAACGCGGCCAGGCTCGTTCTCTCACCGGGGCCGTGTTCGCCGGCCGAGGCGGGCGTGTGCGTCGCGGCGATCCAGGCTTTCACCGGCCGACTGCCGATCCTCGGCGTGTGCCTGGGCCACCAGGCGATCGGTGCAGCATTCGGCGGCAAGGTGGTGCGGGCGCAGACCCAGATGCACGGCAAGACCGATGTGCTCACCACCGACGGGCGCGGCGTCTACACCGCGCTGCCGCGCGAGTTCACGGTGATCCGCTACCACTCGCTGGTGATCGAGCGCGGCTTGCTGCCCGACATTTTGGAAGTGACCTCGACTTCGCGAGACGGCGAGATCATGGGCGTGCGGCACCGCGAACTGGCCGGCACCGCAACACCGCTCGAGGGCGTGCAGTTTCATCCCGAATCGATCCTGACCGAGCACGGCCATGCGATGCTGAAAAACTTTCTGGAGTTGCGGCCGTGAACGACAAGGTCGTCGATCTGCGCAGTGACACCGTCACGAGACCCACTGCCGCAATGCGTGCCGCGATGCACGCTGCCGAGGTCGGCGACGACGTGTTCGGCGACGACCCGAGCGTGGGCGCGCTGCAGTCCAAAATCGCCGCAATGCTCGGCAAAGAGGCGGCGCTTTTCGTGCCCAGCGGCACGCAGAGCAACCTGGTCGCCATCATGAGCCACTGTCAGCGTGGCGATGAATACATCGTCGGCCAAATGGCGCACACCTACCGGTGGGAAGGCGGAGGCGCGGCGGTGCTCGGCAGCGTTCAGCCGCAACCGCTCGCGCATCAGCTTGACGGTACGTTGGCGCTGACCGACATCGAAGCGGCGATCAAGCCCGACGATGCCCATTTCGCGCGCAGCCGACTTCTCACGCTCGAGAACACGCTGGGCGGCAAGGTCATGCCGATGACCTATCTGAGCGACGCGACCGCGCTCGCCCGCCGCCGTGGCCTCGCGACTCACCTCGACGGCGCGCGGCTCTTCAACGCCGCGGTCGTCATGGCCGGCCACAGCGGCGGCGATGCGCGCGACGCGGCGCTTCAGATGGCCGCGCATTTCGACAGTGTTTCGGTTTGCTTCTCGAAGGGCCTGGGCGCACCGGTCGGCTCGGCACTGGTCGGCTCGGCGGCGTTGATTCGCAGCGCGCACCGCTGGCGCAAGATGCTCGGCGGCGGCATGCGCCAGGCGGGTGTGCTCGCCGCGGCCGCGACGCATGCGCTCGATCACTACATCGACCGCCTCGCCGACGACCACGCGCTGGCCGCACATCTGGCCGCGGGGCTGGCCGATGTGTCCGGCATTACCGTCGAGGCGCCAGACACCAACATCGTGTTCGTCGATGCGAGCGGCGCGCGCGCGGCTGGCCTCGTCGAGCACCTGAAGACGCGCGGCGTGCTGGCAACGGGCTCGCTATACGGTCAGTGCACGCGGCTGCGCTTCGTGACCCACCTCGATGTCGACCGCGCCGGCATCGCGCGCACCATCGTCGCGGTGCGCGAGCACCTCGGCGCTTGAACGAAAGCACGGCATGACCATCAGCAACCTCGACGCACTGAGCCGTGCGATCGACCACCGCGAGATCTTTCACGACGAGATGCTGTCGCTCGTGCGCCGCATCATGGGCGGCGAAATGTCGCCGGTGATGATGGCCGCGCTGCTGGTCGCGCTGCGCGTCAAGAAAGAGACCATCGGCGAGATCACCGCGGCCGCGCAGGTGATGCGCGAGTTCTCCACGAAGGTCGATGTGGCCGACCGCACGCACTTGGTCGACATCGTCGGCACCGGCGGTGACGGCTCGCACACTTTCAACATCTCGACCTGCAGCATGTTCGTCGCCGCGGCGGCCGGCGCGCGGGTGAGCAAGCACGGCGGCCGCAGCGTCAGCAGCAAGTCGGGCAGCGCCGATGTGCTGGAGGCGATGGGCGTGCCGCTCACGCTCACACCACCGGCGATCGCGCAATGCATCACTGATACCGGCATCGGTTTCATGTTCGCGCCCAACCACCATCCGGCGATGAAAAATGTCGCGGCCGTGCGCAAAGAGCTTGGCGTTCGCACCATCTTCAATATCCTGGGCCCGCTGACGAATCCGGCAGATGCACCCAACATTCTGATGGGTGTGTTTCACTCTGATCTGGTCGGCATCCAGGTGCGTGCGTTGCAGCGTTTGGGTGCCGAACATGCGTTGGTGGTCTATGGCAAGGACGGCATGGACGAAGTCAGTCTGGGTGCGGCCACGGTGGTGGGAGAGCTGAAAAATGGCGAAATCACCGAATATGAAATTCATCCGGAAGACTTCAACCTGCCGATGGCCAGCAAACGCGCGCTGC
>JAYUWC010000240.1:0-4470 GCA_043753755.1 Rhizobacter sp.
AGGCAATGCCTTTAGTGAAGACGAGGCGCAGCCTTTTTATGTCAACGCGCCGTTCGGCCTGGTGCTCTCGCACAACGGCAATCTGACCAACGCGGCCGAGCTGAAGGCCGAGCTGTTTCATACCGATCACCGCCACATCAACACCGATAGCGACTCTGAAGTGCTGCTTAATGTACTGGCGCACGAGCTGGAAAAAACGACGCGCGGTCTGCCGCTGAGTCCTGCCGATGTGTTTGCTGCGGTGCGTGGCGTACACAAGCGGATCAAGGGCTCTTATGCCGTGGTTGCGCTGATTGCCGGCCATGGCTTGCTGGCGTTTCGCGATCCGTTCGGCATTCGGCCCTTGTGCATCGGCCACGGCCGCAATGAAGACGGCGCCACGGTGATGGTGGCCAGTGAATCGGTGGCACTCGAAGGCACCGCCCATCAGTTCGAGCGCGACATCGCTCCCGGTGAGGCAGTGTTTGTCGATATGGAAGGCGTGGTGCATGCTGAGCAATGCGCCGTCAATGCGAGGCTTAAACCGTGCATTTTCGAGTTTGTGTACATGGCGCGGCCCGATTCGGTGCTTGACGGAATTTCGGTCTATCAGGCGCGTCTGAATCTGGGCGAAACGCTGGCCAAACGTGTCGTCTCGACCGTGCCTCCGCGCGAGATTGATGTGATTATTCCGATTCCTGAATCGAGCCGCCCGAGCGCGACGCAACTTGCGCATCTGCTGGGAATTCCGTACCGCGAAGGCTTTGTCAAAAACCGCTATGTCGGCCGCACTTTCATCATGCCGGGCCAGGGTGTGCGCAAAAAATCGGTACGCCAGAAACTTAACGTGATCGCCAGCGAATTCAAGGACCGCAACGTGCTGCTGGTTGACGACTCCATCGTGCGCGGCACCACCAGTCGCGAAATCGTCCAGATGGCGCGCGATGCCGGTGCGCGCAAGGTTTACCTGGCCAGCGCTGCGCCGCCAGTGCGATTTCCCAATGTTTACGGCATCGACATGCCGACCAGCGAAGAGTTGATCGCCCACAACCGCAGCATCGAAGAGATCCGCGCCTTCATTGGCGCCGATGCCTTGATCTATCAAGACGTCGATGCGATGAAGCGCGTGGTTGGCGCCCTGAACCCTGCGGTGCGCGGCTTCGAAGCCTCATGCTTCGATGGCCACTACATCACTGGCGATGTCACGGCGGCCGACCTCAGCGCAATGGCCGCGCAGCGACTCGCGCAGGGCGACGATGAAGAAACCGATGACCGCTCGCGACTGGCTTTGCAGAGCGCCGACGAAGCATCGCGATGATCGAACAGAGCAAACCCAAAGGCATCCCGCGGGTCGAATTGCCGCAAGGCGTTCGGCGCGACACGCTTGCCGTTCGCGAAGGCTTGCCGCCAAGTGCTTGGGGCGAAAACTCCGAGGCGCTGTTTCTTACCAGCAGCTTCGTGCAGCCCGACGCTGCGACGGCAGCGGCGCGTTTCGCCAACGAAGAAGAAGCCTTCATTTACTCGCGCTTCACCAACCCGACCGTGACGATGTTCGAACGTCGGCTCGCCGCGCTCGAAGGCACCGAGGCGTGCATCGGAACGGCCAGCGGCATGAGTGCGATCCTGTTGCTCGGCATGGGTTTACTGAAGGCGGGTGACCATGTCGTTTGCTCCCGTAGTGTGTTCGGCTCGACCATTCGGCTTTTTGCGGGCGAGTTCGGCAAGTTCGGTGTCGAAACTACTTTTGTCTCACAAACTGATCCCGATGAATGGCGGCGCGCGTTGCAGCCCAACACACGCCTGCTGTTCGCCGAATCGCCGACGAACCCCCTAACCGAGGTATGCGACATCCGCGCGCTCTCGGCCATCGCAAAAGAGGCGGGCGCCTGGCTCGCCGTCGACAACTGTTTTTGTTCTCCTGCCTTGCAGCGACCGGTCGAATACGGCGCCGATGTGGTGGTTCACTCAGGCACCAAGTACCTCGACGGTCAGGGGCGTGTGATTGCCGGGGCGCTGTGCGCCAGCGAGCAGCTCATCAACGAAAAATTCGTGCCGGTGATGCGCAGTGCGGGCATGAGTCTGTCGGCGTTCAACGCGTGGGTGGTGTTGAAAGGGCTCGAGACGCTTTCAATTCGGATGGAGGCGCAGAGCCGGCGCGCCTTGCATCTTGCCGAGTGGCTCGAGCAGCAAGCGTCGGTCGAACGCGTCTTCTTTCCTGGCCTCGCCTCCCACCCACAGCACGCACTCGCGATGGCGCAGCAGTCGGGTCGTGGCGGTGCGGTGGTTTCGTTCATCGTCCGAGGGCAGGGTCGAGGGGGTGCCGCGCTGGCCCGCAGCAACGCCTTCCATGTGATCGACCAGACCCGGGTGTGCTCGATCACCGCCAACCTCGGCGACACCAAAACCACCATCACCCATCCGGCCAGCACCTCGCACGGCCGCTTGACCGACGCCCAACGCGATGCCGCAGGCATCACCCAAGGCCTGATCCGCGTGGCGGTCGGGCTCGACGACATCGAAGACATTCAGGCCGACCTGCTGCGCGGCCTCTCCACCATTCACCCATGACTGCTACTGTCCGCACTCGAATCGCACCCTCGCCGACGGGTTTTCTGCACCTGGGCACCGCCCGCACTGCGCTCTACTCGTGGGCCTACGCGCGGCACTTTGGCGGCGAGTTCGTTCTGCGGATCGAAGACACCGATGTAGCGCGCTCGACCCAGGAGTCGGTCGAGCAGATCTTCGCTTCAATGCATTGGCTCGGCCTCGAGTACGACACTGGCCCTATCTACCAGATGCAACGTTTGGCACGCTACCGCGAGGTCGTCGAGCAGATGCTGGACGCAGGCGCCGCCTATCGCTGCTACTCCACACCGGATGAACTGACGGCGATGCGCGAGGCGCAGAAGGAGCGCGGCGAGAAGACCCACTACGACGGCCGCTGGCGGCCCGAGCCGGGCAAGGCGCTGCCACCGATGCCGCCAGGCGTGGCGCCGGTGATTCGCTTCCGCAACCCACCCGAGGGCGACGTGAGTTGGGACGATCTGGTCAAGGGCCGCATCACGATCAACAACCGCGAGATCGACGACCTGATCATCATGCGGCCGGCAGCCGAAGACGGCGCCGACGCGCTCGGCGTGCCGACCTACAACTTCGCCGTTGTCGTCGACGACTGGGATATGGCGATCACGCACGTTTTTCGGGGCGATGAACACGTCAACAACACGCCGTGGCAGATCAATATTTTCAACGCTCTCGGCGCGCCGCTGCCGCTGTTCGGCCACGTGCCGGTGATCCTGGGCGACGACGGCCAAAAGCTCTCCAAGCGTCGCGGTGCGGTCAGCGTCACCGCCTACGAAGAGGCCGGTTACCTGCCCGAGGCGATGCTCAACTACCTGGCGCGGCTCGGGTGGAGTCACGGAGATGAAGAGCTATTCAGCCGCGAGCAAATGGTTGCGTGGTTCGACGGGCAGCACCTTTCGAAAAGCCCGGCGCAATGGGACGCCGCGAAGCTGGCTTGGGTCAACGCGCACTACATCAAAGCAGCCGACGATGCGCGGCTCGCGGTGCTCGTCGCCGGTCAATTTTCGCGTCGTGGGATCAACGTGGTGGCCGATGAATTGTTGAACCGCATGTGCGCGTTGTTCAAAGATCGATGCGCTACCGTCGTGGAACTGGCCGATTGGCTTGCCATGTACTTCACCGATGCGGCGCCCACGGCGGTTGACCTTGCCGCACACGTCACCGACGCGATTCGCCCCGCGTTGCAGACGCTCGGCTTGATGCTCGAGTCAAGCGAGTGGCACAAGGTCGCGATCGTCACGGCCATCAAGCAAACGCTGGTTACGCACGGTCTGAAAATGCCCCAGTTGGCACCGGCCGTCCGGGTACTCGTGGCAGGCCGCGCACAGACGCCGTCGCTGGATGCGGTGCTCGAACTGTTCACCAGAGAAGTCGTTCTCGCGCGTTTGCGGGCGCGTTGAAAAGCTGGCTATACTCGTCATCTCGCTTGATATTGCGACGGCTAAACCAAAGGTTTGACGCAGCACCGACGTCGATACGATTCGACAGTCTGTACTTCGATGGACTCGGGGGTATAGCTCAGCTGGGAGAGCGCTTGCATGGCATGCAAGAGGTCAGCGGTTCGATCCCGCTTACCTCCACCACCAAGCCAGGGACGAGCCGCCGTAATACGAGTCGCGATGAAGGTTTGAGTCCCCTTCGTCTAGAGGCCTAGGACACCACCCTTTCACGGTGATTACAGGGGTTCGAATCCCCTAGGGGACGCCAAGTTTGTGGCACTTGGTGCACGCTGAAGAGCGAGCACGCAAGCCACAGGGAGTGGTAGTTCAGTTGGTTAGAATACCGGCCTGTCACGCCGGGGGTCGCGGGTTCGAGTCCCGTCCACTCCGCCAACATCTCAGCAAACACGGGGCCCAGCGCCCCGTGTTTCATTTGTACCGACTCCGTACCTACATTGCAAAGCCCCTG
>JAYUWC010000241.1:0-13425 GCA_043753755.1 Rhizobacter sp.
TTCTACCTCGCGATGCACGACCTCGAGATCCGCGGCGCCGGCGAGGTGCTCGGCGACAACCAGAGCGGCAACATGATGGAGGTCGGATTTCAGCTCTACAACGAGATGCTCTCCGAGGCTGTGCGCTCGTTGAAGATGGGGGTCGAGCCCGATCTGCTCAGCCCCCTGTCGGCCACGACCGAGATCAACCTGCACGCGCCCGCTTTGCTGCCCGACGCCTATTGCGGCGACGTGCATGCGCGGCTCTCGCTCTACAAACGCCTTGCATCCGCCAACACTTCTGAGCAGATCGACACCCTGCTCGAAGAGGTCACCGACCGCTTCGGCAAACTGCCCGCCCAGGGCCAGACGCTGTTCGACGTGCACCGTCTGCGCGTCTTGGCCAAGCCCTTCGGCGTGACCAAGATCGATGCCGCGCCCAAGCTGATGGTGATCAGCTTCAAGCCCAACCCGCCGATCGACGCGATGCGCATCATCGAGCTGGTGCAGAAGAACCGCCACATCAAGCTCGCCGGCAACGACAAGTTGCGCATCGAGCGCGACATGCCCGAAGCCAGCGACCGCGCCAAACTGATCCGCGACGTGCTGCGCTCGCTGGGCACGCCGAAGGTGGCCGAGGCGGCATGACGACCCGATTCGCGCCCGGCCTCACCCTCCACGGCTTCACCCCGCCGCTGCGTCTTGCCGACTACAAGCTGATCGCGTTCGACATGGACTCGACGCTGATCAACATCGAATGCATCGACGAGATCGCCGCCGCCGCGGGCCGCAAGGCCGATGTCGCGGCGATCACCGAGGCCGTCATGCGCGGCGAAATCGCGGATTTCGCCGAAAGCCTGCGCCAGCGGCTCGCGCTGCTGCGCGGCGTGCCCGAGTCGGCGCTGCACGAGGTGTATTCGCAGCGCCTGTTGCTAAACCCCGGCGCCGAGCGATTCGTGCAGGCATGCCGCGATGCGGGTCTTGCGACGCTGCTGGTGTCGGGCGGATTCACCTTCTTCAGCGACCGGATCAAGGCCCGCCTTCAGCTCGATGAAGCCCGCGCCAACATGCTCGAGATCGAAGCAGGCGTGCTGACGGGCCGGCTCGTTCGTCAAGCTTGGGGCGAGGTCGTCGACGGTGAGGAAAAACGCCGTACCGTGCTCGAGTCCTGCGCCCGCCTCGGCATATCGCCGGCTCAGGCGATCGCGGTGGGCGACGGCGCGAACGACCTGCCGATGATGAAGGCCGTCGGCCTCAGCATCGCCTACCACCCGAAGCCGGCGGTGCGCGAGCAGGCCATGCTCGCGATCACCGAGGGCGGCATGGACCGCGCCCTAGAAGTCTTCGACGCCTGATTGCGCTCGGGTCGGCGGCGAGGGCATCACGACGATGCCGTCTTCGTCGGCAACCAGCCACTCGCCGGGCGCGATGCGTATGCCCAGCAACAGCACCGCGATGTCACGCTGACCCTCACCGCGGCGCTCGGTGGGCATCGGAATCAACGCAAGCGCCCGGATGCCGATGGCACAGTGGCGCAGCTCGGCGCTGTCTCGAACGGCGCCCAGGACGACCAATCCGGCCCAGCCGTTTTGTGCCGCAGCAGCCGCAATGTTGCCGCCGACGAGAGCTCGCCGCAACGAGCCGCCGCCGTCGACTACGAGCACCCGCCCCTGGCCCGGTTCTTCGAGCGCGGCCTTGACGAGCGAGTTGTCTTCGAAGCACTTCACAGTGCTGATCGGCCCGGCAAATCTGAGACTGCCGCCGTAGTCTGAGAACACCGGCGGCAGCAACCGAAAACTGGCGTCGGTGCTGCTCTTGTGCAGGTCGCATAGGTCGCCGGTGAGGTCAACTTGGGCAGAACTAGAGGTCGTCATGTCGGCTGGCTCCGTGCTCGAGCGGCATCGTCAAGTGCGGTGCTGGCGGTCGGTCGCATGCGCGCGAATCTCGGTGAGGCTGCTGCGCGAGGTGCTCACCTCGGGATCCAGCTTCAGGTGCAACAGCGTCGGCGCATCGGCCTGCAGCGCCGCGGCAAACGCCGGCTCGAATGCCGCGGTCGCATCGATGCGCTCGGCGTGCCAGCCGTAGGCCCGCGCCAGCGCGGCGAAGTCGGGGTTGAAGAGGTCGCTGCCGCTCACCCGGCCCGGGTACTCGCGCTCCTGGTGCATGCGGATCGTGCCGTAGCTGCCGTTGTCGACCACGATCACGATCAATCTGTCGGCGGTGCCGCGGCCGGCACCGTAGCCGGTTGCCGTGGCCAGCTCCTGGCCGGTCATCAAAAAGTCGCCGTCGCCGGCGAGGTTGATCACGGTGCGATGCGGCTGCAAGAGTGCCGCCGCAATGGCGGCCGGCACGCCGTAGCCCATCGCGCCCGAGGTCGGCGCGAGTTGGGTGCGGCCGGCGTGTTGCAGACCGGGGTAGCGATAGAACCGGTGCAGCCAGCCACTGTAGTTGCCCGCGCCGTTGGTGAGCACGCTGTCGGCCGGCGCGAGGCGCTGAATCGTCTTTACGACCTCGGCCATGTCGAGCGGCGCAATCGGTGCAGCCTCGGCGTTGGCGATGAAGTCGGTATGCGCTGCCGCCGTCCATTTATTCCACGGCAAGTGCGTTGACGGCGCCAGACCTTCGAGGGCTTTCGCGGCACAGGCCATCGCCGATTGCAGCATCAGGTCGGCGGCATAGACGCGGCCGAGTTCTTCGGCACCGGCATGAACATGAATCAGCTTTTGCCGCGGCCGTGGCGCGGCGAGCAGCGTGTAGCCGCCGGTAGTCATCTCGCCGAGCTGCGGGCCAATCGCGAGGATGAGATCGGCATCGGCCACGCGCTGGGCGAGTTTCGGGCTGATACCGATGCCGATGTCGCCGGCGTAATTGGCATGGTGGTTGTCGAACAAATCCTGGCGTCGAAAGGCGCAGCCCACCGGCAGGTTCCAGCCCTCGGCGAAGCGCTGCAGGGCGCTTGCCGAGGCGGCGTCCCAGCCACTGCCGCCGACGATCACGAGCGGCCGCACGGCGGCGAGCAGCATCGTGCGCACATCCCGCAGCGCACCCGGCGCGGGCCAGGCCAGCGCAGGCAGGGCGCGCGGCAGCACCGCGGCATCGGTGAGCGTCGTCAGCATGTCTTCCGGCAGCACCAATACGATCGGCCCAGGCCGGCCCTGCATCGCCACATGGAAGGCGCGTGCCACATATTCGGGCAGTCGTGCCGCGTCGTGCACCTCACCGACCCACTTTGCGAGGCCTAGCGTTCCGGGGCCGAATACCTGGCGGTAGTCGAGCTCCTGAAAAGCCTCGCGGTCGCGCTGGTCGCTCGCGACTTGGCCGATGAACAAGATCATCGGCGTGCTGTCTTGAAACGCGGTGTGCAAACCGATGCTCGCATTCGTGGCGCCCGGCCCGCGGGTCACGAAGCAGATGCCGGGGCGCCCGGTCAACTTGCCCTGGGCCTCGGCCATGAAGGCCGCGCCGCCTTCTTGTCGACAGGCGATGAAGCGGATCTGATCGCGGTGCTCGTAAAAACCGTCAAGCACCGCGAGAAAGCTCTCGCCCGGTACACCGAACGCGGTGTCGACACCCTGTGCGATCAGGGCCTCGACCAGCAGGTGCCCCGCGGGCCGCTTCATGCGCCGACCGCGACAGGCGCGAGATGGCTGCGGCGCGCTTTGCGCACGCTGAACGCATTGACGATGAGCACCGCTTGCACGAATGCGATGCCGAGCCAGACCAGCGCCGGTTGATGGCGGTCCATCAGCGTGCCGAATATGAGCGGCGCCACGGCCTGGCCGATGTCGAGGCCCGAATACACGACGCCGTAGACCCGCCCGGTGGCGTTGGCCGGCGCAGCGCGCTTGACGATCAGGTCTCGCGATGGCCCGGCGATGCCCGCCCCCAACCCCATCGCACCGAACAGCACCGGCACCGCCCAAGCCGGCAGATCGGCAAACCCGATCACCAGCCCGATCACCGCCGCGCAGCCGATGCCGACTGCGATGACGCGCTCGCAGCGCGCCGCATCAGCCGCCAAGAAGCCACCCGCCACCATGCCGCTGGCGCTGCAGACCATGTAGACGCTCAGGCAGATGGCGGTCCACTCGATCGGCACCTGGTGCAGCTGCCGTGCTGCCTCGGGCGCGAACAGCTGCACGCCGCTCAAGGCCATCGCATAGAAGAAAAAGAAGCCGAAGCACATCCACACGGCGGGCAATCTCAAAAAGGCGAAGCTGGGCTCGGCAAGCGCGACGGCACTGCTGCCGGCGTTGGGGGCCACCTGCACGTCGAGCACGAGTTGCGCACGGTTGAACCAAAGCAGCGCCAGCACCGCAAACACCAGCAACGCCGCGCCGACCAAGGCAACGCGCCAGCCGAATGCGATCGCCAGCGGCCCGAGCATTGCCGGCGCCAGCGCCCACCCCAAGCTGCCGGTGATGCCGTGCACGCTGAACGCATGGCCCAGACGCGAGGGCTGCACCTTGCGGTTCAACAGCGTGTAGTTGACCGGATGAAACACACCGTTGCCAACGCCGGCAACCACTGCAAAGCCTGCGAGCGATGCGTAGCTGTGGCTGCTCGCAAAGCCGAGTGCCGCGCAGCCGAGCAGTGCCAGACCACCGAACAACACCGGCCTCGGGCCACAGCGGTCGACCACGAAACCCGACGCGGCCTGCACGATGCACGAGACCACGAAGAAGAGCGTCATCAAAAAACCGAGTTTGGTATAGCTGACCGAAAACGCTTCTTTCAGGTACGGGAAAAGCGGCGCCAGCAGCAGCTGGCTGAAGTGACTCGCCAAATGCGCGATGCCGACCAGCGCAATCAAATGGAAATCTTGACGCGCCGGGCGGTCAACGGCGTGGACGACGGTCATCTAACGTCCTTTTGCTAAGGCCGGAGTCGGAAGGAAATGGTGCAGTAGGCCGAATCGTGATGGCCCATGAACGCACCGGTCTTGGCGCATTCGGCCGGCGTCCGGCAAGGCTCTATGTTGGGCAGCACAGACGACTCGCTCCGTTTTTAACAAAGTGTCCGTCTCCTGTTGGATAAGCGGACCGACTACTGGTCGCTGAGGTGCGTTTGCCTCACTCAACATGGTATTCGACCGCTTGGCAAGCGGTCGTCGTGCGGACACAAGTCACCCTGGAGCGGTCAAAATTTTTGGACTGTAGCGGTCAGCCCGATGAGATGCGGCGCCAACTGCTGCGCAGGCCAAACAAACAGAGTTGCGCGACGGAGTGACTACCGACGGCGCCGAAAGAGGTCAAACCCAATTCCAGTGCGGCCTCCGGACCCATTCGTCTCAGTACGAAATGCTCGTTGCGTTTGACAGAGCGGACTCAGTGCTCGACGAGTTGGCCGAAACCGAGTAATGGTAGGTCCTTCCCGATTCGGATGGCCGATCGACGAAGCTCGCCAACGGGGTAAGCAGCGCGACGCTCACCCACGGCCCATCTGCACGGGTCGACCGGTACACGTTGTAAGACTGGGCGCCAGGAGCAGAGCTCCACCCCACCAGAACGCCGCCCCCGGAGGCCCTGGAAAGGATAAGGTTGGCCGGCGAAACGCCAGAAGGCGAGACGCCTTGCGACGCCCAGTCATTGCGTGGCCACATGGCAGCACCAAAGCGGGCAGAAGCGTTGATCACCGAAGGGTGTATGCCGAGTGTCTTCAAGGCGATCGTTCCGTACCAATGACCGTCCGCAAGACTGCGGTCTTGCACTTCCCCACTTCCTGTGCCGACCACGCGGGTGTCGTCCATGAAGTTGGCGCCGTCTTCGGACTGCCCGTAATTTTGCTGACGCCATGTCTCGACCGTCCAGTTGCCAAGCTTTTCGAGCCAAACCTGTACTGCGATTTGAAGCGCGCGCTTGCGGTTCGGGTGGCTAGCGTCACCCCAAAACAACTGGGCGACCGAATCGTTAAGGCTTAAAGGCCGCAGGATATTCGCTGTCGCAAAGCTAAACCCGTTCCAGGCCGTGCCGCTGTTTGTGTCGTGCTCGTCCATCGACTTCAGTCCGAACAGCAGCCGTCTGCCGCCACCGTACAAGCCGTTGGCCCGGAAAAGATCGCCGAACCAGCCGTACGTGTAGCCCCAGTCCATACAGCGGTGACCGCCGCAACTGCGTTGGCCAGGGTTCAACAAGAACTGAAGGTTGTACCAACTGTTTGCCAGGTACGCATAGTTCACATTCGTATTGCCGATCGAACTGCCGGTCAAGCGGCCCCCACATGTGCCCGAGGAGCAATCCTTCCCGTCTATCCCGAGTTGGAACGGCGATGTATCGAACAGACTTCGCTCGCTGAACCAGGCCCGCTTCTCGCCCATGGGATAGGCGTCCTGCGCATATTCGGAAAGCTCAAAATCCGTCATCAATTCCCACGCGCGCACCTGCATCCACACGGCGGCACCGTAAACATTTCGCGCCGTGGCGGCGTCCCATGTGCCCGAAAAACTCGGACCAAGAATGCTGCTACGCATTGAGTTGCAGCAGTCCTCTGCCTTTTGTTGCCAGCTGGTGAAATCGGCTCGCGCACCGCCACCGGACGCGAAGAGAAATGGATAGTTGCCCAAGTCTTTTAAGTAGCGGTTCCATTCCGCGACATCCAGCTTTTTCGTCATCAGACGCTCGCGAAGCGCCAGGTAGCGCGTCTGCACCTGGAGCGCGCCGAACGCTTCGCCCAACACGTCCTTCGGATGAACCTCCGGAAGCCAGTGGGCCCAATCCGGCAGCTGGAGCGAGATGGGGATGTTGTTCACCTGTAGGCGGCGTAGGGTTCCCGTGGCTGAGTCGATCAACTGCGACCGGTCGTAGCGGTCATTGAAGATGGCGGCAATCGTCTCGTCTTCGTTCACAACGGCGTCGATACCAGCACCTGCCGAAAACGCCGTCTGGCTTCGATCGGTATTGCCGGCGCCAGGTTGGAAGGGTGGATTCCATGGGCGTCCTGCAACCGGGATGTCTAGTCGCCGAATGTAGGCAGCCAAGTCCTTGCCGTTCTGCTCGGACATCCCATGGAACTTTGCGCGTTCGATGATTGAGTTGTTTGAATAGCCAAAAAACTTCAGGTCCTTGCCGGTGCTCGAGTGGCAGTCTGCGCAACGTGCCCGGATAACTTTGCTTGAGATTGGGCTGTCGACCAGATCGGCGGTTTTCCACAGCCGATCCCCCCGCGTGGCGTCGCCTCCCTGCGGAGCTTCCCATTTGGTGGGATCGTCCAGCACGAACTGGCCTTGCTCCAAAACGCTTTGCCCGTCGGCAGCAAGTATGTCGATGCCGAG
The DNA here is from genome assembly GCA_043753755.1 of Rhizobacter sp. Lineage (GTDB taxonomy): Bacteria > Pseudomonadota > Gammaproteobacteria > Burkholderiales > Burkholderiaceae_C > LMDS01. Next base: position 7,250 of record JAYUWC010000241.1, read on the forward strand.
CACTCGGTAGCCCATCGACAGCCCGTTTGACTTGTCGAACCGGAACTTGAAGCTATTTCTGCCGGACTTAAGCGCAATGGCAGAGAGCGGAACCTGCAATGTCAACGTCGCAAAGCCCCCGCCGATGCCGCCGAACGACTTCGCGGGTTCGGGAATTTCAACCGTTGCGTTGCTCAAGGGAATCCACGAATCGTCGTTGACCTGGATGCTCGCTTTTCCGGCATAGCGAATGCCGTGCGTTCGAAGCAAAAGCCAGCGCGCCGACCCCGGCGCGCTGACATTTAAAGTGACAGTCTTGACGGTTCCGACCTCTCCGAGTACCTCGACGGGGAGCGAAACGAGAAGGGGCACCTCAGTTGGAAAAGTTTGTAATGGTGGCGCCGTGGCCGCGGGGGCGGTGGACGGGCCACCACCGCCACAGGCAGACAGCACGAGTGCGCCGAACAGTGGGTAAGCGAACAAGGGGAGTAGAAAGCGCATTGGGGTTTTGACACGAAAGGGTGTCTACGTGCCTAGTCGAAAGATCCTAACTGCCTGCAGTCCAACATACACGTGCTCATTGCACGTTATGCCAGCCGTCACTTTGTCGAAGGGCATACGAGGGCGCGCCGCCCGATGTCATCAACCCCGAGGTGGAATGCTGTTGGTGCGAGCAAGCCGCAACGACGTACCCCGGCGGCGTCGCTAGCGTCCTGCTGCGCAATGTCTGCGTTTTTAAGTCTCGGATGATCGCGCTGCTTGACGATCTAGGATCGAAGCACGCGCTGCAGGTCAGCTGATGTCACCGCGCGACTTCGACGCCACGATTGGCCAGCGCGTCGGCGCGCTCGTTGCCCGGGTCGCCCGAGTGGCCCTTGACCCATCGCAACTCGACCTGATGCAGATTGCGCAGCGCATCGAGGCGCTGCCACAGATCGGCGTTTTTCACGGGCTTCTTGTCGGCGGTTTTCCAGCCGCGCATTTTCCAGCCGTGAATCCATTCGGTGATGCCTTTGCGTACGTATTCGCTGTCGGTATAGAGGGTGACATCGCAGGTCCGCTTGAGCGAGGCGAGCGACTCGATTACCGCGGTCAGCTCCATCCGGTTGTTGGTCGTCATCAGCTCGCCGCCGAAGAGTTCTTTCTGATGCTCGCCCGTGCGCAGCCAGGCGCCCCAGCCGCCACGGCCGGGGTTGCCTTTGCAGGCACCGTCGGTGTAGATCACGACCTGCGGGCAGTGGATCGCCAGGGCCGGCGCTGCTTCTGTCGACCCGATGGTGGTGGGGTTCATGGCTCGTTGTTCTCTGAATGATGATGGGTCGCAACCACCGGTGCCGGTGCGGCATTCGGCAGCGCACGCTTTGAGCGCGCCAGACCGACCAGGCGCATGCCGCGCACGCGCTTGACCGCCACGACGAAGTAGACCGCGCCGAACACCGGCCACCAGCGCTCGCCGACCCGCTCGGCCCACTCGAATCGCGTCAACCACTTCATTGATCCGACCGGTGGCCGGTAGCAGCCGAAACGGCCCGACTCGACCTCGAAGCTCAGCAAGCGCAGCCAGTCGCGCAGGCGCCGATAGCGCATGAATTCGCCGGCCTGCGGCAAGAAGAGGCGCCGCTGCAAGTTGGGCGCGAGGCACCGACGCCAGTGTCCGAGGTGTTGACGCAAACCCCACAGACTCGCAGGGTTGAAGCCGACGATGACGACGCGGCCCTCGGGCATCAGCACGCGCTCGACCTCGCGCAGCGCCAGGTGCGGGTCACGCGCGAGTTCAAGTGCATGCGGGAGCACGATCAGATCGAGGCTGTTGCTGTCGAAGGGCAGCGTATCGAAGTCGCAGTGCAGCGCGATCGCCGCGGGCGGTGGCGTTTCCCCTTCGTTCGGTAAAGATGGGACGGATGTCGACGCGATTGACGTAGGCTCGGGCGCGGTCGACACCCGCTCACTGGCGACCCAGCGATGCGGCATGCGATTGGCCCGCAAGGCATCGAGTTCGGGCAGGCCTAGCTGCAACGCGTGAAAGCCAAAGAGGTCGGCCACCGCCGCGTCGAGGTGGGTCTGTTCCCACTGCAGAACGTAGCGGCCTGCAGGGGTCGCCAGCCAATCGGTCAAATCTATAATCGTTCGCTCTGCCATGAACCTGATTGCCCTGCCTGCTTTCACCGACAACTACATCTGGATGCTCCACGATGGCAGAGGCGCCCTCGTCGTCGATCCGGGTGAATCCACACCGGTGATCGCGGCACTCGACGCCCAGCGCCTTACGCTTGTTGCGATTCTAGTGACCCACCATCACGCAGATCACGTCGGCGGCATCGACGCGTTGCGCCCACGACTGCGCGGTCCGGTGTATGCGCCCCAACGCGAACGCACCCCGCAGCCCAACGTGCCCTTATCGCACGGTGAGACCCTCGAGGCACTCGGCTTGCGCTTCGAGGTCATCGACGTGCCCGGCCACACCAGCGGCCACATCGCCTACTTTCATGCCGGCGATGCCAACATGGCGCCGATTCTCTTTTGCGGCGACACGCTTTTCTCGGGTGGCTGCGGCCGCCTCTTCGAAGGCACGCCTGCCGACATGCACGGCTCGCTCCGGCGTCTCGCGGCGCTGCCGGGCACCACGCGGGTCTGCTGCGCGCACGAGTACACGCTGTCGAACTTGAAGTTCGCGCGCGCAGTCGAGCCGGCAAATGCGGCGCTGCGCAAGTACTCCGACTGGTGCGAGGCCACGCGCGCGGCGGGGCAGCCCACGTTGCCCTCGTCCGTGGCGCTCGAGCGCGACATCAATCCCTTCATGCGCTGCGACCAGACCACGGTCGCGCAAAGCGCCCTCGCCCACGGCGCCGCCTCCGACGAACCCGTCGCCGTGCTGGCTGCCCTCAGACAATGGAAGAACGATTTCCCATGACGACATTTACGCCGGGCCGGTCAGGCCAATCCGTTGCCAGCCGCGCATCTGCGGTGATCTTGCCGCTTCTGGCGTCGATGTGGGTACTTGCGGCATGCGCCATACCGGTCGGCCCATCGACGCCGGCCTTGGCGAGCCCGGGTGCCGATACCGCCAACGCGACGCTCGCAGCGTCGGCACCGCGGTCAGCCATGGCGGCGAGTGCGGCGTCGGCGGAGCGAGAAGTTGCGGTCGCGCCGGTGCCGGTCGACCCGTTGCGGCCCGAGGTGCGGCTCGACCTCGAAGACCGCAGCGCACAGACCGACCTCTGGGACCGCGTACGCCGTGGCTTCGCGATGCCCGACCTCGAAAGCGATCTCGTGCGCAACCGCGAGCAGTGGTACGCAACCCGACCCGACTACGTGCAGCGGATGACCGAACGCGGCGGGCGCTACATGTTCCACATCGTCGAAGAGCTAGAGCGCCGCGGCATGCCTACCGAGCTGGCCTTGCTGCCCTTTATCGAGAGCGCGTTCAACCCTCAGGCGATATCGAGCGCACGCGCTTCGGGCATGTGGCAATTCATGGCCGGCACAGGCCGCGACTATGCGCTCAAGCAAAACATCTTCAGAGACGACCGCCGCGATGTGCTGCAGTCGACGCGCGCCGCGCTCGACTACCTGCAGCGCCTGAACGCCATGTTCGGCAACTGGCATCTGGCGCTTGCTGCGTACAACTGGGGCGAAGGCAGCGTGCAGCGTGCCATCGCGCGCAACCAGAAGCTGGGCCTGCCGACCGACTACCTTTCGCTGAAGATGCCGAACGAGACCCAGTACTACGTGCCCAAGTTGCAAGCCGTGAAAAACATCGTTGCGCGCCCGGGCGACTTCGGCCTGAGCCTGCCGCCGCTCCGCAACCACCCTTACTTCTTGAGCGTGCCGATCGAGCGCGACATGGACGTGGCGGTCGCCGTCAAGCTAGCCGCGATGCCGCTCGACGAGTTTCAATACCTCAACCCGCAGATGAACAAGCCGGTGATCCTCGCGGCCGGCACGCCGCAGGTGCTGCTGCCTTACGACAACGCCAACAATTTTGTCAAAGCGCTGCCGCAGCACCGCGGACCTCTCGCCAGCTGGACGGCCTGGGTCGTGCCCAAAACCATGCGCCCAGCCGAGGCAGCGCGTCAGGCCGGCATGGGTGAGGTGCAGTTGCGCGAAGTCAACCGCATCCCGCCGCGGATGCTTGTCAAGGCGGGCTCGACGCTGCTCGTGCCGCGCGGCGACCATCGCTCGGCCGACGTCTCGGCGCAGATTGCCGACAACGCAACGATGGCGCTCGCACCCGACGCTCCACCGTTGCGCAAAGTCTCGTTCAAGGCCGGCCGCAAAGACAGCGTCGCGACCATCGCCAAGCGCTACCGGGTGAGCACGACGCAGGTTGCGCAATGGAATCAGGTCGGCTCAGCCACGAGCTTCAAGCCGGGGCAGACCGTGCTGGTCTACGTAGCGGCAAAAAGCAACACTGGCCGTTCGAAGGCGACGCGCACCGCCCACGCGGCCAAACCGTCGACCCACCCGGCGGCGCACCCCGGCACCCGCACCACGGGTGCCAACAAGAAGAGCCGCACTGGCCTAGTCGGGAGCTAATCTGCGGTAGGCGCGCCGCGCCCGCGCAGGGTGTCGAAAGCCTGGGCCTGACCGTATGGAAGTTTTGCTCAGCGCCGGTCGCTGAGCGCGTGTGCGATGGTGCCGAGGTCGACGTATTCGAGTTCACTGCCGATCGGCACGCCGCGCGCAAGCCGGGTCACGCGCACGCCGCGGGCCTTCAGCGCTTCGGCAAGCACATGGGCCGTCGCCTCGCCTTCGGCGGTGAAGTTGGTGGCGATGATGACCTCTTCGGTATGGCCGTCGGCAGCGCGGTCGAGCAACTCGCGAGCGCCGATGTCGTCCGTGCCCACGCCGTCGAGCGGGCTGAGCCGACCCATCAACACGAAGTAGAGGCCTCGGTAGCTGCCGGTGCGCTCGAGCGCCGCTTGGTCGGCGGGTGTTTCGACCACGCAGAGTTGGCGCGTGTCCCGCTTGCCGTCGAGGCAGACGGCGCAGACCGGCGCTTCGGTGAAGGTATGGCAACGCTCACAGTGGCGAACATGGGTCACCGCCGATTGCAACGCGGATGCGATGCGGCGTGCGCCTTCACGGTCGTGCTGCAGCAGATGGAACGCCATGCGCTGAGCTGACTTGACACCGATGCCCGGCAGGCGGCGCAAGGCTTCGATCAACGCGTCTAGCGAAGGCTCGGTCATGCGGCGGGAAAGCCCAGGATCAGGCGGTCTGCCCTCAAAACGGAAACTTCATTCCGGGCGGCATGGGCATGCCGGCCGTGAGCTTGCCCATCTTCTCGCTGCTCACGGCTTCGCCACGGCGAACGGCGTCGTTGACGGCCGCCGCGACCAGGTCTTCGAGCATGTCTTTGTCATCCGTGAGCAGGCTGGGGTCGATGGTGACGCGCTTGACGTCGTGCTTGCAGGTCATGACCACCTTGACGAGGCCGGCGCCCGACTGGCCCTCGACCTCGATCAGCGCGAGTTCGTCTTGCGCCTTTTTCATGTTGTCTTGCATCGCCTGGGCTTGTTTCATCAGCCCGGCCAACTGGTTCTTCATCATTGCGTTTGCTCCTGGTAAATATTGCCGCGAATTCGCCCGGGGGCGGCCCGGCGGCGCCTGTCAATGCGGTTTGATCGACCCGGGCACGATGCGCGCGGTTTTGTATTGCGCCATAAGGGCCTGTACCAGCGGGTCGTCGTGAATGATCTGCTCGGCCTCGGCCTGTCGCCTCGCCCGCTCGGCGGCGTCGCGGCGGGCAGGCGAGTCTTCAGCCGCGCCGGCCTCGACCTCGAGGCGCACCGGGCGGTCGAGCGCCTCGGCCAGCGCGGCTTGCAGTTTCTCGCGAGGCGCCGCGGCGCGCAGGTTTTCGCGGTCGACCCTCAATCGGCACACCACAGGCGCACCGCCCTCATCGAGGCCGACGCATTGCGACTGCATTGCGAGTTCGCGGGCAAATGCGCTGATCGCGCCGGCCTCGGTCATCACCCGCACCAAACCGGCCCAGCGCTCGCCGAGCGCGGTCGGCGTGAAGCTCGTCACGGCGACATCGGAGGGCCGCGGCGCGGGTTGATGGGCGACCTGCGCCATCGGCTCGTCGAGCTCATCCTCGAAGGGCGCGTCGAGCCAGGGGGGTGGCTCGTCGCTCGGCGGCAGCACCCGCAACGCAGAAGCCGGTGCAATCGCTGCAGGCAACGCTGCGGGCG
>JAYUWC010000242.1:0-13414 GCA_043753755.1 Rhizobacter sp.
ACGAAGCACGCCATCGCGTCGCGCAGCTGCTCGCGTCGCGTGAAGATGCGGCTCATCACGTAGTAGGGCAACCAGGTGTCGGCAAACAGCAGAAAGACTTGCCGCAGTGAATTGGTGGCCGATGTGTACGGAAAAAGCAGAACGAACTGCAACGCGCAAAACGCGAGCAGAAATTTATCGGCCCACGGCTTGGTCGTACCGGGCTCCTGCGGTGTCTTCATCAGGCGCCACGCCAGCGGCGCGAGCAACACGAGCACCAGCACGCGCTGGTGGTGCAGCGTGAACAGCACCGGGATCGCCGCCTCCAGCGGCGGCACGATCACCAGCAGCAACGCGAAAAGCGCCGCGGGATTGGTGTCGCGCTTGGCCGTGTACCAAATCGCCACCGCGGCAAAGACGGCGTAGGCCCAGAAGTTCGGCATGAGAAACGCCGCGACCGTGAGCACACCCCACAGGTTGCGCCGCCGACGGTAATCGTCGTGGGACATCATCAACGGCGCGAACGCCCGGCGCGCAATCAAGAGCCCCAGCCAACCGATGACGGCAACGACGAGCAGTGAGCGGTACAGCGTGGGCATGCGAGTGGCGCGCGGCTTGCGCCGGTGGAAAGGGGCAGGCCAATATCGTCGCACACCGATTTGAAGCGATTGGTCGGATGATGCCCAGAGGTCGCTTCCGGCATGAAAGAAAGCACGGCATCGTCTCTCGATAACGCCACATGCCGAGCAGGCCGGGCACGCGGGCGACTAGACTCGCGCCGAGCTTGTACCCCGCCCCCGAGCGCCCGGCCCCTTTACCGACCCGGCCCGCCGACATGAACCCACTTCACGAGAACCTGCCGCAGCAGTCGCTGGCCCGATTCGCGAGCAGCCGCGACAACAACTTCAACCTGATCCGGTTCATCGCGGCCACGGCGGTGTTGTTCAGCCACAGCTTTGCGCTCTCGTCGGGAGACAAGCGTACCGAGCCGCTGAGCCAATCGCTGGGCATCACCTTCGGCGCGATCGCGGTCGATGTGTTCTTCCTGACCAGCGGCTTCCTGATCACCGCAAGCTTGCTGGCACGCAAGGAACTTCGCAGCTTCGTCATCGCGAGAGTGCTGCGCATCTACCCGGCCCTGGTGGTGGCGGTGCTGCTGACGGTGCTCGTGGTCGGCTTCGGCTTTACGTCGTTGGCGCCAACGGCGTTCTTCGGCCATGCCGAGACCTGGGTCTACCTGGCGCGCACCTCCACCCTGGTGACTGGCGTGGCGCACACGTTGCCGGGCGGCTTCGAGCATGCGCCGCTACCGCATGCGGTGAACGCCTCGCTCTGGACCTTGCCCTACGAGATCGCGATGTACGCGATGCTGGTATTGGTGTGGCTGGGGGTGGCGGCACTTCGTGCCGATGCCGCACGCTGGCTGCCGCGCGCGATCGTTGCGCTGGCGCTGACGGCGATGATGCTGCACCTGGCCGACCAAAGCCTGCTGCCGAAGAACGCCGTGCGACTGGTGGCGATGTTTTTTACCGGCGCGGCGTTCTACGTTTACCGCGCAAAGATCGTGCTCGATGCGCGTGTCTTCGCGGTTGCATTTCTGGCGATCTTGCTGGCCGGGTTGAGCCGACCTCTCTTCGTGATCGTCTATCCACTGGCGCTGCCCTACGTGGTGTTTTGTGCCGCCTACCTGCCTGGTGGCGTGTTGCGGCGCTTCAACCGGATGGGCGACTACTCCTACGGCATTTACGTCTACGCCTGGCCGGTTCAACAGGTGATCGCGAGCCTGGTGCCGCACATTTCGGCCGGCGCGATGTTGGCCGCGTCGTTCGTCGCGACCGGCGCGATGGCCGCGGCCTCGTGGCACCTGGTCGAGAAATCAGCGCTCCAGTGGAAGCGGCCCCGCCAGCTCGGCCCGGCCGGCGCGCGCTGACCGATCGGTGATGCGCTTGGCCAGCCGCGCGCCGAATCGGCGTGATGGCGACTCGATGCAGTAGTACGAAAACAGTGACGCCAACACCGTGATCGGCAACGCGATCGGCGCCATCGGCCCGATCTCATAACCCAACCGGTAGGCGATCATCCGGCCAAACATGTGCCAGAGATAGAGCGAATAGCTGATGAGCCCGATGTAGCCCAGCCCCCGCCACTCGAGCACGCTGACAATCGAGTTACGCGCTTGGCGCCAGAAGATCGCGATGAAGAAGATCGCAAAGGCCAGCGCCTGGCAGGTGAAGCGCAACGTGAGCCGAAACGTATCGTCGCGAACCGCGAACGAGGCCACCAACAGCAACGCGGCAAACACCACAGCGACGGGCGTCGACATCAGCTCGAGCACCTTGCGGACACCCGGCTCGGCGCTGCGATGAATCATCACCGAGACCCAGCAACCCCACGCGATCGAGTCGACCCTGAAATGGGTCATGCCCATGATTTGTGACGGCGAGACGCTGCCCACGGCCAGCGCGCGCATCGCCAAACAGCCGACCATGCACGCCACCACGGCCCAGATCAGCCGGCCACGCAGCAGCACCACGAGCAGCGGGAAGACGAGGTAGAAGTGCTCCTCGATCGCGAGACTCCAGGTGTGGGTCAGAAAGCCCGAAACGCCAATCGGCTCCAGGTAGTTGATGAAGAAGAGCAGCGCGGCCAGTGCGTGCTTCCATTCGACCCGACCGCCGATCAGCATGGCACCACCGATGCTGCAAACCACGTAGAAAAGCAGCGCCGGGTACAGCCGGAAAAATCGTCGAACATAGAACGCCGCGAGGCTTGCGCCCTGCTCTTGCAACAACATTCGGGTGATGATGAATCCGCTGATAAAGAAGAACAGCGTCACGCCGAACTGCCCCGGAAAGATCGGCGAGACGATGTGGCTGCCGATCACGATCAAGACGGCAACGGCGCGCAAGCCGTCGAGAGCGGGCAGGCGATCGATCATTGGGTTTGTCTCTTGGCTGTTGCAGGTTGCTGGGGCACAGCGGCGGGCACCGCGCGCAGCTCGCGGTCAATCAGATCGAGCAACTCGCGGCCGTCTTGCGACCGGACCTTGCGCAAAAAAAACTTTTCTGATTTGCGCACCAGCAGCCAGTCGGCTGCCGTGAACCACTTGGTCAGCGAAGCGTCGATCAAGTGGGTCGAGGCCATCGGGTAGAGGCCGCCCTGGCAAGGTTGAACGGTTGCAAAGGCAGCGAAGCGCGAGTTGCCGATCAAGGTGTGAAAGTAGTGCTCATCGGGCGCGAACGTGTGGCGGTTCATCTCGCGGTACCAGGGGTTGTCGCGGTCGAATTCGACAATGTGGCGGCAGCATGCAGCCGTGATCGCGCACCAGGTGTGGCCGCGGTAGGGAACCACCTCGCGGCGCCATGGGTTCGGCAGTGCGAGCGCCGAGAGGCTCTTGCGCAGCGCGCGGTCGGCCAAATCCAGCACCTTGGAGCCGCCCCCGAGCCACGGCTCGCGAAAATGCCGGCGCTCGACCAATTTGAGATACCGCTGCGGGCTCTCACGCACGGCCGAGAGGCGGATGAATTCGCGCTCGGGCTGCCCGGCAAGTAGGGCGTGCAGAGCCGCTGCGCTTTTCAGCGGGTAGTCGGCGCCGGTCAGCAGGCCGACATGGCCGTAGCGTTCTCCCGAGGCCATCGCCGCGCGCATCAAGGCGAGGGTCGCATCGACCATCGAGATGCCCGCCCACGCCACTCGAAATCGCACGTCGATGAACCTGACGTGGTGGTGCCTGCGAACCCGGTCGAACGCTGCGAGATCGCTCTTGCCGTCGACGTGCACGTAGACATCGCTCTCGTGGTCGAGCGCCATGACCAACCGGTCGAGGTGCTCGGGGTCGGCATGGGCGAGGATCAGAAACGCGTTCTTCATCGCATGAGTTCAGTCGCTGCGCACTCGATCAGGCGGGGCGCGCCACGTCACGCAAAACCCGGCCCAACTCGCGACCGATCGCTTCGTCGGAGAAGCGCTCGACCGCCGCAGCGCGCGCCGCCTGACCCATCGCCGCGCGCCGTGCGGGGTCGTCCCACAGGGTCGCGATCGCGGTCTTCATGGCGGCGTGGTCGCCGGCCTCGACCAGCCACGCCTCACGGCCGTCTTCGACGTAGTCGACGCTGGCCGGGCAGCGGGTCATCACGGTCGCGCGGCCGTAAACCATCGCGTCGAGCAAGGTGACCTGGCCCGAGGCAGTGAACGGGTTGTCGACCGGGATCACGTTGACCCGCGCACGCTGCACCAGCGCATGGCACTCGTCGACCGTGAGCCCGCGCCGTACGCTCACATTCGCCGGCACGCGCAAACCCTCGACCGCGTGCGCGCCAGCGACGACCACGGCCGGCAGGCGTAGCTCATCGAGCACCGCGAACAGCAGCCGGTAGTCGCGGTGCGCGCTGCCCATCGAAAGCACAAACGGCTCGTGCGTGTCTTCGTCGAGCACGATCGGTCGCGTTGCCCGCTGCAACGGCACGAACTCGAACCGGGCCGGGTCGAGTTGCAGCCATTCGCTGTACGACGCGAGCTCGGAGCGCGAATGCACGATGAATCGGTCGACCGCCTTGAGCGCGCTGCGGGCAAGCCGCTGGCGCGCACCGGGATAAAGGCGGCCGAGATTCATGTTCCACGCGACGAGCGGGGTGTCGGATCGGGCCAGGCGCTTGCGCAGGCCGACCGTGATCGGCAGCTGCGGAAAGCAGGTGAGGATGCCGCTGGGCTGCGGCCCTTTCGCCGCTGCCGCCCAAACCGCGCTGCCATGCCGAAAGTAGTCGCCCCAGGCTCGCATACCAGCGACACGGCGCGAGCGGTCGTGCTCGTAGCCGGCGGGCACGGCTTGAAAGCGGGTGCGGCCATCGGCAGGCACGAAGCGAGTCAAACAGAGGTCGTCGGCATCGTGGATGAAAGGCGCGGCGAGATACCAGTCCATTTTGTTGTTGTCTCTGTCAGCGGAATTTGGTGTCGCGTTCGAGCCGGTGAACGATGCGCAGCGGCAACCGGCGCATCGCTCCCGCGCCCTCGGCTTGCGCGAGCCGCTCGGCCCCACGCACCGCGCGGCGCAGCGCGCTCAGCCACGAGGGCCGCTCGATCGCGCCCTCCCCGAGCTCGACCTGCCCGGTCATCAGGCGCTGCTTGTACGGCGAATCGCCCTTGCCCAAATCGATCGTCTTGACGCCCTGAGCCGCCAGGGTTTCGGCCAGGCGCAGCAACAGGATGATGCCGGTCGAGAACTTGGCGAACTCGGGGTCGTAGACCGGGAACCAGTAATGAAGGTGGGTCACCGAACGCATGCCGATGTGGCCGGCCACCAGGCGGCCATCGACCCGCAAGGTCGAGCACAGGCCGCTGAAGTGCGGGCTGGCCGCGGCGAGAATCTGCCGCAGCAGCGCACTCGTCCAGGGCACTTTGAACCCGTCAATGGTGCCGGCCTCGCGGTATTGGCGCGACTTCCATCCGGTCAGGGTGTTGAAAACGTTCTCAGACGCATCGTGGAGCGTGAACTCGACCGCGCCGAATTCTCGGCCCAGCTTGCGCGCGAGGCCTTCGGTCTTCGGGATGTAATCGGAGCCCGCAGCGCGCCGGCCCTGCACATAAGCGGCGTAGCCCGCGCTCAAATCGATTTGCGGCGACACAGCATGCGAGCGCACGAAGGGCTCGAACCGGCTCGCGCCGCCGACTTGGTGATCGAAAGCCCAAACCGCGAGCCGCGCCGCGCTCATCAGGTCGTCGGCGGCCCATTCAGCGGTGGGCTCGGCGACCACGCCATGAAAGTCAGAGAGCGGCCCGCCGATCGGTCGGCCGAGGCCCAACGCGCCGGTCTGGAACGGAAAGAACCCGACCACCCGCGCGTCGTTCTCGATCACGACCACCCGCGCATCGGCACGCACGCGGCCGGCGCATTGGGTGAAGGCGGGGTTGAAGTTGGGGCTGGCGAAGGTGGTGTCGACCCGCTGAACCGCATGCCAGCGTTCGATCAGCCCGGCGTCCAACTCGCTCGGTTGGATCAGGCGATAACTCGCGGCCATCTCAGAGCCTGTGAATGAATTCGGCGCGCCCGAGCGGGCGCTCCAGGCGGTGTCGATCTAGGCGCAAAGCACAGTCATAGCTCAGGCTATGGCGAGCATTTGCAACGACGAGCGGCGCCGCCTGGGGCGCACGAGCGGGTGTGCAGGATTTGTTCACAGGCTCTCAATGCCGCTCGGGCTGGCTGAACAGCGCGGCCTGCCGGCGCGAGCGCAGCCAGCCGGCACCGCGGCCGCGCAGCAGATCGGCCACGGTGCGCAGGCAGAGCACGGCGCATTCACCCACCTCGGCCGACGCCGCCGCGAGCCAGCCGTGGTGCTTGACCATGTAGTAGAAGCGGCTCTGGAAGTAATGCTTCGCGATGCAGCCACCGATGCGAGTGGTGTCGGTCGACGAGCTCGCGCCGCCCACGTGATGCGCTACCGCGGCACCCAGCGCCCAGACCTCGAAGCCGGCGTCGTCGACCCGCTTGCAGAGGTCGGTTTCTTCCCAGTAGAGAAAAAAGCGCGGGTCGAAGCCGCCCAATTTCTTCAGCAAATCGGTGCGCGCCATCAGCACCGCGCCGCAGACCCAACCCGTCGGCTCCCCGGCTGCGCCCGGCTCGATCGGGTGCGCTAGCGGGCGCCAGCGGCCGAGCCGCGTTGCGCCGCGGATCACATCGAAGGGCGTGAAGCGCCTGCCGGTTTGCTGCAGCACCGGCACTCCGCCCTCGCCCGCCTCGACGATCGCCGGGCCGACGACACCGGCACGCGGGTTCGCGTCGAGAAACTGCATCAGCGTGCGAATCGCCGTCGGCTCGACCACCGCGTCGGGGTTGATGAAGACGGTGTACTCGGTTGCGACTTCGGCCAGGCCGATGTTGCAGCCGCGCCCGAAGCCGTTGTTCTGACCGGTGAGCAGCAGCCGCGCCCAGCCGAACTCTCGGTTGACGATCTCCGCCGTGGCGTCGCGGCTGTCGTTGTCGACGACAACGCAATCGAGCAGCCCGTCAGCATGAGCACGGTCGGCGGCCTGCATGGCTTCGCGAATGGTCGCAGCCGATTGGTAGGTGACCACCACGGCGGTCACCCTGGGCAACGCGTTGCGCATCAGTGCAGCCCCAGCGCCGCGAGCAGGCCCGGATGCGCGCCGCTGGTCTTGAAGCGAAAGTCGCTCATGCGCCGCGGTGCATCGATGCGCGGGATCGAGAAGCGATCGGTGTGTGACCCGATGCGCAGCGCGGTGCCTTCGCCGACGGCCGAGGCCCAGCCCTGTGCCATCACGATCTCGCGGCTCGCAGCGGCCCAGCGCCCATACGGGAACGAGAAGTGGCGCGGCGTGACGCCCAGCTCACGTTGGATGTCTTGGTCGCAGGCGGTGATTTGCGCCTCGGCCTCGCTGTCGGCGTGCGAACGCAGGTCGATGTGGTCGCGGGTGTGGCCGCCGAACTCGAACCGCGGGTGCTCGTCACGCAGCCGGCGCACGTCATCCCAGTTCATCGTGAGGCGAGGCGGTGCGCCGCTGGGCGCGAGCTGCTGCGCCAGTGTCGCCAGCAGTTCGCAACGTTCGGCATAGCTCGCTTGCAACAGCTGCCGATGCAGCGCGCGGCGCGCGGTCTGCATGCCGGCGCTCGAGCCGAGGTCGAGTCGTTCGAGGCCGGGTTCGGCAATCGAAATGCGGTCGCGGGTGCGCCCTTGCATCATCGAAAAGAGAACGTCGGCCCACTGTGATTCGCCGCGGGTCACGTAGCCGGTGGCGAGAAACACCGTGGCCGGCAGCTCGTGACGAGCGAGGATGGGCGCGGCGATGGTGAGGTTGTCGAGGTAGCCGTCGTCGAAGGTGATGCAAACCGTGTCAGGCGACGGGGTTTGGCCACGCTCGATCTGCGCGACCAGCTCGCTCAACGCGACCACGCGGCGATGCCGCGCGAGGTAGGCGACTTGGGCCTCGAAGAGTTCGGGCGCAATGCGGTTCGGCGGGTCGACAAAGGCCGCCGCCTCGGGCGCAGCAATGCTGTGGTACATCAAGATCAAGCCGCCCGCCGCCGGGCCGTGCGCGAGCTCGAAGACGCGGCCCGCACCTGTCCAGTGCGCGGCAGCGGCCACCATGTCTTGACGCAGGGACCAGATTTTTTTCAGCACAGGCAAGAGACTCTCAAAGCACACGCAATACGGCCGTTCGCCGCGCGCCGATGATATCGAGCGCCGGCAGCGCGCCAGTGCGATGCCGTCGCCGCGCATAACGCGCTGCGACAGGCGCGTGACGGGCGTCACGCGGGGCGGCGCTTTGGGCTCGATCGGTCGAAGTCATCAATCGGCGGTTCGTTGGGCAGCCCTTAAACTCGCTCGCTGCTGCCGGGGCACCCGCCTCCGAAAAGGCCAGCGTCTCTTGATCCGGCCGGCATGTCCCAATCTTCCGAAATCCTCACGACCGCCAACGGCATGCGCCCTGCGATGCAAACAGGTCTTAAACAGCGGTTCGTGCGGGCGGCGGGCTGGATGCTTTTCGGCCACGCGTTCAGTCAGGTGTTGCGCCTGGGCAGCAGCCTTGTTTTGACCCGCCTTCTAGCGCCCGAGTTGTATGGCGTCATGTCGGTCGGCTACATCGTGATGACCGGCTTGACGATGTTTTCAGACCTCGGTCTGAGCCAGGGCTCAATCCAGAGCCCGCGTGGCGAAGAACCCAAATTCCTCAACGTCAGCTGGGTGGTGCAGATCGCGCGCAGCGTGCTGATCGCTTTGACAGGGCTGCTCGTCGCCGCGGCGCTGAAAGCCGCGGGCGATTTCGGCTGGTTGCCGGTGCATTCGGTTTATGCCGCGCCGATGGTGCCGGCGCTGGTGGCGTCGGTGAGTCTCTTTGCCATCGTCTCGGGCTTCGAGTCGACCAAGACCTGGACAGCACGGCGGCGGCTCTCGCTCGGCGACATCACCAAGTTGGAGTTGGTGTGCCAGGTGGCGACGATCGGGTTCCAACTCGTCTGGGCAGTAATCGCGCCTTCGGTCTGGACGCTGGCGGGCGGCTGGATCTTCGGGGCGCTGGTTCGCACCGGGCTCTCGCACTTCTGGCTCAAGGGGCAGAACAATCGATTCGAGTGGGATACACCCACCTTCCGAGAAATTTTTTCGTTCGGTAAGTGGGTGACGCTTTCATCAGCGTTCTCGTTCTTGCTGACAGGCGGCGACACCTTGTTGCTGAGCGGCATGCTCGATACCAAGCTGATGGGCTCGTACTCGCTTGCGGTGATGCTGGTCGGCGCGCTGCAGGGCATCGTGATCCGGCTGGTGGGCACGACCGTGTTGCCGGCGCTCGGCGAAGTGCACCGCGAACGGCCCGAGCGCCTGCGCGAAACGCTCTACCGCATCCGCATGCCGCTCGACGTGGTGTGCCTGCTGGCCGCGGGCGCGCTGATGGTGCTGGGCGAGTGGGTGGTGCACCTGCTTTACGACAGCCGCTATGCCGAAGCCGGGTGGATGCTCGCGGCTGTCTCGCTGACGCTGGTGTCGATTCGCCTCACGGTGTTCGACCAGTGCCTGGTCGCGACCGGCCGCGTCAAGCAGCTCAGCGTGCTCAACGCACTGCGGCTCGTGACGCTTTACGCTGCGGTGCCGACCGGCTACTACTGGCACGGCGCCGCAGGTGCGGTTTATGCGGTCGCCGCCAGCTCGGTGATCAACGGGCTGACGATGCTGGTCGCGCAGGCCCGGGTCGGCTTGATCGACATCAGGCGCGAGCTGCTGGCACTGCCACTCTATGGCGGCGGCCTGGTGCTCGGCTATCTGGTGTTGACCGTTGTTCAACACTTGAAGGCAGTTTGAATCGTGGCGATGCAGCAGCAAGGCCAAGCGACCCTCGGGATTGTCGTGATTGGGCGCAACGAGGGCGAACGGCTGCGGCGCTGTCTGGCGGCACTGGCGGGCGCACGGGTCACGGTGGTCTATGTCGACTCGGCGTCGTCGGACGGTTCGGTCCCTGCTGCGCGCGCGCGCGGCGCCGAGGTGGTCGAGCTCGACATGTCGACGCCGTTCACCGCCGCCCGCGCGCGCAACACCGGCTTCGCGCGGCTGCGCGAGCTGCAGCCGCAGATCAGTTTTGTGCAGTTCATCGACGGTGACTGCGAAATGATCGACGGCTGGCTGGCGGCGGCGAGTTCGTTTCTGCATGCCCGCACCGAGGTTGCCTGCGTGTGCGGCCGGCTGCGCGAGCGTTTCCCCGAGCGCTCGATCTACAACCGCCTCTGCGACCGCGAGTGGAATCGTCCGGTCGGCGCCACCGAAGCCTGCGGCGGGATCGCGATGATGCGCGCCGACCTTTTCGCCGCAGCCGGCGGCTTTCGCGAAGACCTGGTCGCCGGCGAAGAACCCGAGTTGTGCGAGCGTTTGCGCCAGCGCGGCTTCACGATCTGGCGGCTGAGCGAGCCGATGGCGTTTCACGATGCCGACATGCGCCGTTTCGGCCAGTGGTGGATGCGCAGCAGGCGGGTTGGTTTCGGCTACGCGCAAGCCGCGTGGCTTCACGGCCGCAACGCCGGCAGCACCCACTTGCGCCGGCTGCTGCGGCCCTGGCTGTGGACGGTAGCCGTGCCGTTGGCCACGCTCGCAGCAACGTGGGTCGGGGGCTGGCCGGCACTGTTGTTGTTGCTGGCCTACCCGCTCGCTGTGTTGCGCAATGCGTCGCGCGAGAGCGGGCGCTGGCCGTGGCGCATCACTTACGCGTCGTTTTTGATGCTGGGCAAGCTGCCCGAGTGGATCGGTGAATGCGAATTCTGGCTCGGCCACTCGCGCGGCACGGCGTCATCGATCAGCTTCGACTACAAGCGTTGACGATGGCCGCGACGACGCCGCTGAGGGTAGCCTTCCTCATCAACCAGTACCCCGCCGGCAGCCACACCTTCATCCGCCGCGAGATCGAAGCGCTCGAACGGCAAGGCGTGGCGGTGCAACGGGTGTCGATACGCGGCTGGGATGCTGAGCATGTCGATGCGGTCGACCGACGCGAGCAGACCCGCACGCGGTACCTGTTGCAACGCGGCGCGCCGGCCCTTGCCGCTGCGCTGCTGCGCACCGCGTTGCGCTCGCCGACGGCGCTGTGGCGCGCGCTGCGAACCGTGCGCCGGCTCGCGCGGCAATCCGAGCGGCCGCTGCCGGTTCATCTGGTCTATCTGGCCGAGGCCTGCCTGCTGCTCGAGTGGCTCCGAACCGGCGAGGCGACCCACTTGCACGCGCACTTCGCCACCAACCCGGCCGAGATCGCGCTGTTGACGCGCACGTTGGGCGGCCCGCCCTACAGCTTCACAGCACACGGCTCCGACATCATGGACCGCCCGGCGCAAGTCGGCCTGGCCGAGACCGTCGGCGGTGCCGCTTTCGTGGCGGCGGTGTGCTGGTTCGGCCGCAGCCAAATTTTGAAGTGGACGCCGCAGCGGCTCTGGGAACGGGTCGAAGTCGTCCGCTGCGGCCTGCAACCCGGTTACGGGCACAACACAGCGCGGGTCTCGAAAACCGCACGGCGCCTGCTCTGCATCGGCCGGCTCTCGCACGAGAAAGGACAATTGCTTTTGCTCGAAGCTGCGCGCCGGCTCGCCGAACGCGGCGTCGACTTCACACTCGTGCTGGCCGGCGACGGCCCGCTGCGCGCCGAGGTCGAAGCCGAGATCGCCCGAGCGGGTCTCGGCAATCGTGTGCGCATCACCGGCTGGCTCGATGCGGCGGCAGTGCAGCAGGAGATCGCGGGCTCGACCGCACTGGTGGTGGCCAGCCTCTCCGAGGGGTTGCCGGTCGTCATCATGGAAGCGATGGCCTGTGGCCGGCCGGTGGTGGCGCCGTACCTGTCGGGCATCCCCGAACTGGTGACTCCCGCGACCGGCTGGTTGTTCGCGGCGGGTGATACCGGCGGTCTGGTCAACGCACTCGAACACTGCATGGCGGCCGACGAAAGTACTTTGCAAGCGATGGGGCGCGCCGGCCAACGCGCCGTGTGGGCGGCCCACGATGTCGACCACGAAGCCGCCCGACTCGTGCAACTGATCTCCGGCGCCACCCCGCCACGCGATTGACGCCAAGATGACCCGAAACTACCTGCTGATCTCACCCGGCCGCAACGAGGCGCAGTACATGCGCCAGACACTCGACACGGTCATCGCGCAAACCATCCGCCCAGTCGCCTGGGTGATCGTCGACGACGGCTCGACCGATGAATCGCCAGCGATCCTGGCCGAGTACGCCGCCCGACACGACTGGATTCACATCGTTACCCGCTCCGACCGCGGCCGGCGCGCAGTGGGCCCGGGTGTGATCGAGGCGTTTTATGCCGGCTTCGAAACGGTCCGGCCGCAAGACTACGACTACCTCTGCAAGCTCGACCTCGACCTCAATCTGCCGCCGACTTACTTCGAGGGCCTGATGACCCGCATGGCGGCCGATCCGCGCATCGCCACCTGCAGCGGCAAAGCCTACATCTGGGAGCACGGCGAGCTGGTCAACGAGCGCCACGGCGACGAGACCTCGATCGGTGCGACCAAGTTCTACCGAATGTCGTCCTTCCTTGCGCTCGGCGGCTTCGTGCGGCAGGTGATGTGGGACGGCATCGACGGCCACCGCTGCCGCATGCACGGCTGGATCGCCTGCAGCTGGGACGCCCCCGAACTGCGCTTCATTCACCTGCGACCGATGGGTTCGAGTCAGACCGGCATCCTGACCGGTCGCAGGCGCCACGGATACGGCCAGTACTTCATGGGCACGGGCTTCATCTACATGCTGGCCAACTCGGTCAATCGCATCAACGAAAAGCCGTTTCTGCTGGGCAGCGTGGCGATGCTGTGGGGTTGGCTCGAGAGCGCCGCAAAGGGCCTGCCGCGGTACGAAGAGCCTGGCTTTCGTACCTTCTTGCGGCGCTATCAGTGGCGCGCGCTGCTCGTCGGCAAGAAGCGTGCGGTCGAAGAAGTGACGAGCGCGTCAGGCCATGCCGGTTGACTTCACGCGCGACGTGCGCTGCGTGCTGGGCTTGCCTTTCGACATGCTGACCGAAGCGGCCGCCGAGGCTGCGCTCCGGGCGGCGATGCGCGACCGAACCCGCTGCTTTCTCTCGACACCCAACCTGAATTTCGCGATAGGCTGCTTGACCGATTCCTCGTTTCGCGACTCGGTGCTGAACAGCGACCTCAGTGTGGCCGACGGCTGGCCGATCGTGGCGATCGCTCGGTTGCTGCGCACCGCCTTGCCTGAGCGCGTGGCCGGCTCGAGCTTGTTCGAGCGCTTGTGCCGCAGCAGCCAGCGGCCGCCCGTTGGGGTGTATTTTTTTGGCGGCCCCAACGGCGCGGCCGAAACAGCCTGCGATCGCCTCAATCGCGAACACGGTGGCGTGCGCTGCGCCGGGCAACACACGCCGGGCTTCGGTGATGTAGCCAGCATGAGCACAGCGGCGCAACTCGACCACCTCAACGCTGCGA
>JAYUWC010000243.1:0-4438 GCA_043753755.1 Rhizobacter sp.
AGACCCTCGACAGCGGCGGTGACCTGGTCAGCCGCGACACCAGCGCGTCGGCGCACCAGGAGTTGTGGCTCGAGTGGCAGGCCTGCGGCACGCTCGCCTTCGAAGACCGCCTCTCGCGCCTGACCGCCTGGACGCTCGCCGCCCACCGCGCCGGTGCCGATCATGGCCTGCGCTTGCCGGGCCGCGAGATCGCACCGGCCGATGGCGACTTACAGAAGCGCGCCTGCCTCGAGGCGCTGGCGCTGTGGTCATGAGCCCGCAGGGCCGTGCGACAAGCGCGCCACGCTGGCGCGCGTGGCCCAACCTGCAGCACCTGCCGCGTGATGCGCGCGACACCCTCTTCCTCATTGCCGTGATCGGCTGGACGGTGTTGCCCCACGCCTCGCATCTGCCGCTTTGGTGCTCGCTGCTGACCCTGGTGGTGCTGCTGTGGCGCGCTCAACTCGCGATCTCGAACGCGCCGCTGCCGGGCCGCTGGGCGCTGGTGGCGGTGCTGATCGTGGCCGCGGCGCTGACCTTCTGGTCGCACCGCACGCTGCTCGGCAAAGAACCCGGCGTGACGATGGCCGTGGTGCTGATGGCGCTGAAGACGCTCGAGTTGCGGGCCCGACGCGATGCCTTCGTCGTGTTCTTTCTCGGCTTCTTTTTGATCCTCACGCATTTCTTGTATTCGCAATCGCTGCCGGTTGCGGCCGCGATGCTGGTCTCGGTCTGGGGCCTGTTGACGGCGCTGGTGCTGGCACACATGCCGGTCGGTCAACCCAGCCTACGCCAGGCTGCCACGCTCTCGGCACGCACTGCCCTGTGGGGCGCGCCCATCATGGCGCTGCTGTTCGTGCTGTTCCCCCGCGTCGGGCCGCTGTGGGGAGTGCCGCAAGACGGCCAAGCCCGCACCGGCCTTTCGAACACGATGCGAATGGGCTCGATCTCCGAAGTGGCGCAAGACGACAGCATCGCGATGCGCATCCGCTTTCAAGGGCCACCGCCGGCACCCGCGGCGATGTACTTCCGCGGGCCGGTGCTGTCGCGCTTCGACGGCACCGAGTGGCAGCCGGCCACCGACTCGTTCGGCGATGCCTCGCCCGTGCGTCGCAACCTGCGCACCAGCGGCCAACCCGTGCGCTACGAGATGACGATCGAGCCGCTGCGGCTGACCACGCTGCCGCTGCTCGAGGCTGCAGTGGCGGCACCTGTGATCGAGAACCTCCATCTCACCGGCCTGCCCGATTTGCAGTGGCGCACCGACAAGCCGCTGTTCGAGCGAGTGCGGTTCAATGCCGAAGCATTTGTCGACTTTCGCCACGGGCCGGTTGCGCGCGACTTCAACCTGCAAGACCAGCTCACCTTGCCGCCCGGCTACAACCCGCGCACGCTCGAATGGGCCTTCGCGATGCGGCGCGACCCGCGCTACGCGACCGCCGAGCCGCGCGTGCTGGCCGACGCGCTGATGCAGCACATCCGCAGCGGCGCTTTCAGCTACACGCTCGCGCCCGGTGAATACGGCCGCAACTCGATCGACGAGTTCTGGCTCGACCGCAAACTGGGTTTTTGCGAGCACTTCGCCGCCGCCTTCGTCGTTGTGATGCGCGCGCTCGACGTGCCGGCGCGCGTCGTCACGGGCTACCAGGGCGTCGACCCGCTGCCGATCGATGGCTACTACGTCGTGCGCCAGAGCTCGGCACATGCCTGGGCCGAATACTGGCAACTCGGCATCGGCTGGGTGCGCGCCGACCCGACCGCTGCTGTTGCGCCCAACCGCATCGACCGCGGCCGGCGGCTCGCCCCGCCGCCGGGGCTGGTGGCAGGAGCGCTCGGCAACGTCAGTCCCCAGTTCCTGGAACAGCTGCGTGACGGCTGGGAGGCGCTCAACAACCGCTGGAACCAGTGGGTGCTGAACTACTCGCGCGGCCAGCAACTCGACCTGATGAAAAACCTCGGCTTCGATTCACCGAGCTGGGAAGACCTGGCCTTGCTGCTGACCGCCGCGTTGAGCGCGCTGGCCTTGATCGGCGCGGCATGGGCCTGGGTCGACCGCCACCGCGTCGACCCGTGGGTTCGGCAGATGGACCGCCTGCGCGCGGCGCTCGAAGCGGCCGGTGTCAGCGCTGCCGCGCACGAGCCTCCGCGCATGCTCGCGCGGCGCGTTCGAACACGCTTCGGCGCGTCTGGCGAGTCGCTCGCCGAACTGCTCGATTCATTGGAGCAACAGCGCTACGGCCGCGCACCGATCACGCGGCCAGACACCACCTTGACCCGGCGCTTCGCCAAGCGCGCCCGCGCGCTGCGCAGCCTCGCCGTCTGAGGGCCGTCGGCTGGCACCACGCGCCGATAATCGGAGCATGCCCCGCAACGCCCTGCCCTCGAAGTTCATCAGCACCCCAGTCACTGCCACGCTCGCGCTCGGCCTCGTCGCACTCGCGCTGCTGTGCGCCAGCACCGACGCCCTGGCCCGCAAAAGAAAAGCCGTGGCCGACGGCGTGCAGACCGACGACGCGCCCGACGTCGTCACCTACGGCCAGCGCGACGACGTGATGCGCTTCGGCACCGAGTTGGCCGAGCGCCGCAACCTCGACGCGGCCTGGGTGCAAGCGGCATTGCAGCGCGCGCGCTTCGTGCCCATCGTGATCCGGTACATCATGCCGCCGCCGGCAGGCACCGCGAAGAACTGGACTCTCTATCGCAGCCGCTTCGTCGAGCCGATTCGCATCCGCGCCGGCGTGGCGTTTTGGCGCGCGAACGAGAAGTGGTTGAAGCTCGCCGAAGAACGCTACGGCGTGCCGCCGGAGATCGTCGTCGGCATCATCGGCGTCGAGACCATTTACGGTCAGCAGATGGGCAACTTTCGCGCCCTTGACGCGCTGGCCACACTCGCGTTCGACTTTCCCGCCGGCCGCAAAGACCGCGCGCCGTTCTTTCGCGATGAACTCGAACATTTCTTCGTCATGTGCCAGACCGAAGGCCTCGACCCGCTGCAGCCCAAGGGCAGCTTTGCCGGGGCGATGGGCATGCCGCAGTTCATGCCGTCGAGCTTCAACCAATACGCGGTCGACCTCGACGGCGACGGCGCCAAAGACTTGCGCGACAACCCCGCCGACGTGATCGGCAGCGTCGCGAACTACCTTGCCGAATTCGGCTGGCGCCGCGAATTGCCGACCCGGTTCGAGGTGGCCGTGCCGGTTGCCACCGTCGACCGCGCAGCGCTGCTCGTGCCCGACATCCTGCCCAGTTTCACGCTCGAAGAATTTGCAGAGCGCGGCGCGCAACTCGGCCCCGCCGCATTCGCGAGCGACGCGCGGCTCGCCGATTCAGGTGGCCTCGGAAAACTTGCGCTGGTCGAATTGCAGAACGGCGATGCGGCCCCGAGTTATGTGGCCGGCACATCCAACTTCTATGCTGTGACCCGCTACAACTGGTCGAGCTACTACGCCCTGGCCGTCATCGAGTTGGGCGAAGCGGTGGCCCGCGAAGTGGCGCGCAGTACGCACTGAGCCCAACGCGCGACCTGCGCCGGGCGAGCGACGAAGCCGGTGCCGTAAAGGCCCCGGCCGTACCGCAGCATTAACAACGCAAGCTTCGCCGCAGCCGCGTGGTGGTCATCGGCCAGGGCCGAGAGGCGGTCGAAGGCGAAGGGCCAGTTGCCTTCTTCGTAGAGGCGGACGGCGGTCTTGAAGTTGGAGTTGGAGGCGTCGGGCTCCTGGATCGGTCCGAGGGTGTCGAGGACCAGCGAAGCGGCGGAGTGGCACGTCGCGAGCGGGTTTCTCGTCGGTGCGAACGGCCGAGTGTCGGGATGGGCACTCGGCGTCGCTCGGTGCATGGCGTAGTTCATGGTGACCTCGACTGGCAGTTGGTGAACGAGACCAGCGCGTTGCGGTCTCTTAACTCTCAATACGAATCTAGGGCGAGAAACAGGACGCGGCAGCACATGCTCCGCGCGTCCAGCACAAGCGTCACAGCACTGACACTTCAATCGTCACTGACATGTGTTTGACGTGTACGGTCAATTTCCGTACACTTTCTGAACTTCTTGTAGGTAAGAAGTCTGATAAAAAACCTGTAGAAAGGCCGCCATGCACACCGAAATCGTCGACATCGACGCCCCCGCCAACAGCAGTTCGCGCGCGGCTCGACTTGAAGCCCGCGTCACCACGGATCAGAAAACGCTGTTGCAGCGCGCCGCCACTTTGTCAGGCCGCACCCTGAGCGAGTTTGTGGTGGCCAGCGCTGAAGAGGCGGCTGCCAAGCTCATTCGCGAGCGCGAAACCATCAGCCTGACGCGCAAAGAACAAATCGCCTTCGTCACCGCCCTGCTGGAACCGTCAGCTCCGAGCGCGCGCCTGCGCAAAGCGGCGGCCAAGTACCGGCAACAGTTGGGGCTGTAGTTGGTCGAGCTGACCACTCCTTATCGCATCGCACCGCTGACCAAGAGCCACGATCGCAG
>JAYUWC010000244.1:0-4409 GCA_043753755.1 Rhizobacter sp.
GCCGCGCCGGCATGGAGCACTGCGCGCCCAAACTCAACCCGATTGGCGATCCGAACAAGTACCTGTCGGACAAGGGCGCCCCGTGGAAGAAGCTCGCGAACGAGAAGCCCAAGGGCGAGACGATCGCGTACGAGACGCTGCTCAATGCGTGGAAGGCGGGCAAGGTGCGGTAGTGACCTGAAGTCACCGCGTTGAGTTCGGCGCGCTGATTCGGCGCGTTGAATTCAACGCGCAAAGCAAGTCCGCACCGACCCCGACTTCGATGGCGTGTTGCCGCGCGGCACGCCGATCGCGCAGTGCTTCGCGGTGCGGCGCGAGCCGCCGGTCTTGCGTTGCGAAGCGATGAGCGCGGCTGGTGGGCAGTGCGGCAAGTGCATGCGCAATGCGACCGGAGCTGTCGTCGCGCAGCCGATAGGCGCGGCCTTAGGCGCGCATCGCCTCGTCGATCTCGCCACTGTGCCGCAGCACGATGCCCAGATTGACCTCGGCCTCGACGCGCTGCGGCGCGAGTCGAAGTACCTCGTGCAAAGCTTCGGCCTCGCCCGCACGATCGCCCCGCTCATGACGCTCCAGCGACACCTGGAACCAGGCATCGGCCGCCACCCGCAGCGTCGGCGCGTGGTCGGGTCGCAGCACAAGGCTGGCAACGGCAAGCGCAGTGGCGGCGGCAGCATCGCCTTCGTGCAGTCGGATCACAGCGAGCAGCTGCTGCACCGCGGGGTGCGGCGGATGGGTGGCAACAGCGCGCTCACAAAGCAGTCGAGCGCGGTCGCGTTGGCCGGCGTTGACGTGCCGGATGGCCAGCTCAAGCAGCGCCTCGACCGAAGCGGCAAGGGCTGGCTGGCTCGTTGGCATCGTCCCGGTGGCAGCCGTCGAACTCAGCGCGCCGGCGACGCGAGGCCAGCCTGCCAAAGCAGAAACGCGAAGGTGTCGGCGCGCTCCTCGTAGCCCTGCTTCTTGGTCGAGCCGATGCCGTGGCCGGCGTCGTAGTCGATGCGCAGCAGCACCGGCTTGCCGCCGACCGTGGCGGCCTGCAATCGCGCGGCCATCTTCGCGGCTTGCCAGGCATCGACGCGCGGGTCGTTGAAGCCGGTGGTCACGAGCACGGCCGGGTACCGGGTGCCGTCTTTGATCTGGTGG
This sequence comes from Rhizobacter sp., assembly GCA_043753755.1. Taxonomy (GTDB): domain Bacteria; phylum Pseudomonadota; class Gammaproteobacteria; order Burkholderiales; family Burkholderiaceae_C; genus LMDS01. The sequence goes on from JAYUWC010000244.1 coordinate 1,141, forward strand.
TAGGCACTCATTTCGTAGAGTCCCTTGAAGCCGTCTTCGGTCGTGACGCTGCCGAACTCGGGGATGTTCGGCGGGCCGTTGGCGGCGAACTCGTAGCGCAGCAAGTCCGACATCGGCACCTGGTCGATCGCGGCGCCGAACAGCTCGGGACGTTCGGTGATCGAGCGGCCGACGAAGATCCCGCCGGCGCTGCCGCCCATGATCGACATCCGCGCGCTCGTCGTGTAGCCGTTCGCCACCAGCCACTCGCCGCTGGCGATCGCGTCTTTCCAGGTGTTGGGTTTGGTGAGCTTGTAGCCGGCCTTGTACCAGTCCTCGCCGTACTCGCCGCCACCCCGCACGTGCGCCACGGCGAGCACGCCGCCACGCCGGAACCAGGGCAGCCAGGTCGGTCGGTAGAACGGTGTTTGTGAGACGCCGTAGGCGCCGTAGCCGTACACCACGGTCGGGTTGCTGCCGTCGAGCTTCAGGCCCTTGCGGTGAACGATCGACATCGGCACCAGCGTTCCGTCGTGCGAGGTGACCTTGACCTCGGTCGAGACGAGATCGTCGGGGTTGTCGTGCGGGCCTTGTGGCTGCAGGCCCGTGTCGCGAACCTTCTGCGTGCGCGGGTCATACGCGTAGAAGCCGCCAAAACGGGTCCAGCCGGCAACGTCGAACACGACGCCGGGCACGCGCACATCGGTCGCGAGGCTTTTGATGTCGGCGTCGAACGGCATCGGCAGGGCAGCCGGTTTGGCACCCACGGCGTAAGGCAGGCGCAGCAGTTCGCTGGTGGAGCCGTTCATGCGCCGCACGTAAAGCGCATCCTTCGCCGAGGCCAGCCCGGTAATTACCGACTCGCCTGCCGACACCACGACTTCGGCGTTGGCCATTTCGGGCGTGGCCATCGCGAGGCGGAGGATCTGAAAGCGCGACGCGCCCTTGTGCGACATCAGGTAGAGCGTGTTGCCGAACACCGCGAAGTCGGTGACCTGATCGGCCGGATCGACGGCCTTCTTCCATGCCGGCTTGCCGGCAACCAACGAGGCAAGCGGGGCGATGTAGAGCGTGAGGTCGCGCTGCACGCCGTTGACGACGAGCCCGATCGCGTAGGCGGATCGGGGCACGATGCTGACGAACGAAAGCTCACCCGCACCGATCTCGATGCCCGCCGTGACGCCGGGGCCGAGCAGCGCCACATCGGTCTCGGGGTCGTCGCCGAGCTTGTGCAGATGCACGCGGCTGTTCTGGAATTTGTCGGTCGGCAGCGCGCCTGCGGGCAGCGCCTTGAGCCGGTTGTAGACGAGGCGGTTGTCGGCCGTCCAGCCGGGCGGGCCGAACCTCGTGCGCGTGATTCGCTCGCCGGTGTCTCGGCCTGTCGCGACCTCTTTCACCGACAGCGTCGACTCTTCCGATCCGCCGACCGAAACACCGTAGGCCAGGTATTTGTTGTCGGGCGAAGGCGCGAACCAATCGATCGCGGCATGGGCATCGTTCGAGCCGCCCACGGCGTCGGGGTCGACCAACAAGCGGTCTTTGCCCGCGATGCCTTGCCGCACATAGAGCTTGGGAATGTTGTCTTCCGGCAGACGCTTGTAGAAATAAGTTGCGTCGCCGTTGACCGTAACGCCCGAGACGCGCGTTGCACCAGCGTCGCCGAATGTGGTGATCTCTTTCAGCAGCGTCGCGCGCAGTGGCAGCCGATCGAGCGCGGCACGTGTGTGTTCGGCCTGTGCTTTCATCAGCGCTGCAACGACCGGGTCTTTCAGGTCCTCGAAGTAGCGATACGGGTCGGCGACGGTGGTGCCGAAATAGCGGTCGGTCACATCCTTGACGATGGGTACAGCGGGCGCATCAGGCGCCGGCGGCGCTGCGCCGAGCGCGCTCGCAAAAGCCAACAAGGCAGACGGTGCGAGCCAGCGAAGGTTCGGAGGGCGAAAGTGCATGTCGTTTCTCCAAGAACACAGCGCACAGGGGCTCGTGCGCCACGCGGAATCTACCCGACACGCGCGCCACACTCCATCGGCGAAACTCGCTCGCCATGCTTATCGCACCTGTGTTCTCGGGCGTGTTGTTCGCCCTCGCTGCCGGCCTGATGTGGGGGCTGGTCTTCGTCGGCCCGCTGTTGCTGCCCGAGTACCCGGCCACGCTGCAATCGTTCGGTCGCTACCTCGCCTTCGGCCTGATCGCGTTGCCGCTGGCGTGGTTCGATCGAGCGCGACTCGCGCAACTCACACGCGGCGACTGGATCGAAGCGTTGAAGCTCGCGCTCGTCAGCGTCGTCTACTACCTGTGTCTCGCGAGCGCCATCCAGCGCGCCGGCGGGCCGCTGCCGACGATGGTCATCGGCACGCTGCCGGTCGTGATCGCGATCACATCGAAGCTGCGGCGCGCCGCTGATAACGCACGTGCCGAAGCGCCTCTCGCGTGGGCCCAACTCGTGCCTTCGTTGCTGCTGATCGGCGCCGGCATCGCGCTGGTCAACGAAGTCGAAATTGCGCGGCTGCGTGCCGACCCCGCGGCTGACCTGGCGCGTTATGCGTGGGGCGGCGTGCTTGCGATCGGCGCCGTGGTCTGCTGGACCTGGTACCCGATCCGCAACGCCGAGTGGCTGCGCGCCCACCCCGACCGCAGCCCGCGCGCCTGGGCCACCGCGCAGGGCATCGCCACGCTGCCGCTGGCGCTCGTCGGCTACGCGCTGACCTGGGCCTGGAGCGCGTGGGCCGCCAACGGCAACGCCGGCGGCGGCCCGGCGGGCGGCGCGCCGTTCGTGATGCCTTTTGGCCCGCGCGCGGCCGATTTCATCGGGCTGATGTTTGCGCTCGGCCTCTTGGCTTCGTGGCTGGGCACGCTCTGTTGGAACGAAGCCAGCCAGCGCCTGCCGCCCACGCTGGCCGGCCAGTTGATCGTGTTCGAGACGCTCGCGGCGTTGGCGTACGCATTCGTGCTGCGGGGCCAGTGGCCGCTGTGGCAGACGTTTGCGGGTGTTGCATTGTTGGTGGGCGGTGTGGTTTGGGCCGTGCGCACGCAGCCGGGGCGGGTGGAGTTTTGAGGGGGCGTTCGGATTGACGTGGGAGGCGGCTATCGACCCGAAGCGGAAGTTGGCGCAGCCTGAGCAGGCTGCCGGCAAGCAGCCGTTCAACGTTTGAATTCAGCGGCGGCCGAAGGTGGTGCGCTGCGGCGACGGGGTAGGCGGAACGCAAGGCATTTCATCCACTGGTGCGGCGTACATCACTAATGGTGACGCTGCCCACCGCCTTGATGCTTGGACTTCACACTCGAGTTCT
>JAYUWC010000245.1:0-4396 GCA_043753755.1 Rhizobacter sp.
GGGCGATCCGGGCCTGTTGAAGGCGTTCGCCGAGGGCATCGACGTGCACCGCTTGACCGCGAGCGAGGTCTTCGGCGCGGCGGTGGCCGAGGTCAGCAACGAGCAGCGGCGCTATGCCAAGACCATCAACTTCGGCTTGATCTACGGCATGGGTGCGTTCGGTCTGGCGCAAAGCCTGGGCATCGAGCGCGGTGCCGCAGCCAACTACATCGAACGCTACTTCGAGCGCTTTGCCGGCGTTCGCCGTTACATGGACGAGACCAAGGCGTCGGCGCGGCAGAGGGGCTATGTCGAGACGCTGTTCGGCCGGCGCATTTACCTGCCCGAGATCAACGGCGGCAACGGCCCGCGCAAGAGCGGCGCCGAGCGTCAGGCCATCAACGCGCCGATGCAAGGCACAGCCGCCGACCTCATCAAGCTCGCGATGATCGCGGTGCAGGCGGCGTTGGATCGTGAACGCAAGGGCACGAAAATCATCATGCAGGTGCACGACGAATTGGTGTTCGACGTGCCCGAAGCCGAGCTCGTTTGGGCGCGCACTGAAGTGCCGCGCATCATGGCCTCGGTGGCCGACCTCAAGGTGCCGCTGCTGGCCGAGGTCGGTGTGGGCGCGAACTGGGATGAAGCGCATTGACGACGCCTCGGCATCGCATCAGCGATGCCTGGCCGACGCGATAGACCCGCGCCGATCGCGCCTTAACGGCGAACAGCGGCATACGCCGAACGAGGCGCGTGCTGTCAGTCGATCTCGGGCCCGCGTGAAGCGGCGCGCAACTGGTCGCGGATGTTCTTGCCGGTCTGGGTGAGCTGCAGGCTGCCGCCGTTCCATTCGAGCCAATAGAGTGCGACGTACTCTTCGATCAGGCTCTCGCTGACGAGGTCGGCGCGGCGGCGTTGCAGCGCATCGACGGTGGCGAGCAGGTCCTGGCGCAGGGCTTCGGTGCGGATCGATGCATGAGGGGTCGTCAAGGGATCTCCAGCTGTCGCTGGCACGTTACCACCACAGGGCGGGGCGAGGTAGGGTGAGAACGCGACGCGGGTGTCAACTCTGCCCGTGTTTGTCGAGCGGTCGCTGCGTGCCGCGACAATCGGCTCCCTATGAACCGATATGCGCACGCCGCCGTTTTGGTCGGCGCCGGATTACTTGGCACGAGCCCGGCGTTGGCCGCCGGAGGACATTTCGATGTGGACGACGCCGTGGTACTCGAGCGCGGTCGTTGTCAGGTCGAGACCTGGTGGACATCAACGCCGGGTGCTTCAACTGCGGCACACGTCGGACCGGGCTGTCGATTCGGCCCGGTCGAATGGAGCGTCAACGTCGACCGCTTTTGGTCGCCGACCACCAGCAGCAGCACGCTCGGCCCGCAGCTCAAGTGGGTCGCCGGCCCCGTCATCGACCGGCTCAGCGTTGGCATCGTCGCAGCCGTTGATTTCAGGGCACAGGGCGATGCGCGTACGACCCGGACGATCTACCTGCCGCTGACTTGGGCGCCCTGCCGATCGCTTGCCGTCAACGCCAACATCGGCGCCGACTGGGTCGGCGACAACGGCCGCACGCGACGCCTCGGGCTCTCGGGTGAATGGAGCGCCAGCGATCGCGCCACCGTGATCGCCGAGCGCTTCGGTGCCAATGGCGAATGGGTCTCGCGGCTCGGGTTGCGCGTGGCGCTCGGCGCTTTCCTTTCGCTGGACGTGAGTGCCGCACGCACCGGCCCGCAGGCGACGAAACTGTTTGCGATCGGGCTGAACCACGACTTCGCGCGCTGATGTTCGTTCACCCTCGCGGGCAACGAGTTCGGACCGTCACGGTACCGCCATCAAACTTTCATAAACTCAAAAAAATGAGTACAACATCTCCGAGCGGCGCCGCCGCGATGCCTGCGCTGCTCAACCGCGAACGCGCCATCCTCGAGTTCAACCGCCGAGTGCTCGCGCAGGCCCGTCGCGCCGACGTGCCTTTGCTCGAGCGCCTGCGCTACGTGTGCATCGTGTCGTCCAACCTCGACGAGTTTTTCGAGGTGCGCTTTGCCGACTACCTCGAGGCTGCGCGCCGTGCCGGCTCAGGGGTTTCGATCCGCGACCTCGAATCGGTGGCAGCCGACGCCCACGCGCTGATCGACGACCAGTACGCCGCGTTCAACGACGAGGTGATGCCTGCGCTCAAGGGCCAGGGCATCGTGATCCTGAACCACGCCGATCGCAACCCGGCGCAGCGCCGTTGGGTGGCGAGCTTCTTCGAGCGCGAGGTGCGGCCACTGCTGGTGCCGGTCGGGCTCGACCCGTCGCACCCGTTCCCGCAGGTTGCCAACAAGTCGCTCAACTTCATCGCGCGCCTGAGCGGTCGCGATGCCTTCGGGCGCCACAACGGCATTGCGATCGTCAAGGTGCCGCGGGTGCTGCCGCGGGTGATCAGGCTGCCCGATGCGCTGGGCGACGGCGCGCAGACCTTCGTGCTGCTGACCAGCGTGATTCGGGCGCACCTGACCGAGCTGTTTCCCGGGCGTGAGGTCGAGGTGTTCTCGCAGTTCCGGGTCACCCGGAACTCCGACCTCGAGGTCGATGCCGACGACGTCAAGAATCTGCGCCAAGCGCTGCGCTCGGGCTTGACGACGCGGCACTTCGGCCAGGCCTTGCGGCTCGAGGTGGTGAGCAGCTGCCCGCCCGAGTTGTACGAATTTTTGCTGCAGCAGTTCGCCTTGCCGCCAGCTGCGCTCTACCGCGTCAACGGGCCGGTGAATCTGGTGCGGCTGAACGAGTTGATCGACCAGGTCATCGATGATGACGAACGGCCGCGGTTGCGCTTCGCGCCCTTCGAGCCGGCGTGGCCACGCACCCTGCCGCGGCAAGGTTCGATGTTCGAGCGGTTGCGTGAGGGCGACGTCTTGATGCACCACCCGTTCGAATCGTTCGAGCCGGTCGTGCAGTTCTTGAAAGAGGCGGTCAATGACCCCGACGTGCTCGCCATCAAGCAGACCATCTACCGCACCGGTGCCCAGTCACCGTTGATGGATCTGCTGATCGAAGCGGCGCGCCGCGGCAAAGAGGTCATGGTGGTCGTCGAACTCAAGGCGCGCTTCGATGAAGAGGCCAACATCAATTGGGCCGAGCGGCTCGAGGCGGTCGGCGTGCAGGTGGTCTACGGTGTCGTTGGGTTGAAGACCCACGCCAAACTCTTGCTGGTGACAAGGCGCGAGCGCAACAAGATGCGGCGGTATGCCCACTTGTCGACCGGCAACTACAACCCGAAGACGGCGCGCTACTACACCGACATCGGTTGCCTCAGCGCCGAGCCCGATCTGACGCGAGACGTCGACGCCGTGTTTCAACAAATAGCGAGCCTGGGCCGCACCCGGCCGCTGCGCGTGCTGCTGCAGGCGCCGTTCACATTGCGCAAGCAGATGCTGGTGCAGATCGAGCGGGTCGCCGCGGCGGCGCGCGCTGGCAACGCGGCGGCCCGCATCGTCGTCAAGGTCAATGCACTCACCGACCCGCCGCTGATCCATGCGCTGATCCACGCGGCGCGGGCCGGCGCATCGGTCGACCTGATCGTGCGCGGCGCCTGCATGCTGCCGCCGGGCGTGCCGGGTGCGACCGAGCGCATTCGTGTGCGCTCGGTGGTCGGTCGGTTTCTCGAGCATTCGCGCATCTGCTATTTCTGTTGGGGCGAAGGCGAGGCCGAGCAGGCGTTGTTGCTCTCGAGTGCCGACTGGATGAGCCGCAACATGGTCGGCCGGATCGAGATCGCCTGGCCGGTGCGCGACTCCGAGCAGCGCCAGCGCGTGATCGACGAATGCCTGGTGCCCTATCTGCTCGATGCCTGCGATGCGTGGCAGTTGCAAGCCGATGGCCGCAGCGAGCGCATCGCGACCGACGGCCCGAGTGCGCAGCGGGCCTTGATGCAGCGTTTCACCAAACGGGCCGAATGATGGACATGATCTTGTGGCGCCACGCCGAGGCCTTCGAAGTGGGAGAAGTCGAAGACGATCTTGCGCGTGCGCTCAGCCCCAAGGGCGAGCGGCAGGCCCAGCGCATGGCCGAGTGGCTGAACCAGAGGCTCGCCCATTCGACCCGCATTTTCGCGAGCCCGGCCGTGCGTTGCCAGCAGACTGCCAAGGCCCTCGGCAAAAAGTTCAAGACGCTCAACGAGCTCGCGCCCGACGGCAACGGCGAGGCGCTGCTCAAGGCCGCGCGCTGGCCCGATGCGAGCGAGCCGGTGCTGATCGTCGGCCACCAGCCGACCCTCGGCTTCGTTGCTGCCTATCTGCTGACCGGCAACCCGCAAGCCTGGACGATCAAAAAAGGCGCCGCTTGGTGGATTCGCAGCCGCAACCGCGAAGACACCGAGCAGGTGATCCTGCAAGCGGTGCAGTCACCGGACTGCCTTTGAGTGGGTGAG
>JAYUWC010000246.1:0-13247 GCA_043753755.1 Rhizobacter sp.
TTGGGCGCCGGCCGGTTGATGCGGGTCTGACGCTCAAGCCGGAGGATCGTGCGGCGTGATTGAAGGCGGGCTCGGGTGCAACCGGGCCATCGCAAGCGCGTCGGCGTACACGCCCTCGCGCAGTGCGTAGCCGCGCAGCCTGCCCTCAACCTCGAAGCCGAATTTTTCATAAAGCCGCTGCGCCACTGCGTTGTCGGCGAACACGGTCAGCTCGATTCGCAACACGCCGAGCCAGCGATCGGCCTGCTCGCAAAGGGCAGCCATCAACGCGGTGCCCACACCTTGCGCCCGCGCAGAGGCAGAGACCGTGATGCCGAGCACCATTGCATGGCGACGACGCACCTGCAAGCTGACCGGGTGCAGGCCGGCCAGGCCCACCACCTCGCCATTGCGCTCGGCCACCAGCATCAACTCTCCGCTGGTCGAAGCCAGGACATCGCTCACGCGTTTTTGCCACACCATCTCACTCGGGTAGGGCAACTGCAAGGTGCCCCCGAACACCTCGGGCTCGGTGAACTGCTGCGTGATGGCAGCCGCATCGCTCAACGCCGCCCGGCGGATTACCAGCGGCATCGACGCGCCGCTCATGCCCGCTCGGCCACCCAGCCGCGCACCGAGGCCAGCGCGGCCTCGAGCCGGCTCGGGTCGGTGCCGCCGGCCATCGCCAAGTCGGCCTTGCCGCCACCCTTGCCGCCGACCTGCTGCGCGACGAAGTTGACCAGCTCGCCAGCCTTCAACCTGGCTGTGCTGTCGGCCGTGACGCCCGCTGCGATTTGCACCTTGCCGCCTTCGACCGCAGCCAGCACGATGGCGGCGGTCTTGAGCTTGTCCTTGAGCTTGTCCATCGTGTCGCGCAGTGTTTTGGCGTCGGCGCCTGCCAGCACGGCCGCGAGCACCTTGATGCCGTTGACATCGACCGCGCCGGCCATCAGCTCGTCGCCTTGCGAAGACGCGAGCCGGCCCTTGAGCGCGGCCAGTTCTTTCTCGAGCGACTTGACTTGATCGAGCACTTGCGCGAGACGCGCCGGCACGTCGTTGGGCGCCGAGCGCAGCGTGCCCGCGAGCCGCTGCACCGTGCCTTCGAGCGACTGCAAATATGCCAGCGAGTTATTGCCGGTGATCGCCTCGACACGCCGCACGCCAGCCGCCACACCGCTCTCGGCGACGATCTTGAAGAGGCCAATGTCGCCGGTACGCGAGACATGCGTGCCGCCGCAGAACTCGCGGCTGCTGCCGATGTCGAGCACGCGAACTTCGTCGCCGTACTTCTCGCCGAAGAGCATGGTCGCACCCGACTTTTGCGCTTCTTCGATCGGCATCACGCGGGCCGAGGTTGCGGCGTTGGCCAGCACCTCGGCGTTGACGATCGCCTCGACCCGAGAAATTTGCTCGGCCGTCATCGGCGCGTTGTGAGCAAAGTCGAACCGGGTGCGCTCGGCGTTCACCAACGAGCCTTTTTGCTGCACGTGATCGCCCAACACTTCGCGCAGCGCCTTGTGCATCAGGTGGGTCGCGGAGTGGTTGCGCACGGTGCGGCTGCGGTGCTCGGCATCGACGCGGGCCAGCAGCACATCGCCGACCTTGATCTCGCCCTCGACCACCCGGCCGTGGTGGCCGAAAACAGCGGCCTGCACCTTGATGGTGTCGTCGACGATCAAGCGCGAGCTGGCATTGCGCAGCTCGCCGGTGTCGCCCACCTGCCCGCCCGACTCGGCATAGAACGGCGTGTGGTCGAGCACGACCACGGCGTCATCGCCCGCCCGCGCCGCGACAACTGCACTGCCGTCGACATAGACGGCCGTGACCTCGACCGCCTCGCGCAGAAGTTGGTCGTAGCCATGAAACGCGGTCGCTACACCACCGTATTCGAGGCCCTGGGCTACTTTGAATTTTCCCGCTTCACGGGCGCGCTGTTTCTGCTCGTCGAGCAGTTGATCGAAGCGCGCTTCGTCGACGGTCACACCGCGCTCACGGCACACATCGGCCGTCAGATCGACCGGGAAGCCATACGTGTCGTGCAGCTTGAAAGCAGTGTCGCCGTCGAGTTGCTTGCCGCCGCCGGCCTCCAGGGCGGCCAGCGATTTTTCGAGAATCTCCATGCCGTTGGCAATAGTGCGGAAGAAGCCTTCTTCCTCCTGCTTCAGTACACCGAACACACGCTTTTCATCGCGACGCAGCTCGGGGTAGGCGTCACCCATCTCGGCGGCGAGCGCCGGCACCAGGGTGTGGAAGAACGGCTTGCGCGCGCCTAGCTTGTAGCCGTGGCGGATGGCACGGCGCGCGATGCGGCGCAGCACGTAGCCGCGACCGGCGTTGCTCGGGATCACGCCGTCGACCACCGTGAAGGTGCAGGCGCGGATGTGGTCGGCAATGACTTTCAGCGATGGCGAATCCGTTTCGCAGTCACCACCGCCCGCAAGGTCGACCGCCCTCTTCGCCGCCGCCAGCAAATTCACGAACGTATCGATCTCGTAGTTGCTGTGCTTGTGCTGCAACACGGCGGTCAGACGCTCCAGGCCCATGCCGGTGTCGACGCTCGGCTTCGGCAGTGGATGCATCACGCCCGCCTCATCGCGGTTGAACTGCATGAACACGTTGTTCCAGATCTCGATGTAGCGGTCGCCGTCTTCTTCTGCACTGCCCGGCAGGCCGCCCGGGATGTCTGCGCCGTGGTCGTAAAAAATTTCGGTGCACGGGCCGCACGGGCCGGTGTCTCCCATCATCCAGAAGTTGTCGGAGGCGTAGCGCGCGCCTTTGTTGTCGCCGATGCGAATGACGCGGCTCGCGTCGAGACCGATCTCTTTCGTCCAGATGTCGAAGGCTTCATCGTCTTCGGAATACACCGTGACGTAAAGCTTGTCTTTCGGAAGTTGGTAGACCTCGGTCAGCAGCTCCCAGGCATAAGCGATGGCCTCACGCTTGAAGTAGTCGCCGAAGCTGAAGTTGCCCAGCATCTCGAAGAACGTGTGGTGCCGTGCGGTGTAGCCGACGTTCTCGAGGTCGTTGTGCTTGCCACCGGCGCGAATGCACTTTTGTGCCGTGGTGGCACGGGTGTACGAGCGCTTGTCGAAGCCGAGGAACACGTCCTTGAACTGGTTCATGCCGGCGTTGGTGAACAGCAGCGTCGGGTCGTCGCCGGGCACGACCGGGCTCGACGTGACGATCGTGTGGCCCTTGGCCTCGAAGAATTTCAGAAACGTCGAACGGATATCAGCTGCTTTCATGCCTGCTTTCATGCCCATGTTTCATGCCGCGCAGCGCCCGAGAATCGGCCGCGAACCCGCGTGAATGCTTGATTTTGAGAGGTTGTAATTATAGGTGGCGACCCCTAGGCAGCCACTCGCGCCGAGCCCGCCGCGGCTCACTCGTCGTTGGCGGCGTTAGGTGAGGCCGGGCCACTGGCCTGGAAGTTGGCAAAGCCGACGCGGCCCTGCGCTTGGGCAGTGGCGGCCAAGCCCACCGCGCGGCGAAGCAAGGCATCGGGTTGGGTGCCGTCTTCGGGGTACTGGCCGATGCCGAGCGCGGTGGCAAGCGCGAAATCCTGACCGGCCACACGCAGCGGCGCCAACATCGAGCGCAGCAATTTCTCACCGACCGCGGCGGCGTGGGCCGGCGTAAGCAGCGAGCCCAGCAACACGGCGAAGCTGTCGTCACCGAGCGCGGCGACCACGTCGCTTGCACGCACGCCGGCACGCAAGCGCACGGCAACCTTGCGGCGCAGCACGTGGGCAGCGTCGCGGCCGAGGCGCGCTTCGACACTGGCCAGCCCTTCGATGCGCAAGGCCAGCACCGCCATCGGCGCTGGCTCGCGCTCGCGCAGTGCGAGCAATTGGCTCATGTGTTCGATCAGCTGCTGCTGGTGCGGCAGGCCGGTCTCTAAGTCGGTCGCGTAGGCGCTGCGGGCATCGCGCTCGAGACGTTTGCGTTCGATCGCCGCGCGCAGGCGCTGTGGCAGCGAAGCCATTTCGAGCTCATCGGCGAGCAGCACGTCTTGCGCGCCGCGCTGCAACCAGCGGGTGACGCGGCTGGCATCCAGCGCATCGGCGACGATCAAAACCGCGGTGTCGCGGGCGGCCTCGGCAGCGATGCGCTCGGTCTCGGCGCCGTCGCGCAGCAGCAGCGCGTCGCATGCGGCCTCGGCCAGTTGCTGCCGCAACCCGCTCGCATCGGGCGACACGTTCAGCTCGAACGGACCGAAGCCCGGATCGAGCAGCAGCGCGGCGGCGGCGGGCGAAAGATCGATCTGGGTCACGACCCGCAGCACGCGGGTCTCGGGGTCGGACGGATGCTTATCAAAATTCATCGCAACAGAATAGCGCGACGCGGCGCGGCGCCGCGGCTGCCGCTCGCTCGCCCGAGTTGCCGCGGCTCAGGGCAAGAAGGCGTCGCCCAGCACGATGCCTTCGCGTCGTGGGTCGGTGCCGCCGCTGAGCACAGCCGCGCCGTTGAGCGTGGTACGCATGACGGTGTTGACACCGCTCGCTTGCGCCGCGGTCGAAACCGTGTGCCCCATCGCGCGCAGGCCGGTGATCAGGGGGTCGTTCGCGCCGCCGTTGGTCACGTCGATGTTGGGGTGCTCGCCGCCGACCGTGGTGGTCGGGTTGTTGCTCGCGCCGAAGTCGATCAGGCCTGCCGATTGCTGCGCGTTCAGGCCCCAGTCGAGCACCCCGACCAGCGTCTTCACCACGTACTGCGGAATCGTGCCGCCCCCGGGTGAGCCGGTGGCCATCACGAAGTCGCCCTTGCCGCCGTCAGCCGCCACCCTGAACACCAGCGTCGGTGCCATCGAGCTGCGCGGCCGCTTGCCCGGCGCAAGCCTGTTGGCGATGAGCTTGCCCGCGGCATCGGTCGGCGCGGCCGAAAAGTCGGTCAGCTGGTTGTTCAACAAGAAGCCGTGCGTCATGTGGAACGAGCCCATGCTCGACTCGACCGAGGTGGTCGCGGTAAGCACATTGCCGGCGCCGTCGACGATGGTGAACTGGTTGGTGCCGTGCTCGATCAGGTCGCGATCGATGCCGAACTGCACCGGCCCGAGATCACCCGCCGGTGCGGTGCCCATGCTCATCAGCGCGCTGATGCGCGCGGCACGCGTCTGCAAGTAGGGCTTGTTGAGCAGCGAGTTCGAGCTGCCGCCGGGCAGCGGCACGAAGTCGGTGTCGGCGACGTATTTGTCGCGATCGGCGTAGGCCAGGCGTTCGGCCTCGGTGATCAGGTGCACGGCCATCAACGCCGGCTTGCCGCCCTCGCCGTCGACCGCTGCCGGCTTGAGCGCGCCGATGTCGAAGTTCTCGAGAATGCCCAGTGCCGAGGCCACGGTGATGCCGCCCGAGGTCGGCGGCGGCGCGCCGCAAACCCAGTAGGTGCCGCGGTAGGTGGTGCACACCGGGTCGCGCTTTTTGGCTCGGTAGGCCGCGAGGTCGGCGAGTGTGGTTTTGCCCGCGGTGATGACCGAGCCGTCGGCACCTGCGGTGCTCGCAATCTTGGCGACGATGTCGGCCGCGATCGCGCCGGTGTAGATTGCATCGGCGCCACCATTGGCCATTGCGCTCAGCGATTGGGCATAGGCGGGATTGGTCAGCACCGTGCCGAGCACTTTCGGCGTGCCGTCGGCATTCAAGAAATAGGCGGCGGCTTCGGGGTCGCGCTTGAGGTTGGCGGCATTCAACGAGATGGCCGCGGCGAGGCGGCCACCGATCTTGAAGCCGCTGTTGGCGAGCTTGATCGCATCGCCGAACAGGTCACCCCACGCGAGCTTGCCGTGGTCTCGTTGCACCGACTCGATCAGGCGCGGCACGCCGATCGTGCCGATCGAGCGGCCACTGGCCCGCGCATTGGGCTTGGGCACGCTGAGGTCGGCGGCATCGTCGACGTAGCGGATGTAGTTCTCGGTGGCCGCAGCCGGCGCCGACTCGCGACCGTCATAGGCCACCGTCGTCTTGCTGGCGGCATCGTGATAAACGATGAAGCCGCCCCCACCCAGGCCCGTGGCTTCGGGCACGGTGAGACCGAGCACCGCCTGCACCGCCACTGCGGCATCGGCCGCCGTGCCGCCGCGCTGCAGGACCGCGCAGCCCGCGGCACTCGCGAGCGCGTTCGAGGTCGAGACCATGAAGCGCTTGGCGTAGACCACCTTCAGTCCGGTGCGGTAGCCCGAAGCCGCCTCGGGCAGCGCCGGGTCACCCGGCAGGCTGGAGCCCACCACCACACCGGTGCCGTCGCTGGCCAGCGCCTGACAGCTGGTGTCGGCGGCCAGTTCATCGTCGCTACCCCCACAAGACACTGAAAGAGCTGAGGCGACTAGGACGAACGCCTTCAAAGTCCACTTGCGCGCTTGAGACATGCCGGCTCCATCGAGGTCGTGAAATATTTCACGATCAATGTAGCAGCGGGTGTCGGATCGTGCAGGGCGACCAGAGACGCTGATCAGCACGAGGGGAGAGGGCCGCCGGATGACTGTCGGCCGGCGCGAGTCGCTGGAGCGGGTGAGGGGAATCGAACCCCTGTATGAAGCTTGGGAAGCTGCCGTTCTGCCATTGAACTACACCCGCGGCGCGGGGAGGATTCTATCTCTCGGCTGCCGCTTTCTGGCCAGCCAGCGACCGCTGCGCCGAGTGTCGAGTGCCGAGCCTGGAGGCGCTGTGGACACAAGCGGCACGGCTGAGAGCGCCCTCGCCGCCAGCCCGCGCCGGCACAATGCGGCCCTTCGTTCTGCGCCTCTTGCCTCGATGACCGAACCGACGACAGCACCCATTCACGACAGCGCCCCGACCCCGCACCGCAGCATTCGCAGCTTCGTCGTTCGCGCCGGGCGCATGGGGCCGGGGCAGACCCGCGCGCTCGCCGAACTCGGGCCACGTTTCGTGTTGCCCTTCTCTGCCGAGCCACTTGACTTCGACACCACCTTCGGCCGCACCGCGCCGCGCATTCTCGAGATCGGCTTCGGCATGGGCGACGCCACGGCTGCCATCGCGGCGGCTTTGCCGGACACCGATTTCATCGGCGTCGAAGTGCATACCCCCGGAGTCGGCGCGTTGTTGAAACAAATCGGCGAGCGCGGTCTCGGCAACCTGCGGTTGATTCAACATGACGCGGTCGACGTGCTGCAGGAAATGATCGCGCCGGCCACGCTCTCCGGCGTGCACGTGTTCTTTCCTGACCCGTGGCACAAGAAAAAGCACAACAAGCGACGGCTGATCCAACCTGAATTCGTGGCGCTGCTGGCGAGCCGGCTCTCGCCCGGCGGCACACTGCACTGCGCGACCGATTGGCAACCCTACGCTGAGCAGATGCGCGAGGTCTTGTCGGCCGAAGCGCTGCTGGGCAATACCGCCGCAGGCTTCGCGCCCAAGCCTGACTACCGGCCCCTGACCAAATTCGAAAACCGTGGCCTCAAGCTCGGCCACGGGGTCTGGGATCTGGTCTTCAAGCGGCCCAGTTGACGGTGCCGGTCAGCCAGGTCGCGAGCACCACCAGCCCGAACGCGATGCGGTACCACGCAAAGGGCACGAAGTCATGCGTCGCGATGTAGCGCAGCAACCAGCGCACGCAAAGCCACGCACTGATAAAGCTGACGAAAAAGCCGACGCCGAACAACGGCAGATCGGCCATCGACAGCAGTGCGCGCTCTTTCCAGAGGCTGTAGGCGGCGGCGCCGATCAACGTCGGGATTGCGAGAAAGAAGCTGAAGTCGGTCGCGGCCTTGCGCGACAGGCCGAGCAGCATGCCGCCGATGATGGTCGCGCCCGAACGGCTGGTGCCGGGGATCATGCCCAAACACTGCACGAAGCCGACCTTGAGCGCGTCCAACGGCGTCATCTCGTCGACTTCTTCGATGCGCGCCACCAACGTCGCGCGGCGCTCGACCCAGATGATGATCAGGCCGCCGACGATAAAGGCCGCTGCCACCACCGGTGCGTTAAAAAGATATGACTTGATCGCCTTGTAGGCCAGAAAGCCGATCACGCCGGCCGGCAAGAACCCGATCGCGACGTTGCCGACGAAGCGCCGCGCTGCAGCACTGTCACCGAGGTGCGCAACCGCGCCGGCGAGTCGGTGCCAGTAGACGATTACCACCGCGAGGATGGCACCCGTCTGGATGGCGATGTCGAACACCTTGCTTTTGTCGTCAGAAAAACCGAGCAGCGAGCCGGTAAGAATCAGGTGGCCGGTGCTCGAGACCGGCAGGAACTCCGTAAGGCCTTCGACGATGCCCATGACCGCGGCTTTGAACAGAAGAATGAGATCCAACAGTCGGCTCCAAAATGATGCGCAGGCGGCGATGTTAGCGACAAGCGGTGCCGAGTCATCACCCGACCGGCTGCACTGTCCCTCTCTATTTCAGCCCGTAGTCTTCGAGCGCACGCTGATAGGTCAGATAGGACCTCGATGACTTGTCCGAAAGGTTGAAACGCCCGTCGTAGCTGTTTGGCGAGGTGCGCCAGAACTCCATCGCCTCGGGAACCAGCTTCCCGGTCGAATCGGCCACCAAATCCAAAACCCGTGTCTTGCCCGTGACAGAACGCAATCCGACCTTTTCGGCCACAGCCGGGTTATTTCGAAGAAACTTTTGCACTCGCATGACGTTCACCTCTCCGATCGGCCCGTCGAGTCCTATGGTCGGCCAGACGCGCGCCCCTTGGGTTGCGAGATCGCCGCTCTCTGAATTTGCCGGGCCAACCGCAGCAAGTGCCGAGACACCGGAAATATTGTTCTGCTCTGCATATTGGCAAATTTTGAGTGCAAGCAGCGCTCCGACCAACGGCTGGCGGCTGTCCAACTCCGGCATCACCTCATTGGTAGCGACGTTTCGCTGCGGTTTGCGGCTTCCGCTGGTACTGATCTCACCCACCGTTATTTCATCGATGCCTTTCGAGGACGTGCGCAGCGTGAAGTGGATGGCGCGAAATCCCTTGCTTTCGACGGTAACGACGACGAGTCTTAGCCGTAATTTTTTGATCGAGATGATGCTGTTGTTTAGGCCACCAAGCAGTTTTTTAACGTCGCCCACGGTCGCCGGGCTGCCACTCGTCAGCAGATCGCTGTCGTTCGCCGGGGCGGCCACGGTCGTCGAATGGTCGCCGGCTCGTTGGACAGTCGAGATAAATCGCGCGCTGACGTTTTTCCCGTCGAAGCGATCTTTGAGAATTTTTCGGCTGATGCTGCGCAATCTTTCGGTTTTGCTGCGGCGCGTGGCGCGCGTCGGTTTGGCATCGTCGGCCGAACTTGCGGTCGCCTCGGCTTTGCGCCCGCCGGTGGCCCCGCCGGGCGGCAACCTCCCGCGGTCGATCGCGTCGATGCCGGCTTCGACTTGTTTGCGTAGGTTTCCTGTCAGGCCATCCAACGCGTCTTTGCGCGGGCCCCCTTTTTGATAACGATCCACGCGCTCCCGGCGTGTTGCCTCGCCTGCCCTGTCCAAAACCTTCTGTTTCCCAACTTCGCTACGGTCGAATTCAGACGGGATCGTGGGAGACGGAGGCCGGGTGATTCGGCTCTTGGTGTCGATCAACGGATTGGTTTTCGGAGAAGGTTTTCCTTGTGGCAACTTTTCTACCGGCACGACTGGGTGGGTTCGGTTTGAGACCGTGGGTAACGGCGGCACAAGGGGGACTTCCTGTCGTGGCCGGGTTGTCTGCGCACCCCCAGCCGGCGCCTGCGCGCTTTCGAGCGTGTTCACTTTGGCCTGAAGCTGCGCCACGACGGCGGTTTGCGCTTGAATGATTTTCCGCAGGTCCGGGTCGCGGGGGCTCTGCCTCAAAAGCTCTTTGCTCTCGGTGAGTCTTTGCTTGGCCCGCACCAGCTTGACCCGGGCTTCCGCGAGGGTGTCGGGCTGCGTGGATGTGGGCCAATCGGGGTTGGTGTTGGTCTGCGGGGGCTTGGTCCGGGAGTCGCCCAACATCACGTACTGCAGCATCTGGCCGACCTGCCGGGCGATCTGGTCGGCCGGCAGGTTCTGGTCGGCGATGGACTTGAGGCCCACTGCCAGGGCTTGCGCTTTCTGCGCGTTCGATCGGGCCACCCAGCCGACGGTGAACCCCACGGCCGCTGTCGCCAGTGCCGCCCTGCCCGCGGGGGTCTTGATCAAGGCTTTGAGTGGGCCGCTGCTTTCGACCAGCCACTGAACGGCGGCGACCGGTCCCTGCTTTTGCGCAATCGCGCGGAAGCCGGACAGCAAGTTGCCCGACCCCACCGGTGACTCGAACGGCACGAAAGCCAACGAGCCCGAGGTCGACTGCGTCGCGGCCGGTAGCTTAGATATCAATTCCATCGACGCGCTCGGCTCGACCGAAGCGCCCAATGATGACGTTGCAGGGGTAAGTTTCATGGGCAACGATTTCGGGTGAAGCAGCAGTCGTTGAATAACACGCACTTTCTCCACAGTTTACGAATCCAACTGCTTCGAATTGATCTTTTGCGAGGTTGCTCTACCGGCGCTTTGCCGCGCTTTGCTCGCCCCGAGGTAGCCGCTCGGCGCCTCGCCTTGACCCTCGATAACCACGCCGCTACATTACTGACCCACCGGTCAGTATGAAAAACCCCGCCGCTCACCCCGTCGTTGCGACCGGCCCCGCCTCGATGCGGCAGCGCCGCAAAGAATCGCGTCCGCAAGAATTGTTGGATGCGGCGCTTGACCTGTTCATCGAGCGCGGTTTCGCCGCCACTCGCTCCGAAGACGTGGCTGCCCGCGCCGGTGTGTCGAAGGGAACGCTTTATCTCTACTACCCCAGCAAAGAAGAGCTGCTCAAGGCCGTGGTGCGTGAGAACCTGGGTGGCCTGATCGCAGAGGGCTCCGAGATGATCGACGGCTTCGAGGGCGACACGCAGGCGCTGCTTTCCATGCTGCTGCACACCTGGTGGCAGCGCATCGGCAACACACCGGCTTCGGGCATCTTCAAGGTGGTACTGACCGAGATGGGCAACTTCCCGGACTTCGCGCTTTTCTACATGAACGAAGTCATCGATCCCTGCTGCGCGTTGTTCACCCGCGCACTCGAGCGCGGTATTGCGCACGGCGACCTGCGCCGCATCAACGTGTTCGAGACCGTCCACTTGCTGATCTTCCCGATGCTGATGATGTGCTTGCACCGGCACTCGATCGGTGCCTGCTGCGCGCATGGCCAGCAGCTCGACCCCGAGCATTTCATCGACACCCATGTCGACATCGTCGTCAACGGGGCGCGGCCAAGTCAGCCGGCCGGGTCGGCACCACGCAGCAAAAAACGGAAGGCCGCATGAAGCGCTGGATCAAATGGTCGATCGGGGTCGGGTCGGTGTTGCTTATCGGCGCCATCGCTGTCGTCGTCGTCAAAAAGCGTCAGCACGCAGCGCTCGCTGCCGCACCGGCAAGCGCGCCGGTGGTGCTCGATCTCGCCAGCGGCGACGTCATCGCTCTGCAGTTGCTGCCACTGACTCGCACGCTCGCGATCTCTGGTGGGCTCAAGGCAGTCAGCAGCGCAGTCGTCAAGGCCAAGATCGCCTCCGAGATCAAGTCGCTCACGGTGCGTGAGGGTGATGTCGTCAAGGCCGGTCAGGTCGTCGGACAACTCGACACCGCCGAGTTCGACTTTCGGCTCAAGCAGGCCGAGCAAACGGCGATCGCGGCGCGGACCCAGCTCGACATCACCAGGCGCACGCTCACCAACAACCGCGCGTTGGTCGAGCAAGGCTTCATTTCGCCGACCGGCCTCGAGACCTCGATCTCAACCGAGGCCGGCGCGCAAGCGAGTTACGAAGCGGCGGTCGCTGCAACGCAGCTCGCGCGCAAGGCCCGCGCCGACGCGGTGCTGGTCGCGCCGATTGCCGGCATCGTCTCGCAGCGCATGGTGCAGCCCGGCGAGCGGGTCGGCATCGAGGCCAAGGTGATCGAAATCGTCGACCTGTCACAGGTCGAACTCGAAGCCGCCGTCGCGCCCGAAGACGTTGGCGCAGTGCGGGTCGGCCAGGTTGCCCGGCTAAGAGTCGACGGCCTTGCCGAGCCGGTTGACGCGCGAGTCGCACGCATTAATCCGAGCACCCAGGCCGGCACCCGCGCGGTGATGGTCTACCTGGCACTGCAACCGCAGCCAGGCTTGCGCCAAGGTTTGTTCGCGCGCGGCAGCATCGAGATGCAGCGAAGGGACGCGCTCGCCGTGCCGGTCTCGGCCGTGCGCATCGATCAGGCGCGGCCGAACGTGCTCGCGGTCGAGGCCGGCAAGGTCGTGCAGCGCACGGTCGAACTCGGCGCCCGCGGTGAGACGCAGCGCGATGGCCGCAGCGAGCCTGCCGTCGAAATCACTCGTGGCGTAAAGGTCGGCGACACGCTGCTGCGTGGCAGCGCCGGCGCCTTGCGCGACGGCACTGCCGTGCGGCTGGTAGCTCCCGTTGCCACCGCCTCGCCCGGCGCGCGCCCAGCAGCGCCTTCGGTTGCCGACCGCTGACCATGTGGTTCACCCGCGTCTCGATCGGCAACCCGGTGATGGCCGTGATGGTCATGCTCGCCTTTGTCGTGCTCGGCGTGTTCAGCTACCAGCGGCTCGCCGTCGATCAGTTCCCGAACATCGACTTCCCGACCGTGGTCGTGGTGATGGACTACCCCGGTGCCTCGCCCGAAATCGTCGAGAGCGAAGTGACCAAAAAGGTCGAAGAGGCGGTCAACACGGTCGCCGGCATCAGCTCGCTGTATTCGCGCTCTTACGAAGGCAGCTCGGTCGTGATCGTCGAGTTCAACCTCGAGGTCGACGGGCGCAAGGCCGCCGACGACGTTCGCGAGAAGGTCGGGTTGATCCGCCCGCTGTTGCGCGACGAGGTCAAGGAGCCACGCATCTCTCGCTTCGACCCGCAGAGCGTGCCGATCTTCAACGTGGCACTGCTGTCGCCCGACCGCAGCAAGAGTCCGCAGGAGCTGACGACCTGGGCCACGCAGGTGCTGCAGAAGAAGTTTGAGAACGTGCGCGGCGTCGGCTCGGTCAGCATCGTCGGCGGCATCAGCCGGCAGATCAACCTCTACGTGAAACCGGCCGCGCTCGATGCGCTCGGCATCAGCATCGACCAGGTGGTTGCCGCCGTGAAGAGCGAGAACCAGGAGCTGCCGATGGGCGCCATCCGCTCGCTCGAGCAAGAGCGCGTGGTGCAGATCAACGCACGCCTGAAGCGGCCCGAAGACTTTCGCGAGATCGTGGTCGCGCGTCGGGGCAACAACCCGGTAAAACTTTGGCAAGTTGCCGACGTCATCGACGGCCCGCAAGAGATCGAGAGCCTGGCGCTCTACAACG
>JAYUWC010000247.1:0-37384 GCA_043753755.1 Rhizobacter sp.
CAGCGTTTCGCGATCTCGACCGTGTTGGCGACCGCACTCGGCAGGTCGGCAAAAAGTGCTTCCATCTGCGCCTGGGTCTTGAAGTACTGCTCGCCACCGAAACGCTTGACGCGCTTCGGGTTGGTCAGCATCTCGCCTTCGGCCACGCAGACCCGCGCCTCGTGCGCCTCGAAGTCATCGGGTGTCGAGAACTGCACCGGATGCGTGGCCACCACCGGCAGGCGCAAGCGGGCGGCGAGTTGCACCGCAGCACGCACGTGGGCCTCGCTGCCTGGCAGCCCGGCGCGTTGCAGCTCGATGTAGAAACGCCGCTCGAAGATCCCGGCAAGCCGCCGCGCCAGCCCGTCGGCGCGAGCCGGGTCACCAGCCACCAGCGCCTGGCCGACTGCGCCCATCTCGGCACCGGCGAGTGCAATGAGACCCGCGTTCAGCTCGGTCAACCATTCCCATTTGACACAAGCCTGCGAGCGCGGCTCGTGCTGCAACCAGGCACGTGAAATCAAATCGCACAGGTTGTGATAGCCCTGCGCGTTTTGCACCAGGACGACCAAGCGGCTCGGCGATTTCTCGCCACCTTCGGGCGCAAGCCAGAGGTCTGCGCCAATGATCGGTTTGACGCCCTTTTTGCGCGCGGCGCCGAAGAGCTTGACCGCACCGAAGAGGTTCGAAAGGTCGGTGATCGCCAGCGCCGCCTGACCATCGGCAGCTGCCGCGGCCACGGCATCGTCGATGCGCAAGGTGCCGTCGACGACGGAAAATTCGGTGTGGGTGCGCAGGTGAACGAAGCTCATGCGGCATTTTAGAGAGCGGCAGCAGCGCCGACCGGGTACTGAGCCCCGGCTGATTGCAGCCTCTAAAATTTTGGCTGTGAAACCGATGCACGACACAGCAATGCCCGAGACGGAGATGCCCGAAACACCGCCCCCGGCGGCACCGATCCTCAACCTCGCTGGCTATCGATTTGTCGCGTTGGCCAACCCTGCCGGCTGGCGCGACCGGGTTCGCAACGAGGCCGCATCGCGTCAACTGAAAGGCACCGTGCTGCTGGCCGGTGAAGGCGTCAACTTTTGCCTTGCCGGGGCCGAACAGGCCGCCCGTTCATTCGTAGCGTGGTTGGTATCGCACGCCGAGTTCGCCGGGCTGACGGCAAAAGAGAGCTGGTCGAGCCATGTTCCGTTTCAACGGTTAAGGGTCAAGGTCAAGTCCGAGATCATCCGCATGAACCACCCGCAGGTGCGACCGCAAGCCGAGCGCGCACCTAGTGTGGATGCGACGACGCTGGCGCGCTGGCTCGATACCGGCGTCGACGATGCGGGGCGCGAGGTGGTGACGCTGGACACGCGCAACGCGTTCGAGGTCGACCACGGCCGGTTTCGTGGCGCATACGACTGGCGCATCGCGAGCTTCGGCGAGTTTCCACGAGCCTTGCAGGCTCATCGCGACGAGCTGGCCGGCAAGACCGTGGTGAGCTATTGCACCGGCGGTATCCGCTGCGAGAAAGCAGCGTTGTTGATGGCCGAGGCAGGCGTCGACCACGTGCTGCAACTCGAAGGCGGCATCCTCAAATATTTCGAAGAAACCGATGGCCGACACTTTGAAGGACATTGTTTCGTCTTCGATGAGCGCGGCATGTTGAATGACACACTGGGGGAAGTGCCTCCGGTGTAAGGTGGCTTCCATCCGCAACGACACGTCGCCGTGCCCGCACGCGAAGCCCACGCCATGAAGATCTCCCCACGACGATTCGCTGCGCCCTTGCGCGCCGCCCAGCTGGCCGAGTCGTATGCAGCCATCCGGCAGACGACGCTCAATCTCGCTGCGCCGTTGTCGGCAGAAGACTGCCAAGTGCAGTCGATGCCCGACGCTAGCCCGACCAAGTGGCACCTCGCGCACATCACTTGGTTTTTCGAGACCTTCATCCTCGAACCCCGCGAGACCGCCTACAAGCCGTTCGATGCCGATTTCAAGGTGCTGTTCAACAGCTACTACCAGGGCATCGGCGACATGCACCCACGGGCCCAACGCGGGCTGATTACCCGGCCCACATTGGCCGAGGTCAGGGCCTACCGTGCGGCCGTCGATGAGCGCATGCAGCAGATGATCGAAGCGCGCCCAGATGACGAATCATTGGCCGCACTCGTCACGCTTGGCTTGCATCACGAGCAGCAGCACCAGGAGCTGCTGTTGACCGACATCAAGCATGCACTCGGCTTCAACCCGACCCGCGCGGCTTATGCCAAACGCTGGCCGATGACCAGTGTGCAAGCCCAACCTCTGCGCTGGTTCGCGCAGGCGGGTGGCCTGATCGAGCATGGCTTCGACGTCGCGCTCGATGGCAGTTTCTGCTTCGACAACGAAACCCCGCGGCACGGCGTCTTCACCGCTCCGTTCGAGCTCGCCTCTCGGCCTGTCAACTACGGCGAGTACCTTGCCTTCATGGACGACGGCGGCTATCGGCGGCCCGAACTCTGGCTCTCGATGGGCTGGGACTGGGTGCGCAGCACCGACCGTTCGGCACCGTTGTATTGGCATCAGATCGATGGCGTCTGGATGAACCACACGCTTCAAGGGCTGGTCGAGATCGATTCGCGAACACCCGTGTGCCACCTCAGTTACTTTGAGGCCGAGGCCTATGCGCGTTGGGCCGGCGCACGGCTACCGACCGAAGTCGAATGGGAACACGCGGCGCGGCAGCTGCGCGCACCGAGCCGGCCCAACTTTGCGGACCGCGGCGCCTTCCATCCGCTGCCCGCCGAAGAGGCGCCAGCCGACGAGCCGGTGCAGATGTTCGGCGACGTCTGGGAGTGGACCCAATCCAGCTACAGCGCTTACCCGGGCTACCGCGCGCTCCCCGGCGCGGTCGGCGAATACAACGGCAAATTTATGAGCAACCAGTACGTGCTGCGCGGCGGCTCATGTGCCACGCCCGTCGGTCACGTGAGAGCCAGCTACCGCAACTTTTTTCCGACCGATGCGCAGTGGCAGTTCAGTGGCGTTCGGCTGGCACGCGATGCGTGAAGGGCGCGGCGACGGCTGCATCGCCGCCCGCCGCAACGCCTGACTTATTTGCTGAACTTGCCAGTCACTTCGGCCACCCGTGCGCCAGACAGCCGAGCGGTTTCGAGGTCGCCCGGCAGCATTTCGTCGGGGCTGGAATCCGACGGGCTTTGCGCCATCGCACCCGCGAACGACGCGACGTAGTTGACGTCGTTGCGTAGCGCGGCCTTGCTGTTGCTGGGCATCAGGCCGGTACCGACCCAGATCATGCCGTGTTGCTGCGACAGCGTGAACATGTAGTGCAGGGTCGAGAGCTTGTCGCCGTTCATCGAGGCCGAGTTGGTGAAGCCGGCGACGATCTTGTCCTTCCAGGCTTGGGTGAACCACGGCTTGCTGGATGCGTCGGCAAACTTCTTGAACTGCCACGAGACGCTGCCCATGTAGGTCGGCGAGCCGAAGATGATGGCGTCGGCAGCGCCCAACGTGGCCCACTGCGCGTCGGTCAGATTGCCTTCGGCGTCGATGGCGACGAGCTCACCTTTGGCGCCATCGGCTACAGCCTCAGCCATGCGTTTGGTGTGGCCGTAGCCGCTGTGGAAGACGATTGCAATTTTCGACATGGTGATCCCTGTAAGTTGGACTGAAAAAGGATGCGGAAAATCAGCGACGCCGCTTGACATCGAGGCTGATCGCCCCCGGCCCGAACGCCGCAAGCATCAAGAAGCCGCCCGCAATCGAGATGTTCTTGAAGAAGTGAATTTGCGTGTTCATGACCTGATCGGCCGGCACGGCCCAGAACGCATGGAACAGCACGCCGGCCAACACGCAAAACACCGCGAGCGCGAGTGCCGCCCATTTCGTCATCAAGCCGAACGCGACCGCGAGACCGCCGCCGAGTTCGACCACGATCGCCAGTGCCGCGAGCAGCGCCGGTGCCGGAAGCCCCTTCGAGCCGATGTAGCCCACCGTCGCCGCGAAGCCAGCGATCTTGCCGGCGCCAGAGGTGATGAAAATCAGCGCGAGCAGCAGGCGGCCGATCAAAGCAAGTGGGTTTTGCAGGTTGTCGAACAAGGTGAACTCCTGAAGTTGAGGAAGCGAAGAAATAACAGCAGCCACGCGGCCACTGTCCAAAAGTCAGTGCAAATCGAAGACCAAGACCTCGGCGTCGGCGCCGCCGCCGATCGTCAGAGTGGCCTCGCGTTCCAGCCGCAACGCGTCGCCACCCTGCAAAGCCAGACCGTTGACGATCACGTCGCCGTGCACCACATGCACATAAGCTTTGCGCCTCGGGTCGAGTGCCCGCTCGAGCTGCTCGCTACCGTCGAACAAGCCGCTGTAGATCGACGCATCGGCATGAATCGTGACCGAGCCTTCGCGGCCATCGGCCGAAGCCACGAGGCACAGGCGCCCACGTTTCGATCCGGCACCGAAGTGCTTTTGCTCGTAGCCGGCCTCGATGCCGCGCGCGCTCGGCTCGATCCAGATTTGCAGAAAGTGAGTGGTGACCTGCGGTGCATGATTGAACTCGCTGTGCATCACGCCCCGGCCAGCGCTCATGCGCTGGACGTCGCCTGGGCGGATCACGCCGCTGAGCGCGGCACCCGCATCACCGTTGCCCAGGCTGTCTTTGTGGGCCAACTCACCCGAGATCACGTAGCTCACGATTTCCATATCGCGGTGGCCGTGCGTGCCGAAACCCGAACCGGGAGCGATGCGGTCTTCATTGATGACACGCAAATTGCCGAAGCCCATGTGCTCGGCATCGAAGTAGTCGGCAAAAGAAAAACTGTGAAAGCTCTTCAACCAGTCGTGGTCGGCGTGGCCTCGGTCTGCAGACTTGCGGACGGTAATCATCGAGGGGCCCTTTCGTTGGGAACGAATGTAGGCCGCGGCCGGGCGGATATCGGCCGTCGGGCATTGAAGTGAACGTTCAAATAACATGAACGCCTTTACCGAAGCCCCCAACAGCCGATGACCGAGAGCCGCAACGTTCTGACCCCGGATGCGCTGACGATGATGGATGTCATCGCCCGCACCGGCAGCTTCGCCGCAGCTGCGCGTGAACTCGGCAAGGTGCCTTCGTCACTCACCTACAACGTGCGCCAACTCGAAGACGCGCTCGATGTCTTGCTCTTCGACCGCCGCTCCCGGCAGGCGCGGTTGACGGCCGCCGGTGAAGAGTTGCTGAACGAAGGCCGACGTCTGCTCGAGCAAATGGATGCGGTTGCAAATCGGGTTAAAAGAGTCGCGACCGGTTGGGAGACCCAACTCAGCATCGCGGCCGACGGCGTCATTTCAAGGCTCACGATGCTCGAACTTTGCGAGGCCTTCTACGCCCTCGACCCGCAGTGCCGGGCCACGCAGGGCAGCGGTCCCGAACTGCCCGCCACGCTGGGCAACCCCGGCACGAGGCTGCGGCTCCGCACCGAAGTGATGGCCGGCACCTGGGAGGCGCTGATCAACGGCCAGGTCGACCTCGCGATCGGTGTCGGCACCGACCGCGGCGTGCCGACCGGCGTGCAGATGAAAGAACTGGGCACGGCGAAATTCGTGTTCGCAGTCGCGCCGCACCACCCGCTCGCGGCCGCCTCGGCGCCGATCAGCGACGCCGAGTTGCTGCGCCACCGTGCGGTCGCCGTCGCCGACTCCGCGCAACGCTTGACGCCGATCACGGTCAACCTGCTGCCCGGTCAAGACGTACTCACCGTCAGCAGCATGCAACTCAAGATCGAGGCGCTGCTGCGTTGCATGGGCTGCGGCTTCGTGCCCGAGGCGATGGTGCGCCATCACCTTGCGAAGGGCCGGTTGATTTCGAAGGCACTGCAGCGCGCCGAGCGATCGGCGCCACTCGGCTATGCCTGGCGCACTCCCAGCGCGAGCGCGCCGGGCGCGGCCCGCAAGCCGCAGCTCGGCCTCGCGCTGCGCTGGTGGCTGGCCCAGCTCGAAAGCCCCGCCACCCGGGCCGCGTTGCTCGACCGGCCTGGCGAGGCTTTACTCGCTGGCATGTAGCGCAGACGCGGGCTGCATGTTCGTTCGATGAATCGCAGCGCCTACCGCGGCCGCTTTGCGCCCTCACCCACAGGCCTGCTACATGCCGGCTCGCTGACCACCGCACTGGCCTCTTGGCTGGATGCGCGAGCCCATGGCGGGCGATGGCTGGTGCGCATCGAAGATGTCGACGCACCGCGCGGTGTGCCCGGTGCCGACGCGGCCATCTTGGCGCAGCTTGTTGCCTTCGGCCTCGTGCCCGACGAGGCGCCGGTGTGGCAGTCAGAGCGCGAGGTCCATTACGGGGCCGCACTCGAATGGCTGGTTGCTTCGGGCTGGGCCTATCCCTGCAGCTGCTCACGAGCCGAAATCGTGCGAGCGTTTGCCGTAGCGGGTCGGCATCGCGATCGTCATACCGATCTCGTGTACCCAGGAACCTGCCGCGAAGGCACGCGCACTGAGCCGACCCGTGCCGTGCGCCTGAAGGTCATGCCCGAGATCGCGGCAAGCCCGGTGCCGTTGATCATCGATTGGCAAGATCGCCGCCTCGGTGCGCACCGGCAAGACGTGAGCGCGCGAGTCGGTGACTTCGTGCTCAAACGCGCCGACGGCCTTTGGGCGTATCAGCTCGCGGTTGTCGTCGACGACGCGGCGCAAGGCATCACGCACGTCGTGCGGGGCGAAGACCTGGTCGACAACACGCCGCGGCAAATTCACCTGCAGCACGTGCTCGGTCTGCCGACGCCGGCCTACCTGCACACGCCGCTGGTGCTCACTAGCGACGGTGAAAAACTCTCGAAGCAAAACGGTGCGAAACCGGTCGCGATCGATGCACCGTTGGGGGCCTTGCAAACCGCCGGGCGGGTGCTGGGGATCGAGGCAATTGGGGCCGACGCAGCAACCTGGCTCGCCGACGCAACCCGACGTTGGCGCATGCGCTGGGCGATCCGCTGATGCTCGTGTGCTTCACGTGCGACGCCACCCGCGACGCCACGCGCTGGCATGATGTTGTCCCTGTTCACTCATTCCAGAAAGCGCGTCATGGTCACCACCGAATCAGGGCTGCAATACGAAGACACCACCGTCGGCAGCGGCGACGTTGCCAAGGCCGGGCAAAGGGTTTCGGTTCACTACACCGGTTGGCTCTTCAACGACGGTGTCAAGGGTGCAAAGTTCGACTCGAGCAAAGACCGCAACGATCCGTTCGGCTTCGGGCTCGGCGGCGGTCAGGTCATCAAGGGTTGGGATGAAGGCGTGCAGGGCATGCAGGTCGGCGGCACGCGCGTGCTGGTGATCCCGCCGCAACTCGGCTACGGCGCGCGCGGTGCAGGTGGCGCAATTCCGCCGAACGCGACGCTGATGTTCGAAGTCGAACTGCTGGGCGTCTGACGGTCATGCTGGTGCCGGTGCGCTACGAGATCGTCCACACGACGATCTACCACTACGAGCGGCCGGTCACCTTCGGCGAGCATCGCGTGATGTTTCGGCCGCGCGACAGCCACGACCTGCGCGTGCTTGCAACCGATCTTGAGGTCAGCCCCGAAGCCTCGGTGCGGATGATCCAAGACCCTCACTCCAACTCGGTGGCGCTGGTTCAACCTTTGGCACCGGCAGCCGAGCTGAAGATTGTCTGCAGCTTCGTGATCGAACACGCCCACACGAACAACCTGCAATTGCCACTGTCGCCGAGCGCCGAAGTCTTTCCGTTCGGCTACAGCCTGGATGAACGGTTCGACCTGGAAAATTACCTGCGGCCCCACCACGATGACCCCGGCGGCCACCTCACTGCCTGGGCACGCCAGTTCATTCGCACCGATGGCCTCACCGGCACGCGCGATCTGCTGGTCAGGATGAACGAGTTCATCCGGGTGAACTTCAAGTACGCCGAGCGCGATGAGGAAGGCACCCAAACCCCGCAGGCCACGCTCAAGCTGAGCAGCGGCTCGTGCCGCGACTTCGCGCTGTTGATGATGGAAGCCGCGCGACGGTTGGGCATCGCTACCCGCTTCGTCTCGGGCTATCTCTACGACCCGGCACTCGACGGCGGCGCTCATGCCGGCACGGTCGGCGCTGGTTCGACCCATGCGTGGTTGCAGGCCTACTTGCCGGGCGCGGGCTGGGTGCCGTTCGATCCGACCAACAACTTCGTCGGCGGCAATCAGCTGATACGGGTTGGCGTGGCCCGTGACCCCTCGCAAGCTTCGCCGATTGCCGGCAGCTGGTACGGCGAACCCGGCGATTACCTCGGCATGACGGTCAACGTGGCCGTGCAGCGACGCTGAGCCTTCGCTGATTGGCGCCCAAAAAAAGGCCCGCAGTTTGCGGGCTTTTTTTTTCGAACGATGAAGCCGTTCAGCGCGTAAAACCGTCCGGCCGCGGACGCTGCGGCTTGAAGCCCGGCTTGCCGGCCGGTGCGCCCGGCTTGCGCGGCGCAAAGCCAGCTGGCTTGTGATCGACGCGGCCAACCGCGGCACCACGGTCGAAAGGGCTGCGCGGTGTATCGCCGTGCGGCGCACGCGGCTCGAAGCGCGGCTCGGCGTTGCGATCGAAGGGCGCACGGTCACGCGGCGCGAACCCTTCCCCACCGCGGGGCGCGAAACCTTGACCGCGGTGCTCGAACGGCTTCTTGCCGAAAGCCGGCTTGCCGAAAGGCTTGTTGCCAAATCGCCCAACGCCTTCCGGGCGCATCGCGAACATCTTGGGCTCGGGTGTCTTCGGCTCGAGGCCTTCAACCACCTTTACCGGAATGCTCTGCGTGGTGAACTGCTGGATGCGGCGGATCATGCCGACGTCCATGCGCTCGCCCAGCGTAATCGCCAAGCCATTGCGGCCAGCGCGGCCGGTACGGCCGATGCGGTGAACGTAGTCTTCTGCCTTCATCGGCAAACCGTAATTGATGACATGGCTGATGGTTGGCACGTCGATGCCGCGGGCAGCGACATCGGTCGCGATCAAGATCTTCAGCTGACCATTGCGCAGACCCTGCAGCACGCGATTGCGCCGGCCTTGCGGGTGGCCGCCGTGTAGCGAAGCGACATGGTGGCCCATGTCAGCAAGGCGGTCGGCAAGCCAGTCGGCATCGCGCTGTGTGCTCGTAAAGACGACTGCCTGTTCCATCTCTTTTTGGGTCAGGATGTGATCAAGGATCGCATTCTTGTGATTGACGTTGTCGGCCCAGTGCAGCCGCTGCTCGATGTTCTCGTGCGTGTCGGTGTGCGAGGCGACGTCGATGCGCTTCGGTTCGCGCAGCAGGTTTTGTGCAAGGCGCCCGACGTGGCCGAGGAAGGTGGCGCTAAACATGACGGTCTGGCGCGCGGCGGGGATGGCCTCGGCGATGGTATTGATGTCGTCGATGAAACCCATGTCGAGCATGCGGTCGGCTTCGTCGAGCACCAGCATTTCGACGTTTTCGAGCACGGCCCGACCGCTGTTCAGGTGATCGATCAAGCGACCGGGGGTCGAGATCAGGATGTCGAGCGGGCCGCGCAGCGCAGCAATTTGTGCCGGGTAAGGTACACCACCGACGACGGTCGCGACTCGCAGGCCGGGCACAAAGCGGCCGTAGGTGGCCGCAGCCTTGGCGACCTGCATCGCGAGTTCGCGGGTCGGGCACAGCACGAGCACGCGCGGGCCGTAGATCACACCGCGCTCGCGCTTTTGATTTGCATCGACGCGCGATGCCAGAACACGCTGCAGTGCCGGCAAGATGAACGCTGCCGTCTTGCCGCTGCCAGTGCTGGCCGAGACCATCAGATCAGCGCCTTCGAGCGCCGGTGGAATTGCCTGTGTCTGCACTTCGGTCGCGGTCTCGTAACCCGAGGCGGCAACGGCTTTGGTGAGGGCTTCATTCAGGCCCAATGTTTCAAAACTCATGGTCTTCTTTCTGCTTCAAACAATGGCTCGCGCGCACGCCGCCCTATAAGCAAAAGGCGTGCATCGACGGGCTTGCCAGGGCGCCGAGCGCCATGACGGAAAAGTCGCTGGGGAGAAGGTCCGAATCAGCGCCAGGGCGGCGCCGGATCTCGGGAACAGTCAAAGCGACGGCATCGCCGCCAACCATTCCCGTGGGCCCCGCATCCATGGCGTGCGGCCCGGGTTCGAACAGAACGCAGCCCAAATGGCGCCGCGAGACTCGAATGAGGTCAGAGGGGATGAACGAAACGCTGCAATCAAAATTACAGCGAAGCACTGATTCTATGTCGGCCCGGGTTTTCCCGCAACGTATGCATGCTCATTTCGCCAGCAAGTGCTCGCGGTAGTAAACGAGTTCGTCGATCGACTCATGAATATCGGCCAACGCGGTGTGAGCTTGCGCCTTCTTGAAACCAGTCAAGATGCCGGGCTTCCAGCGCTTGGCAAGTTCTTTCAGCGTACTCACGTCCAGGTTCCGGTAATGAAAGAAAGCCTCAAGCTTGGGCATGTAGTTGGCGAGAAAGCGCCTGTCCTGACAAATGCTGTTGCCGCACATCGGTGAGGTGTTTTTGGACATATAGCGTTTAAGAAATTCGATCACTTCGAGCTCTGCCGCAGCTTCGTCAACGGTCGCTGCTTTGACGCGATCAATCAGCCCGCTGCGGCCGTGCGTCCCTTTGTTCCAGGCATCCATCTTGTCGAGCGTTTCATCGCATTGGTGCACCGCAAAGACCGGGCCTTCGACCCGGTTGCCGAGTTGGGCGTCGGTGACCACAACAGCGATCTCGATGATGCGGTCGGTGTCGGGGTAGAGGCCGGTCATCTCGAGGTCGATCCAAATTAGGTTCTGGTCGTTAGCGGTCAGTGCGGTGGTGTTCATGCGAATGCTCCTTCAATGGATTTTGGCAGACCCTACACTTCGCGCCATGCACGCCATCCCCCTGACCCTGGTCTTCGCCGCCGCTCTCGCCGGATCGTTGTTGCTGAAGTTTTGGCTGGCCACGCGACAGATCCGGCACGTCGCGTTGCATCGCCCCGCGGTGCCTGCACTTTTCGATTCGACCGTCACGCTGACAGCACATCAGCGCGCTGCCGACTACACATTGGCCAAGAGCCGCTTCGGCCTCCTTGGAATGGCTTTCGGTGCATTGGTGTTGCTCGGCTGGACCCTGCTCGGCGGACTCGATCTGCTGAACGTTTTCGTGCGCGATGCAGTGCACCCACACTTCGGTGGGATGGCTTATCAGTTGGCACTGGTGGCGGCGTTTGCGGCCATCGGCGGCCTGCTTGATTTGCCCTTCGATCTCTTCAGCACATTTCGCATCGAACAGCGCTTCGGTTTCAATCGCACGACCTGGAAGCTTTACCTGGCCGACGCGTGTAAGGGCGCCGTCATCGGCAGCTTGATCGGCCTGCCGATTGCCGCGCTGGTGCTTTGGTTGATAGCCGCGGCCGGTACGTTCTGGTGGCTCTGGGCATGGGGCGCATGGATGGCATTCAACCTCGCGGCCTTAGTGCTTTACCCGACCGTAATCGCACCGTTGTTCAACACCTTCGCACCACTGGCCGACGAGTCGCTTTCGGCCCGAGTGCAGGCGTTGATGATGCGCTGTGGCTTCGCGGCCAAAGGCCTGTTCGTGATGGACGGCAGCAAGCGATCGGCCCACGCCAACGCTTATTTCACCGGCTTCGGCGCCGCGAAGCGGGTCGTCTTCTTCGACACCTTGTTGAGCAAGCTGACGCCTGGCGAGGTCGAGGCAGTTCTGGCACACGAACTTGGCCACTTCAAGCACAAGCACGTGGTCAAACGCATCGCCTCGATGTTCGCAATCAGCCTCGCCGGCTTTGCGCTGTTGGGGTGGGTTTCTGCGCAGCTCTGGTTCTACGCCGGCCTTGGCGTGCAGCCATCGCTCGATGCACCCAACGGCGCAGTCGCGCTACTGCTGTTCACGCTGGTCTTGCCCGTGTTTGGTGTGTTCGTCTCGCCTCTTTTTGCGCAACTCTCGCGCCGGCATGAATTCGAGGCCGATGCCTATGCCTGCCGCTTGGCCAGTGGCGCCGACTTGGCCGCCGCGCTGCTCAAGCTGCATCAAGACAACGCGGCGACGCTGACGCCCGACCCCATGTATGTTCGCTTCTACTACTCCCACCCACCAGCGAGTGAGAGGCTGGCAGCCTTGTCGCGTGCGTGATTTGAAGTTGCCCGTTTGAACGCCAGCAGCTTGTCAGACCTCGGGCTGGTGGTAGCCGGGTACGGCCGCCACTACATCGTCGAGACCCTCGATGGCGAACGCATCACCTGCCACCCCCGCGGCAAGAAGAGCGACTGCGTGGTCGGTGACCGGGTGCATTGGCAGCCCACTGGCGACGAAGGCGTGATCGAACGCGTTGCGCCGCGGCGTAATCTTCTGTTCCGGCAGGACGAATGGAAGACCAAGTCGTTTGCTGCCAACCTCGATCAGCTTATCGTGCTGGTGGCGTCGGAGCCGGTCTTCAGCGAATCGCAATTGGCGCGCGCCTTGATCGCCGCCGAGAGCGCCGACATTCCGACTCGCATCGTGCTCAACAAGTCCGACCTGCCAAGCATCAGCGCGGCACGGTCACGGCTCGAGCCATACCTCGCGATGGGTGTCGAGGTGGTCGAGGTCTCGCTCAAGAAGCGGCCCGAGGCCTCACGCGACACGCTCGCGCCACTTCTGGCGGGCCGCGCAACCTTCGTGCTCGGCCCGAGCGGCACCGGCAAGAGCACGCTGATCAACCTGATCGCTCCCGACGCGAAGGCCCAGGTCGGCGAGATTTCCCACGCCCTCAACTCAGGACGCCACACGACGACCAGCACGCAGTGGTACTGGATCGACGAGAGCGTCGACGAAAGTGTGGACGGTCGCGTCGACGCGATAACGCGCAAAAGTGCGTTGATCGACTCGCCGGGTTTTCAAGAATTCGGCCTGCGTCAGATCGATGCCAATCGCCTGGCTTCGTTGATGCCCGACTTGCGCATGCACGCGTCAGGGTGCCGCTTTTACAACTGCACCCATCAACACGAACCGGGTTGCGGTGTGCGCGCCGCGTTGGGGCGCGGCGAGATCAGTGAATCACGCTATCGCATCTATGGCGAAATTCGGGCTGAGTTGGTCGACCGACGCTAACGACAGGCGCTTGCTAGCCCACCAGGTTGGCAAGCGAGAGCAATGCCAGTAGCAACATCCACAGCACCACCGAGCGCCAAACAAGGCCGACCACGCTGCGCAAGTGGCCGGTGACCGGAGGTTGCCCGGTGGTCGAACCATCGGAAACCGTTGCTTCAGGGGCGACGCCCGCTTCGAAGGTCTGCGAGCGGTCGGGCGTCACGCCAGGGGCGGCGCTTCCACCGAGTTGCACGCCCACCGCTCCCGCCGCAGCGGCGAGAAGGATGCCTTCGTTCGGATGTTTCCAGAGCCCGGCATCGCGACGCCAACAAGTAATGGCTTCTTCGAAGTTGCCGACCACCGCAAAGCCGAATGCCGTCATCCGCGCAGGCACGTAGTCGAGCGCGTTGAAAAAACGCTGTGAAAGTTTGAGCAACCGGTTGTTCAAGGGCGCATCGATCGCGCGGCTCTTGAAGGCCCAGTAGCGACTTGCCAGTTCGGCCATTCGGTACAACACCGCCCCAGCCGGCCCCAAGCCCAAGCTCGACAGCAGCACGAACCAGAAGAACACGCCGAACACATGCCGATGCGCGGCGAGCAGCGAATGCTCGATGACATGGCGAAGCAGCTCGGTGCGCGGCAGCTCGCTCGCGTCGAGATGCCGCCACTCCGAGAGCAGTCGCCGCGCCTCGGCTTCGTCAGCCCGGTCGAGCGCGTCTCGGATGTCGGTGAAATAGTGGCTGAACTGCCGAAAACCTAGCGTCAGATAGAGCACCGCCACATTCCACGCCAGTGCCAACAACAGGTTGAGCTGACCGAAACTGGCGTGTATAGCCCATGAAACCAGGGCCGGAAACACGCATGTGATGGCCCACACCACCCAAGCATGGTGGTCACGGCCAGCGTCGAAGTTGCGACCCGTCCAGCGCATCCACGCGGTCAACGAGTCGTGCACCACGTTGCCTCGCGGCAGTGGCTTGAGTTGCTCGATCAGTAGCGCAAAGAGGACGGCAAAAAAACTCATTCGGCCCGATGATAGCGAGCGACTCTGGCGCTCACGCCGCCAGGAAGCGATAGAGGTTGCGCAGCATCGCGGCAGTCGCACCCCAAATGAAATAGCGGCGCGGCCGGCCGCTTTCGTCGATACCGACCCAAGGGATCGAGAAAAACTCGCGACGCACGCCGCCGACCTGAACAGCATGGCGATGGTGATGCGCGGGATTCATCAGGAACGACAGCGGCACCTCGAACACGTCGGCAACTTCGAACGGGTCGGCCGCCACTACGAATCCCGGCCGCACTAACGCAATCACCGGTGTCACGATGAAACCGCTGCCGGTGGTGTAGGTCGGCAGCGCGCCCAACGGGTCGACAAACCGTGCATCAAGACCGACCTCTTCGACCGCTTCGCGTAGCGCAGTCGCCGTGGCGTCGGCGTCCTCGGGCTCGGCGCGGCCGCCAGGGAAGCTGACCTGTCCGGGATGATCGGTCAGGTGATCGGTGCGCTGAGTCAGCAACACGCAGAGTTCGGCGCGCTGCACGAGAGCGATCAACACCGATGCATGCGCTGGCGTGCGGTCGTTGAATGGATGTTCGGACTCGATCTCGGGCGACCACGGCGGTGGCGCCGCGAAGCGTTCGCGGAGTGCATCGGCCCGCAGCGCCGCCAGTGCAATTGCAGGCAGGTTCTTGTCGACGCCAATAACCGGAACACTTTGTGGATCGAAGCTCAGTGCCATGCGCCGATTTCAGAAAGACAAAAGCCGCCCAGTCGGGCGGCTTCGGTGTAGCAGTCTGCAGCGACCCCTGGTCGCCACGACGCTGCGATCACCCCAGCTTTTCTTTGATGCGAGCCGACTTACCTGAACGGTCGCGTAGGTAGTAAAGCTTGGCGCGGCGCACATCACCACGGCGTTTAACCTCGATCGCGGCGATCAAAGGGCTGTACAGCTGGAACGTTCGCTCCACGCCTTCACCGCTGGAAATTTTTCGCACGATGAAGCTCGAGTTGAGGCTTCGATTGCGCTTTGCGATTACCACGCCCTCAAAAGCCTGGAGCCGCTTGCGCGTGCCTTCAACCACCTTTACGCTGACGATGACGGTGTCGCCCGGAGCGAAAACGGGAATGGTCTTATTGAGGCGCGAAATTTCTTCGTGTTCGAGCGTCTGGATTAGATCCATGGGTTTCTCCAAATGATCATGCCGCCGCGCGTTGATGAAGTTGGGGGTGAAGCCGCTGTGAGCTAAGCAATTAGCGTCGGGGGCTTCTACGGAGCAGAGGATCGAAAAGCTTTCGATTATTGCATAAGGCTGGCGAGGTAATTCTCATCTGCCGCCGTCAAACGGCCACGCGCACGCGCCGCGGCCAAAAGATCGGGCCGCCTGTGCGCGGTGAGTGCAAGAGACTGCTCACGGCGCCACCGCGCGATTTGCCTGTGATGGCCCGATAGCAGTGCGGCCGGCACCGGCTGCTCCGTGCCATCGGCCGCACGCCACAGCTCGGGCCGGCTGAAGTGCGGGCAGTCGAGCAGGCCGTCCGAAAAGCTGTCTTGCTGGTGCGATTGCGCGTCACCGAGCACGCCTTCTTGCAGCCGCGCAACCGCGTCCAGCAAGGCCAGCGCAGGCAACTCACCGCCCGAAAGTACGAAATCGCCAAGGCTCAATTCGATGTCGACATGGCGCTCGATGAAACGTTGGTCGATGCCCTCGTAGCGGCCGCACAGAAGCACCGCGCCGGGGCAAGCCGCGAACTCGGCCACCACCGATTGGTCGAGCGGCCGGCCTGTTGGCGTGAAGTGCACGACCGGCGCTGGCGCGGCCTCTCTGCGAGCTTCGCGCACAGCCGCGAGTGCGCGGCTCAGCGGCTCGGCCAGCATCACCATGCCGGGGCCGCCGCCGTAGGGGCGGTCGTCGACACGGCGGTAGGCGTTGTCGGCGAAGTCACGCAGCGGCCAAAGCACGACCTCGACCTGCCCGGACTCGAACGCACGGCGGGTAATGCCTTGCGTCAAATGCGGAGAAAACAGGTCAGGGAATAGAGTGATGACGTCGAAACGCACAGGTAGAGGGCCGATCAGTAGTCAAGGCCCCAGTCGACCGTGATCAGGCGATGCTCGAGGCTCACCGCATCGACATATGCGCCGACAAAAGGAATCAAACGCTCCGATTCTTGCGCGGTCGCGCCTGCAGCCAGGGATTCGGGCAGCACCCGAATCACGCTGTGCGGACCGGTGTCGATTAGCCCGACGACGTTGCCGAGCAACTCACCTTGTCGGTTGACCACAACCAGACCAATTAGGTCGACCCAATAAAACTCGTCGGCATCAGGCGTCGGAAAGCTGGCACGCCCGACAAATACGCGAGCGCCGCGCAGTGCTTCAGCGGCCGTGCGATCCGCCACTTCTTGCGCCAATGCGACGACCACTTCGCCGTGATCCTTGACCTGCGTAATCTTGAGCAACGAGGGGATGGCGCCAAGAGGCGCCAGCGGCCCGGCCTTGTCAGAAGGAAGCAAAAACCAGCGCTTCGTCGAAAAAAGAGCTTGCGGGTCGTCGGCAAAAGGCTGGACCTTGAGCCAGCCTTTCAAACCCCAGGCGTCGACGATTCGACCGACTTCGATCGCATCGTCGGGCCACGCAGCGTCGGCGCCCCGCGGGCGTGCCACAGCGCTCAAAGCTACGACACCGCTCAAAGCAGCCGCAGCCCGAAGCTCAGACTGCGACCTTGGCCTGGGCGACCAAACGCTGCACGGTTGCCGACATTTGCGCGCCAGTGCTGGTCCAGTGCTCGATGCGGTCAAACGCAACACGCAGTGGCTGCTCACCACCCGAAGCCACAGGGTTGTAGAACCCGACGCGTTCGATGAAGCGACCGTCACGACGGGTGCGTGAATCGGCGACAACGATATTGAAAAAGGGGCGCTTTTTGGCGCCGCCGCGGGAAAGACGGATCACGACCATGACTGTTTCCTGAGTGTTCAAAACATCTACCGCGCCAGGACACCGCACTGTTCAAGCACGCAGGTCAGGTAGTTTGAAGAATCGCTGCCGTAGATACATTGCCCACCCGGACAACCAACAGCGAAACCCGACATTATAAACTCGGCGGATGAGTGATTCCGAACTGTTGATACGGCCGAGCGCGATGTCAGACCTGCCCGCGATTACGGCGGTCTATGCCTGGAACGTGCTCAACGGCACCGGCACCTTCGAGCTCGAAGCGCCTGATGAAGTCGAGATGACGCGGCGGCGCGATGAAGTTCTGACCAAACACCTCCCGTGGCTGGTGATCGAGCGGCGGGGCCAGGTTGCGGGCTACGGCTACGCGAATCACTTCAGGCCGCGCAAGGCCTACCGCTTCTGCGTGGAAGACTCGCTCTACCTTGCGGCCGACGCCACCGGGCAAGGCCTGGGGCGCTTGCTGCTGGTCGAGTTGATGTCGCGCTGCGAGGCGCTGGGCGCACGACAGATGTTGGCAGTGATCGGCGATGCCGCGAACGTCGGTTCGATCGGAGTGCACCGCACACTCGGCTTCGAAGTGATCGGCACGATAAAAGGCGCCGGCTGGAAGTTCGATGCTTGGCGCGACGTGGTCATGATGCAAAAAACATTGGGCGTTGGCGACTCGGCCGGCCCGATCGATCGCACATGAGCGCGTCGGGCCGTCCCGAGGTCAAACACGAGAGTGCGCAGCACGAAGGTGTGCCGGTAAGCGCCGAGGCAGCGCACTACAAGTCGAAGACACTTGCGACCTGGATCGCGCTGGTCGGCGGAGCGGCTGGCTTGCACAGGTTCTACCTGCATGGCTTTCGCGACCGGTGGGCTTGGCTTTTCATCGCGCCATCGGTCGTCGGCTTCTACGGCGTACAACGCATGCGCCACCTCGGCGCCGACGATCGGCTGGCGTGGGTGCTGATCCCCATCCTGGGTGTGACGCTCTCGATCGCGATGATCAGCGCGATCGTCTACGGCCTCACGCCGGACGACAAATGGAACGCGCGCTTCAACCGTCACGGGCCACAGCACACGATGAACTGGGCAACCGTGATCGGGGTGGCCATTGCACTGATCGTGGGCGGCAGTTTCCTGATGGCTACCCTCGCCTTCAGCGCGCAACGCTATTTCGAGTTTGAGGCGGAGGCCACGCAGGGCAAAGCGGCCCGGCCAATCCGGTAAAAACGCTTTGGGACAGATGGCCGACGTCGGCTCAGCCCTACTTCAGCCTTCGACGGTATGACCACGACGCCGCGGCGGCCGCAGACCGCGCTGATCTCAGACCGCGCCGTCAACCGAACGGGATCTCGACGTGTGAATTGAAGAACTCGCGCCGGCCCTGAAAGGCCTGAAGACGGCCGATCAGCAACGCAAAGTCGACGTCGTCATCGACCGGGTTGAAATGCTCGGTGCCGACTGCCAGCACCGGCGGCCCTTCATTGTGGTGAAAGAACTCGACGTAAGCGTCGCATAGCCGCTGCAGGTAGTCGGCAGCGATACCCTGCTCCATCGGGATCGCCCGCCGCTGGATGCGCTGCAGCAACTTGGCTGGTGACGCTTGCAGCCAGATCACCAGATCGGGCTGGCGAAGTTGCAATGCGGCTTGCTCGTACATCTGTGTGTACAGCCGAAATTCGTCGTCGCTCAAATTCAGGCGCGCAAAGATCGCATCCTTTTCAAAAAGATAGTCACTCACCAGTGCCTGGGCGAACATGCCGGGCTGCGCCGCAGCCTGCATCTGTTTGACCCGCTGGAACAGAAACGCGAGCTGGGTCTGGAACGCGTAGCCCGACATGTCCTGATAGAAGCGGTCGAGAAAGGGGTTTTCGTTCGGCTGCTCGAGCAGCAGATCGGCACCCAAGTGAGTCGCAAGCCGATGAGCGAGCGTGGTCTTGCCGACACCGATCGGCCCCTCGACCGCGATATGACGAAAACGCTGGAGGCCGCTTGGGTCGGTCATCGCAAGCTGAATCCGGCGCTCAAGCGACCAGCCGCTCGGCGCGCTGCGCGGCGACGTTGGTCAGCAGCGAACCGATCGCACCGACACCCACAATGACCAGTTCGGGCGCAAGCTCAGCCAACGGCCGCAACACGAACGCGCGGAGATGCAGACGCGGGTGCGGCAGTGTGAGCCCGGTGCTGGCGATGCAACGCGAGCCCTGCAGCAACAAATCGAGATCGAGCGTGCGCGGTGCGTTGCGGTAGGGGCGTTCGCGGCCATGCGTCAGCTCGATGCGCTGCAACTCGAACAGCAATTGGCGTGGCGTGAGTCGCGTCTCGAGCTGAACCACGGCGTTGAGGTAGTCGGGGCCGCTGGAGTCAATAGGCGTGCTGCGATAAAGCGATGAAGCCTGTTGCAGCGTTGTGTGCGGCAAACCGGCCAGCGCAACGAAGGCCGCATCGAGCGTGCCGCGCGCATTGCCGAGGTTGGCGCCCAGGCCGATGAAGGCCAGCTCAGTCGATCGCTGCATAGACCGACTGCCGGAACAACTCGCGCACGTTGTCGAGTTGGTCGGGCGCTTGCGTCAGCACGATCGCGAACAACGATTCGGCCGGGTCGACGAAAAAAGCAGTGCCTGCTGCGCCACTCCGGCCGTAGCTCCCGATGGAACTCGGCTCGGTGTGCTCGCCGACCGCAGTCTTGACAGCGGAGCCGAGGCCAAAACCGTTGCCCGGTGGCAGCAACGCGTTGGCGCGGGGTATGGCGCCGAGGTGATCGGCGGTTATCAACTCGATTGTCTTGCGACCGAGCAATCGCACCGCATCCAGCCGGCCGCCGTTCAACAGCGCGCGTAAAAACCGTGCGTAGTCGACCGCGGTCGAGAGCAAACCGCCGCCGCCGTTTTGCGCGGGCGCCGGCACGCGCGGGTCGAACATCTGCATGGTGCCCAAAGGCGGGTTCGGCAGCGGCTCGGCGAGACGGTGATGCTGATCGGCCGGCGTCGTGAAACCCGTATCGACCATGCCGAGCGGCTCGATGATCGAAGCCCGCAGGTGATCGCCCAACGGCGCATCGGCCAGCACCTCGACGAGGCGGCCGAGCACGTCTGTCGCGCGGCTGTAGTCCCACACCGAACCGGGTTCATGCGCCAGCGGCAGCGCCGCCAGGGCAGCCACATGCTCGGCGTTGCTGCGGCCACGCGAGTAGAGCCGCGCTTCGGCGTAGAGCCGCCGCACTGCAGA
Organism: Rhizobacter sp.; assembly: GCA_043753755.1. GTDB lineage: Bacteria > Pseudomonadota > Gammaproteobacteria > Burkholderiales > Burkholderiaceae_C > LMDS01. The sequence goes on from JAYUWC010000247.1 coordinate 20,201, forward strand.
GGCTTCGTGGAACTCGTAGGTGAGGCCAGCCGTGTGGCGCAGCAGGTCGTGGACTGTCATCTCGCGCTTCGGCGCCGGCCCGCCAACGCCGACACGCGCGCTCGCAAACTCAGGCAAACAGGCACTGACCGGATCGCGCAACAGCACCCGCCCGCGCTCGGCCAATTGCATCAGTGCAACCGACACGATCGGCTTGGTCATCGAGTAGATGCGAAAGATCGAGTCGCGCTGCATCGCGATGCCGCGCGCCGCATCCTGCTGGCCCAAAGCCTCGATCAGCCGGCACTCGCCGTAACGTTCGATCCAGATGACGGCGCCGGGGATTCGGCGCACGGCGATCCACGCATCGAGAGCGGCTGGCAATGCGGCAAGCGCTTTCGGATCCAGACCGGCAGAGGGCGGCGCGCTCATCGAACTGGCCTCGACTCAAATGTCGTGCGAACGATTCGTGGCGACCAAATCGGCCGCGACGTCGCCGCCACCGACAGCATCGGCTGCTGGCCTGCGGCGACGGCGGCGCCGCTTCTTCGGTGCGTCGCCCTCCGCATCGGGCAGCGACTCTTCGGTATCGGCGCCTGGCTCGTTCGGCTCAACGTCGCCGCCCGCGTCGCGCGCTAATGGCGTCTTGGGCACACTGCTGCGAACGCGTCGCGGCGCCCCTTGCGTGCGCGCGGCGTCGAGCAGCGCACGCCGACCGGCGTCGTCGGCGAGCGAGAAGTCTTCCCACCAGTTGGCGAGTTCGGCATCGACCTCTCCGGCGTCGCCGCGCAAACGCAAGAAATCGAGCCCGGCGCGAAAACGCGGCTGTTCGACCAGCGTTGCCACGCTTGCGCCCTGGCGGCGCTCGAAGCGGGTCTGCATCAGCCAAATTTCACGCATGTCGGCCGCGAGCTTGCCGCGCCCGGAGATATCGCCGATGCGAGCATCGAACACAGTGTCGACCGCCTGCTGCAAGGCGGGGAAAGGCGACTCGCCCTTGGCCTTCAGCTTCTGCCAGCCATCGAGTACGTCGTGCCACAACATGCAAGCAAGCATGAAGCTGGGTGCCACCGGCTTGCTCTGACCAACGCGGCGGTCGGTGTCGGCCAGCGCCATCTGCACGAACTTTTCACGGCCGTCGTGCCGATGCGCTTCATCGAGCACCACATCGAGCACCGGGAACACACCGCGGTGCAGGCCCTGCTTCTTCAGCTCTTCGATGCTCGCCAGGGCGTGGCCAGTCTGCAAGAGCTTGATCATTTCGTCGAAGGTGCGGGAGGCGGGCACGTTGTCGAGCAACGCGGCCATCTGCTTGATCGGCGCGCGCGTCTTGGCCTCGATCTCGAAGCCGAGCTTGGCCGCGAAGCGCACCACACGAATGATGCGTACCGGATCTTCGCGGTAGCGCGTGGTCGGGTCACCGATCATGCGCAGCAGCTTCTTGCGCACGTCTTTGAGGCCGCCGTGGTAGTCGACCACGATTTCGCGCACCGGGTCGTAATACATCGCGTTGATCGTGAAGTCTCGGCGCGCGGCGTCGTCGATCTGCGGGCCCCACACGTTGTCGCGCAGCACCCTGCCTTCGGTATCGACCACGTGACTTCTACCTGCAAGTTCACTCCGCGAAGTCTTTTCGTTGCCCTGCACTTGATCTGCGGCTGCGGCTTCGACCATCGCACGAAAAGTCGAGACCTCGATCACCTCGGACAAACCGCGATCCTGTCGGCCGCGCCCAAACACCACATGCACGATCCGAAAACGCCGACCGATGATGAAGGCGCGCCTGAAGAGTGACTTGACCTGCTCGGGTGTGGCGTTCGTCGCCACGTCGAAGTCTTTGGGCCGCAGGCCGACCAGCAGATCGCGCACCGCGCCGCCGACGATGTAGGCCTCGAAGCCGGCGTCGGCGAGCGTGCTCACGACCTTGACGGCGCGCTCGTCGACCAGCGCCGGATCGATCCGGTGCTCACTCTTCGGCACCTCGACACGCTTGCCGGCCGCGGTGGCCGAGGCAGGTGTTTCGACGCCAGCGACGGGCGCCTTTTTGCCGAGTAGCTTGTCGATGAATTTCTTGATCATTGCAGTAGGTTTTGTGGACGGTCAATCGAAGAGCTGCAAGACGCGCCAGCCCCGGGTCTCGGCAACCTCGCGCAGTGCGGGCGAGGGGTTGGTCGCGACCGGGTCGGTGGCAAGTTCGAGCAGGGGCAAGTCGTTTACCGAGTCGCTGTAGACGCTGACGCGTTCGAAGTCGCCCCAACTCCGACCCTCGGCCACCAGCCATTCCTGAACCCGCACCACCTTGCCCTCGCGGTAGCTGGGCGTACCGTCGATGCGGCCCGTGATGCTACCTCCGGCGTCTCGCTCGAGCCGAACGGCAAGCAGGTCGGCGATGCCGAGCGCAGCAGCGATGGGCGCGGTGACGAAGTCATTGGTCGCGGTGACGAGCGCAATGCGGTCGCCCCGAACACAATGCTCGCGCACCAGCGCCAGCGCCGCGGGGCGCAGCGCCGGGGCGATCACCTCGGCCATGAATTGGCGGTGCGCCGCCGCGAGTTCTTCGGCGGGCCGCGAACGCAGCGGGCCCGTCGCGAAGGCGATGTACTCGTGAATATCGAGTCGGCCCTCGCGATACTGTGCATAGAAGCCATCGTTGCCGCGCGCAAACGCGACGGCATCGACCCAGCCGGCCCGGACGATGAACTCGCCCCAGGCGTGGTCGGAATCGATCGGCAGCAAGGTCTCGTCGAGGTCGAAGAGGCACAGGTTTGTCGGCAGGCTCATCCGGCCCCCTCTTCGGCCAACATCCGTTTCAGCAGCGGCACGGTGATCTGCCGTTTGGTCGCGAGCGAGAACTCGTCGAGTCGGTCGAGCTGCGCAACCAAATGCTTGAGATCGCGATCGAAGCGGGTCAGCAGGTAATCCATCACGTCATCAGAGAAAAAGATACCGCGTTGATCGGCAACCCGGCGCAGCGTGGCTCGCGCCTCGGCCTCACCGAGCGGTGCGATCGCGAACACATGACCCCAGCCCAGCCGGGTGCGCAGGTCTTCGCGCACGGCCAGGTCGACCGGGGGCACACGGCCCGCAGCCAGCAGCGGCACACCACGGCTGCCGGCTTCGACGAAGAGCGCGAACGCGGCATGTTGCTGGGCACCGTCGAGCCGGTCGGCATCGTCGATCACGACCAGCGACCAGGCCTCGTCGAAGCTCCAGGGCGCTGCCTCGGCGGCGCCCAACCAGCCAGTGCGAAGGCCGTGTTGATCGAAGCGTTGCGCCAGCGCTTCGAGAAGGTGGGTCTTGCCGGCGCCGCTCGCGCCCCAGAGGTACACCGGTGCAGCCTGCGGCGCGAGGGCGTCTAGATGAGCGACTGCAGCGGCATTGGCGCCGGTGACGAAGTTGTCGAAGGTGCGACGCGCCTCGATGCCGATCGCCAGCGGGATCTGTCTCATCCTCGAAACAACTCGCTCTCGGCGTAGGTTTCGCGCAAGCGACGCACTGCAACGACCAGTACCGCACTGACCGGCAGTGCGATCAGCACACCGACGAAGCCGAACAAGTGACCGAAGGACAGCAGCGCAAAAATAACCGTCAACGGGCTCATGCCGATGCGTTCACCAACCAGCCGCGGCGTCAACACGAAGCTCTCGAGCAACTGCCCGATACCGAACACGACTGCCACGCCAACCAGCCCAAGCCAGCCCGTGAACTGCAGCACAGCCGAGATGAGTGCCAGCGTCAAGCCGAAGCCAAAGCCAACGTAGGGGATGAACACCGCGAGCCCTGTAAACACGCCTACCGGTACCGCCAGATCGAAGCCGAACAGCGTGAGGCCGACGCTGTAGTACACCGCGAGCACCAGCATCACAAGCAATTGGCCGCGCAGGTATTGACCGAGCGTCAGGTCGCACTCCTCGACGAAGCTGTGGGCGCGTTCGCGCGTTCGCGGCGGGATCAACGCCGCGAATCTCGAGACCAAGCTGTTCCAGTCCATCAGCAAATAGAACAACACCATCGGTATAAGAAACAGGTTGCCGACTACCGCCAGCAGGATGCTGCCGCCGATGCGGGCCGAGCTGAGTGCGGTGGCGGTCCACTCCTCGAGGTTGGTGTTCAGGTACTTCAACACGAAAGCCTTGATGCTCGCCGTATCGAGGGCGACATCGACGCCGAATCGCGCGAGCCAAGGCGTCAGTTGGGTGTTGGCGCGGTCTGCCAACAATGGAATCTGCTCACGCAGCAGCGGCAATTGCTTCGACAGGATCGGCACGATCAACAGGGCCACCGCGAGCACGGTGACGACCGCAGCGAGCTCGACCACGGTCACCGCGGCGACACGCGGCACGCGCCGCGTCGCGAGGCGCTCGACCAGCGGGTGCAACACATAGGCCAGCACGGCAGCCACGATGAACGGCGTGAGAACCGGCCCGAGCAACCACACGAGCAGCGCCACCGCGAAGCTGATGACGATCCAGGTAATGGTGTGACGGTGCGCGGCGGTAAAGGTCATGGTGAGAGGCGGCCGCGAGTGCGACACACCCATTGGCGAGGTCCCCAGAATTCTACGGGCCGACCCGTGCAGATCGACTCATTGCAACTGTGCCGGTCCGCTGTCGCCGCGCACCGCAGCCAGGCGTTCGGCGATTTGGATACGGTCGGACGCATCGAGCGCGTGCTCGAGGTAGTCGCTTAAGTCGCGCGCCGCGACTGTGTTGAGCCCGAGATCGGCGTAAAGCAAGCCACGGTCGCGCCGCTCATCCCAGGCTTGCGGCAGCAGCACGACCAGGCGCTCCTGCACTTGCAGCGCGCGCCGTCGGTCTTTGGCTTCGCGATGAATTTGTGCGAGGTTGCGCAACATGCGCGCGAGCACCTCGCGGGAGCTGGCGGCCTGCAAGAAGAGCCCGAGCGGCACATCGAAATCGCCCTGCAGGCCTCGGCTGCGTTTGTAGGGCATCAGCAGCTCATCAAGCTCGTCACGCGAAAGCGAGTGGCCGGTGAAAGGGTCGATCACCACCTCGCCGTATTGCAGGCCGGTGGCCATGCCCAGCTTGATCAAAAAATGGCCTGGGAAAGCAATCCCGTGCGCCGTCAAGCCGATCTGGGTAGCGAGTTCGACGTAGACGATCGCCAGCGTAATCGGGATGCCGCGGCGCGTGTCGATCACGCGGTGCAGGTAGCTGTTGTCGGGGTCGTAATAGTCGTTGACGTTGCCGGCGAAGCCCAGCTCCTGAAAGAAGAAGCGGTTCAACCAGCGCAGCCGCTGCACAGGCGCCGCGTCGGGCGGGAAGCGTTGCTTGAGGCGGGCGGCGAGCCTGTCGAGTTCAGCCAAAACCGACTGCGTGTCGAGTCCGGGGAAGTCGTCTTGCGCGATCGATATTGCGGCCTCGACCAGTGAAAGGCTCGTGTCGTCGGCCACCAGGCTCGCAAAGTATTCAAGCGCGCTAGGCGCCTCGAACTTCAGTGGTCCGGGCATGAACGAAGTTTAGCCGCGGCGCATGAATTGACTGAGCCTCATCCCGCTCGCAAGCAGTACGGTGAAGTACAGAAGAGCCGAGCCAAAAAGGCAAAGTGCCAGCCAACCGATGCGCTGCGCCTGATGATCGACCAAGCCGACCCAGTCGATGTGCCGTTCGGCCCAGAAGAGCAGTGCACCGAGCAGGCTCGTGGCGACCAGCACCCGCAGCGCGAAACCCGACCAGCCCGGCTCTGGCTTGTAAGCCCCGGAACGCCTGAGCCCGGCGAAGAGCCAGAGCGCGTTGATCATTGCGCCGACGCTAACCGAAAGGGCGAGCCCGGCGTGACCCAGCCACGGCACGAAGATCGCATTCATCACCTGGGTCAAAAGCAGGACGACGACCGCGATCTTCACGGGCGTTCGGGTGTCTTGTCGAGCGTAGTAGCCAGGCGCCAGTATCTTGACACCGACGAGGCCCATGAGGCCGACGCCGTAACCCATCAACGCGCCGGCCGTCTGCCGCACGGCCGACGCATCGAACGCGCCGCGCTGGAACAGAACCGACAACAGCGCATTCGGGAACACCAGCAACGCGACTGCACAAGGCAACGCGAGCAACAACACGAGTCGCAAACCCCAATCGAGCAGCCCCGAATACGCCGCGGCATCTTTGCGGCCGTTGGCCGCCGAGAGTTGGGGTATTAACACGACACCGAGCGCCACACCGAGCAGCCCGGTCGGAAACTCCATCAAACGCGACGCCCAGTCGAGTGACGAGACGGCGCCAACGCCTTGATGCGACGCGATCTGGGTGTTGATCACCACCGAAATCTGCGCCACCGAAACGCCGAGCAACGCCGGTGCCATTTGGCGCATGACACGTCCGACGCCGGGATGTGACCACGCTGTGCGCAGCCTCGAAGGCATCAGCCCGATTCGCGGCAACACGCCGATGCGTCGCAGCGCCGGCACCTGAATCGCTAGCTGCAAGACCCCGCCCACCATGACACCAACTGCCTGCGCGTAGATTGGCTCGATGCCCCAGCGTTTGAATTGCGGACCCAGCCACCAAGCGGCCGCGATCGACGCGAGATTGAGCAGTACCGGCGTGGCGGCGGGCACCACGAAACACTTCCAAGTGTTCAAAATGCCTGCGGCGAGCGAGACCATCGAGATCAGGCCGATGTACGGAAACATGATTTGCGTCATCACGACCGCACCGTCGAATTGGCGCAGGCCCGACGCCATCAACCAGACGATCCAGGGCGCCGCGACCACGCCGACGATGCAGGTGAGCACCAGCGCGCCGAACAAGATGGTCGCAACAGCGTCGATCAGGGCCTTCGTCACCGCCTCACCGTCGCGCGCCAGCGTTTCGCCGAGCACCGGGACGAACGCCTGCTGAAACGCCCCTTCACCGAACAATCTGCGTAAAAAATTGGGGATGCGGAAGGCGACGTTGTAGGCGTCCATCCACGCGCTGTTGCCGAATGCGCTGGCGACGACCACGTCCCGTGCCAGTCCCGAGATTCGCGACACCAGCGTCAGCAGGGAAATCGTCGACGCGGCGCGCAGCAGGTTCATGAATCAGGCGAAGCGCTCGCGCGGCGTCGGCAAAGGGGACACATTATAGATAGCGTGCGGTCATCGTCCGTGATCCGGTTTGCGTCTCAGCAGGGCTCGCTGCTATAGTCGCGCTCTTTGCTCCACCCCAAACCAAGCTCCAAGAAGCTTCATACATGGCCACCTCGTCCAAAGCCAAAAAGAAAACCGTCCGCATCGCGTCGGGCCTCAAGCGCGTTCGTCAAGACGTCAAGCTCAACGCGGCCAACACGGCACTGCGCTCCAAATTCCGCACCGTCATCAAGAATGTGCAAAAAGCGGTCGTCGCCGGCGACAAGGCCAAGGCCGCCGACCTGTTCAAGTCTGCCCAGGCTGTGATCGACTCGGTTGCAGACAAAGGCCTGTTTCACAAGAACAAGGCAGCGCGCCACAAGAGCCGCCTGTCGGCCAAGGTCAAAGCGCTCGCCGCACCGGCAGCCTGATCGCGAAGAGTTCGCGCAACAACGAAAAGGCCCGCATCGCGGGCCTTTCTGTTTTGTGCGGCGACCCTGCGCGGCGTCAGGCGCGCGGCTTCGACTCGGGAACCAAGCAAGCTTCGGTCATCTGCAGGTAGTTGTCACGGGCGAAGTTCATCACGAAGTCCCAGGCCATCGGCTCGACCTGCTTCAAGGCCTCGCTGACGATCACGAACTTGATTCCGTTGATCACGCGCGGCACGCACAGCGGCGAATAACCGATGAAAGCACCGATGCCCCCGTGCACGCCGTCAGGGCGAAACGACGACATCGCGCCCGCAAGACGTTCGGCCAAGTCGCTGGGACGAAAGGTTTGACCATCGAGGGTCAAGCCTTGAATAAAAAATTCTCGCGGGATTGGAGTGCTCATCGGTCGCGGTTGAATACCGGCTGCCAGCCAGGGCGGGCGCTCCGCCCACAGAGGCCGTGGCCGAGCCGGCGCGATTGTGCCGCGAATGTGCTGCAACGCAGCATGTGGCGCATCGATGGCGAGTGAATCCATCCGGCTGTTATCGGCAAAAACAGAGCCCGATTTAGAATTAAGACCTGCGGGCTGCCGCGCGTTTGTCGACCGACGCACCAGCACGCTTGTCGTTTCCACTTTTCGAAAGTGAGTCGCCATGAATGCCCCGGAAAAGCTCCCCGCCTCGCCCGAGCCTCATGTGATGAAGACCTACGGCCGCCTGCCGTTGGCGCTCTCGCACGGCCGAGGCTGCTGGGTTTGGGATACCGACGGCAAGAAGTACCTCGACGGGCTCGGCGGGATCGCCGTGAACACGCTGGGCCACGCCCACCCGAAGTTGGTGCCGGCGCTGCAGGATCAAATCGGCAAGCTGATCCACTCGTCCAACTACTACCTCGTCCCGCTGCAAGAGCAACTTGCCGCCAAGCTCTGCGAACTCTCGGGTCTGACCAATGTTTTCTTCTGTAGCACCGGTCTCGAGGCCAATGAGGCCGCGCTGAAGATCGCACGCAAGTTCGGGCATGACAAAGGCATAGCGCGTCCCGAGATCGTCGTCTATGAGGCGGCGTTCCACGGCCGCTCGATCGCCACGCTGTCGGCCACCGGCAACGTAAAAGTGCAAGCCGGTTTCGGCCCCTTGGTCGAGGGCTTCGTGCGGGTGCCGCTGAACGATGTCACGGCGATCGAGCGGGTGGCTGAAACCAACAAGAACGTCGTCGCCGTATTTCTCGAAGTGATCCAGGGCGAAGGCGGCGTGCGGCCGGCAAGCGTCGAGTATCTGCGCGCGGTGCGCCGCGTCTGCGATGCCAACGGCTGGCTGCTGATGCTCGACGAAGTGCAGTGCGGCATGGGCCGCACCGGCAAGTGGTTTGCGCACCAGTGGGCCGGCATCCTGCCCGATGTGATGCCGCTGGCAAAAGGCTTGGGCTCGGGCGTGCCGGTCGGGGCCGTCGTCTGCGGTCCGAAAGCGGCAGACGTTTTCGGCCCGGGCAACCACGGCACCACGTTCGGCGGCAACCCGTTGGCGATGCGGGCAGGTGTCGAGACCATCCGCATCATGGAAGAAGAAGGCCTGCTCGAAAACGCGGCCAAGGTCGGCGGCTTGCTGAAGGCCGGCCTCGAACGCGAGCTCGACGGCGTCAAAGGCGTGGTTGACATTCGCGGGCAAGGGCTGATGCTGGGCATCGAACTCGAACGGCCGTGTGGCGAGATTCTGGGTCGTGCAGCAGCGGCCGGGCTGATGCTGAGCGTAACCGCCGAGAAAGTCGTGCGGCTCGTGCCGCCGTTGATCCTGACGGCCGACGAGGCCGCACAGATCGTGGCGATCTTGTGCCCGATCATCCGCAGCTTTCTCGCCGAGTCGTCCACCCCCAAACCTGCATGAAGCTCGGCATGAGCCTGATCCGTCACTACCTGCAGTTCAAGGACTTTCGCGCCGAGGAATACGCCTATCTGTTCGAGCGCATGGCGGCGATCAAAAAGCGCTTCAAGAACTACGAGAAGTACACGCCGCTGGTCGACCGCACGCTGGCCATGATCTTCGAGAAAGCAAGCACGCGCACCCGTGTGAGCTTCGAGGCTGGCATGTACCAATTGGGTGGCTCGGTCGTGCACTTGACGACCGGAGACAGCCATCTGGGCCGCGCCGAACCGGTCGAAGACACCGCCAAGGTCATCAGCCGGATGGTCGACATCGTGATGATCCGCACCTTCGAGCAGGCCAAGCTCGAGGCCTTTGCAGCGCACTCGCGGGTGCCGGTGATCAACGGCCTTACCAACGAGTACCACCCGTGCCAGATCCTGGCCGACATCTTCACCTTCATCGAGCACCGCGGCAGCCTGCAGAGCAAGGTGGTCGCGTGGGTCGGTGACGGGAACAACATGGCCAACACCTGGCTGCAGGCCGCCGACACACTCGGCTTCACGCTGCACGTCAGCACGCCGGGCGGCTACGAGATCGAGCCCGCCATGATGGGCGTGAAAAACGGCGCTTGTGTCAAGACCTTCAACCATCCGATGGAGGCTTGCGCCGGCGCGCACCTTGTCACCACCGACGTGTGGACGAGCATGGGTTTCGAGGCCGAGAACGAGGCCCGCATGAAGGCCTTCGTCGACTGGTGCGTCGACACCGACATGATGGCCGCCGCGCGACCCGACGCACTCTTCATGCACTGCCTGCCCGCGCACCGCGGCGAAGAGGTCGCGGCCGAGGTGATCGACGGACCGCAATCGGTGGTCTGGGACGAAGCCGAGAACCGGCTGCACGCGCAGAAGGCGTTGATGGAATACCTGGTGCTCGGTCGCATTGGCTAGCACGTCAAGCCACAACACCGCCGTGGCGCACCGCCTGTGGGACATCTCGCCACCGGTTTCGACCGAGTCACCGCTCTTTCCTGGTGACACCGCGTACTCGCAGCGCTGGACGGCAGAAATCGGCCCCGGCTGCCCGGTCAACTTGAGCGCGATCACGATGTCGCCGCACATCGGCGCGCATGCCGACGCGCCGCTGCACTACGGGCCGAACGCGCAGGCGATCGGCGAGGTCGACCTGGCGCCTTACCTCGGCCCGTGCCGCGTGATCCACGCGATCGACTGCGGCCCGTTGGTGCGGCCCGAGCACCTCGCCCACGCCGCCGAGTCGTTGCCGCCGCGGGTGCTGGTGCGCACCTGCACAAGAGCACCGACCACATGGTCGGCCGAGTTCGCCGCGTTCGCGCCCGAGACCATCGCGTGGCTGGCATCGAAAAGCGTGCGCCTCGTCGGCATCGACAGCCAATCCGTCGACCCGGCCGACAGCAAGACACTTGTGAGCCACCTCCTTCTGCTCACCCACGATCTGCGCGTGCTGGAGAACCTGGTGCTCGACGACGTGCCCGAGGGCGACTACGAATTGATCGCCCTGCCCTTGAAGCTGACGACCGCCGATGCCTCGCCGGTGCGCGCCGTCTTGCGAGAACTCTGATGAGCCCGACGCGACAAGACTGCATCGCGCTCGATGCCGCCGACCCGCTCGCACCCATGCGCGGCGAATTCACACTGCCCAAGGCCACGGTCTACCTCGACGGCAATTCGCTCGGTGCGCTGCCGAAGGCGACCGCCGCGCGCATCGCACAAGTCGTACAGCACGAGTGGGGCGAAGGCTTGATCCGCAGCTGGAACAGCGCCGGCTGGATCAGCCTCGCCGCGCGCCTCGGCGACCAGATCGCGTGGCTGATCGGCGCCGGAGCTGGCGAGGTGACGGTTGCCGATTCGACCTCGGTGAACCTCTACAAGGTGTTGAAGGCCGCGGTCGCGCTCGGCGAGACGAACCCGAAGCGCCGCTTCATCGTCTCGGAGCGCAGCAATTTTCCGACCGACCTGTACATCGCCGACAGCGTGGCACGCGAGCATGGCCTGACGCTGAAGCTCGTCGATGCCGACGAGCTCGTGGCGGAGCTCGACGACGACGTGGCAATCGTCATGCTCACCCACGTCAACTACCGCACCGGTCGCCTGCTCGACATGGCCACGATCACCGCAGCGGCTCATGTGGCAGGCGCTTTGGTGGTGTGGGATCTGGCGCATTCGGCCGGCGCGGTGCCGGTCGATCTGAAGCTCGCCGATGCCGACTTCGCGGTCGGCTGCGGCTACAAGTATTTGAACGGCGGCCCGGGCGCGCCGGCCTTCGTCTGGGCGCACCCGCGCCACACCCAGCACATGGACCACGAGCAACTGCGCCAGCCGCTCTCGGGTTGGCTGGGCCACCGTGCGCCGTTCGAATTTACGGTCGACTACCAACCTGCACTGGGCATCCAGCGCTTCGTTTGCGGCACGCCGCCAGTGCTGTCGATGGCGGCACTCGAGTGCGGGCTCGACGTGTTCATGCAAGCCGAGGCCCACGGCGGTCTGCCCGCGTTGCGGCGCAAATCGATTGCGCTGGCAGCGCTGTTCATCGAGCTTGTCGAAGCGCGCTGCGCCGGCCACGGCCTCACGCTCGTCACGCCGCGCGAGCCCGCGCTGCGGGGCAGCCAGGTGAGCTTCGCGCACACAAGCGGCTATGCGGTCATGCAGGCGCTGATCGCACGCGGCGTGATCGGCGACTTTCGTGCGGGCACGTCTGATGTCGCACCTGAATCATCCGGTCTGCTGCGCTTCGGGTTCACGCCGCTCTACACCCGCTTCGTCGACGTGTGGGACGCGGCCGATCACCTGCATGCCGTGCTCGACGCCGGCGAGTGGCGCGAGGCGCGCTTTAACCAACGCAGCGCCGTGACCTGAGCGCGGTGAGCTGGTCGACGTCCGACAGCTCCGAGAAGGTCGTCGCTACCCAACGCGCACTGCTCGACGTTTTTCGCGCCGTTCAGCCGAGGTTCACCGGCACGAAAATCTTGTCGCCATCACGCTGGACCAGCAGCGCCACGCTTCTCGGCTTGCCTTGCAGCACCGCCTTGACCTGATCGACCGACTCCACCGCTCGGCCGTTGATTGCCAGCAGCACATCGCCGGGTTGAATGCCCGCGCGCTCGGCAGGTCCGCTGACCTTCTCGATCACCAGGCCTTGCTCGATCTGCGACGCGCGCTTTTCGTCGCGAGTCAGTGGCCGCATGCCGAGACCGAGTTGACCGGGCTGCACGCCACCATCGGTCTCGGCCACTTGGACAGCCTCTGCATCGGCGCCGCCGAGCTTGGCTTCGATGTCACGCGAGGCGCGGTCGCGCCACACCTTCAGCTTGACCCGCTCGCCCGGAGCCGCAAGGCCGATCAAGCTCGAAAGCTCACCCGAGCGCACCACCGGCTGACCGTTGACCTCGGTGATCACGTCGCCCGATTTCAGCCCCGCCGCCGCGGCCGCGCTCTTCGATGCCACGTTGGCCACGAGCGCGCCGTCAGGCCGCTTGAGCCCGAAGGATTCGGCGAGCGATTGATTGAGGTCTTGAATCGTCACGCCGAGCTTCGCGTGGGTCGCCTTGCCGGTCGCGACGATCTGGTCTTTCACCTTCATCGCAACGTTGATCGGGATCGAAAAACTCAAGCCCTGAAAGCCGCCGCTCTGCGAGTAGATCTGCGCGTTGATGCCGACCACCGCGCCACTGCCGTCGAACAGCGGCCCGCCCGAGTTGCCCGGGTTGACGGCGGCGTCGGTCTGGATGAACGGCACCACTGTGTTGTCGCCGGGCAGCGAGCGGCCCTTGGCGCTGACGATGCCTTGCGTCGCGGTTTGCTCCAGGCCGTAGGGCGCGCCGATCGCAAGCACAGGGTCACCGACTTCGAGCGAGCGCGCATCGCCGATGCGCACGGTCGGCAGGTCTTTCGCGACGATGCGAAGCACGGCGATGTCGGTGGTCGGGTCGGAGCCCAACACCTTGGCTGTGAACTCGCGCCGATCGCTCAGTTTCACGGTCACGTCTTTGGCTTCTCGCACCACGTGAGCGTTGGTCAGAATCAAACCATCGCCGCTGATGATGAAGCCCGAGCCCATGCCTTTGAACGGCACCTGGCCGCCACGCCCACCGCGTTGCTGCATGCCCGGCATGCCCCGAAAAAATTTGAAGAACGGGTCGTCTTCCATGCCCGGCGGCAAGCCGCCGCGCTCCTCGGCCGATGCCTGGTGCATGCCGGCAACCGTGACGCCAACGACCGCAGGCCCGAAAGCCTTGACGATGCCGCGGTAGTTGGGCACGCCCTGCGCGCCGAGCATCGGGACGACCGGCGGCGCCGTGATATCAGAGACGGCTTTGTAAGTCGACTCGGTGGATTGCACCGCCGCCGGCTTGGTCTTAAGCCAGCCCGGCAGATCGATTGCGCCAACCGTGCCGGTGATCAGCACACCGGCCGCCGCCAGAGTCGCGCTCAGGGGTTTCATTCGCATGCTTGTTCTTCGCTTCATCGGCATCGCGGAAGATTCCGCACACCCTGAGGGTAGATGAGGCCGATTAGGTCTCGGTTAACAGAAGGTTAGGCAAATGTTAGGAGCCCCGGGACGAAGGGCACCGGTCAGGAGCCAGTTGCCGAACTGACCGGCAAACATGACGCGCTTTCCGCAGGCTCGCCGACAAGCCCGTTCACAAAACAACAGCGCAAAGGCTGACGCGCGGCAAGTGTCCGCATCCGGCATAGATACCTGTCGGGTCAGCCAATCGGTCGCGCTCGTTATGCGCCGCATGCGTGAATCCAAAAAGAGCGCCGTTGGCCACCGAAGCCTTGGTTCAATGGGCGGAGCCTTTGTGCATCAACTCCGCATATCCCAGCCATTAGCACGTTTTTGGTGTAATTCATGGCCTGCGCGATGTCACGCCGCGGTAAGGTTCAGACGATGCATCTCCAGGCCCTTCCTGTCCTGCCCACCGGCGATTCTTCGGTGATGTCGCGCCCGCGGGCCAGCCGCCCGCTGCCCAGGCCGACGTGATGCCGAGATCAACGCGCACCGACGTTGTCAGTCAAAGGTTCCTCACCACTGGGAAGCTGAGCGTTTTTGCATCTCAGCTCGGCACTCGCTGGCAGCTGAATTACGGGAACGGCCCGCTCTCATTTGAGGACGTTTTGAAGTTGCGTTATCGGGTCGACTGGCCCCTCGGGCAGTGGCAAAAAATGCTGTTACTCGAGGCAGTGACGCGTCTGGTACTTGCTGCGATTCAACGCTTTCGAGCCTTGCGCCGACGTGATTGCGCGGTCACGGCTGCCGGTCGGCGAGCCGCGGATCAAAGACGGGCTCGCAAGTCAAGGAACGGTGAAACGTATGCCGATCGGCGCCCGTGGCTGCTCGATGTCGGCAGGTCAGCGCACATGCTGCTGCGAGCCGCCGTGCCGTGCGCTAGTTTCTGAAAGCGGCGGTGTTCGGCTTCGTGCTGCGCCGCCTGGCGCTCGTCGTCCCCACCTTCATCGGCATCACGCTGCTCGCGTTCTCGCTGATCCACCTGATTCCTGGCGACCCCGTGCAGGTGATGGCCGGCGAGCGACGGCTCGACCCTGAATTCCAAAAGCAGGTGATGCACCAGCTGGGGCTGGACCAACCGCTGTGGCAGCAGTACGCCAACTACCTGTGGAAGGCACTGCACCTGAACCTTGGCGAGTCTTTCGTTACGCATCAAACAGTGTGGAGCGAGTTCGCCAGTTTGTTCCCGGCGACATTGGAGCTGTCGGTCTGCGCGATGCTCTTTGCGGTGGTCGTGGGGGTGCTGGCCGGCGTGGTTGCCGCGGTAAAACGTGGATCGGCGCTGGACCATGGCGTGATGGGAGCGTCACTCGCCGGCTTTTCGGTGCCAATCTTCTGGTGGGGCCTCCTGCTGATCATGTTTTTCTCCGTCAACATGCGCGTTTGGGCTCCCGACTTCGCGCTGCCGGTGTCGGGCCGCGTGGCGCTTGAGTACGACGTTGAACCCTACAGCGGCTTCATGCTCATCGACGCATGGTTGTCGCCGGACGTTGGCGCGTTCCGGTCTGCCGTTTCCCACCTGGTGCTGCCAACGATCGTGCTGGGCACCGTGCCGCTTGCAGTGATCGCGCGCGTGACGCGCTCGAGCATGCTCGAGGTGCTGCGCGAGGACTACGTCCGCACCGCACGGGCCAAGGGCCTGTCGCCGGCGCGCGTTGTGTTCGTGCACTCGCTGCGCAACGCGCTGGTGCCGGTGATGACGGTGATCGGCCTGGTGGTGGGCAGCCTGCTCGGCGGCGCGGTGCTGACCGAAACCATCTTCTCCTGGCCTGGCGTCGGCCGGTGGCTGATCGACGCGATCGGCCGCCGAGACTATCCGGTAGTGCAAGGCGGCATCCTGATCACCGCGACGCTGGTGATCGTCGTCAATCTCGTGGTGGACCTCTCGTACGGCCTGATCAACCCGAACATTCGCCATGCAACGTGAAGCGAGCAGCCCGGTGAGCGCACTCTTCCCCATAGAAGCGGCTGCGGCACAGGGCGCGCCGCCGTCCGCCCTGAAAGAACTTTGGCGCAGCTTCTCGCATAACAAGGGCGCCATTGCCGGCCTGCTGTATTTCGCGCTCGTCGTCGCGTGTGCACTGTTCGCACCGCTACTTGCGCCGCACGACCCGGTCGAGCAGTTCCGCGAGGCGCTGCTCGCGCCGCCCGTTTGGGCACTCGACGGCAGCACACGCTTTCTGCTCGGCACCGACGACATTGGCCGCGACATCTTTTCTCGTCTGTTGCACGGCGCTCGGCTGTCCCTGACGATCGGGCTCGTGGCGGTCGTGCTGTCGATGCTGCCAGGCGTTGCGCTGGGCCTGACCGCCGCCTTCTTCCCGCGCATAGGCATCTCGATCCTGAGGCTGATGGACGTGATGCTGGCGCTGCCGAGCCTGCTGCTGGCGATTGCCGTCGTCGCGGTGCTCGGCCCTGGGCTGACGAACACGATGTTCGCCGTTGCGACAGTCGCGATCCCCAACTACGTTCGGCTGGTGCGTGCGTCGGCCTTGTCGGAACTCGCGAAGGACTACGTGGTCGCGTCGCGCTTGGCCGGCGCAAGCACGGTGCGGCTGATGTTCGACACCGTGCTGCCCAACTGCATGGCACCGGTGATCGTGACCGCGACACTCGGTTTCTCGGAGGCGATCCTCACCGCGGCTGCGCTCGGCTTTCTCGGCCTGGGCGCGCAACCGCCTACGCCCGAGTGGGGAACAATGCTCGCGTCGGCCCGCGATTACATCGAGCGAGCCAATTGGCTCGTCACCTTCCCGGGGGTTGCGATCATGACCACCGTGCTCGCGATCAATCTAATCGGAGACGGGCTGCGCGATGCGCTTGACCCCCGATTGCAGAGACTTTCGTGAGTTGTCGGCCGGAATTCGCAACCTCACGGTGGAGTTCGGCCCAAAAGGGGGCGCCATCGCGGCATCGCAAAGCGTCGACCTGATGCTCGAACGCCGGGGAGCGGCTCGGCGTGGTGGGCAAGTAGGTTGGGGCAAGAGCGTCGGCATGCTCGCGTTGATGAGCTCAATCGAGCGTCGTGGGGCGTCACCGCCGGCGTGATTCGCTTGGACGACCACGACCTGCTGCAACTGTCACCGAAGCAACGCCGCCACATCATCGGCCTCGCCGTGACGATCGCCTTCCCAAACCTCATGACCCGCCCGAACCCGAACTGTACGGTTGGCTTCCAGGTCAGCGAGCCGCTGACAGTGCACCAGCCTGGCAACAAGGCGCAGATGCGCCGCTTGAGCCCATGACACCACGCGGTCGGTCTCGTCCGGAGGACTGCGGTTGCGCGGTCGTGTGTTTGTTT
>JAYUWC010000248.1:0-13186 GCA_043753755.1 Rhizobacter sp.
CGGCAGGGTCCAGTAGTGGCGTCCGGTGCGCTCGGCGCCGGCGTCTCGCCATGCGGCGTCGTAGTCGATCGCCACCTTGCGGCGGCGCGATGCGTAACCCGAGTACACGTGCGAATCGGCGGCCACCCCGAGCGGCGCCTCCAGGCCCCAGGCGGCCGACAAGCCTTGCACCGCGAGCACCAGCAACGCACTCGGGCGCAGCCGTTGCGCAGCGCTGCTCATTTCGCGCAGCGCCGCATCGGCGCCCCGTACGCCTTGCAGGCTGCCGATGCACGATGCGACGACCGCGTGCGTGCGCCGGGTCGGTGGCGCTCACGACGCAGCTGGCGTCGAGCACGCTGAACGCGAGCGACATGACGCGAGCGCCACGCCATTCGAGGTGCAGCGCAACCTCACCCTCGCGCCCCACACCGGACGCGCTCGAGAGCGATATTCCGAGGCTGGCGACAGAGACGTCGACGGCACCGAACACGGCCACAGATTCACCGCCGTAAAGACGGTCGATTTGCGCCCTCGACACGTGCTGTACGAGCCAGCTGAAGTGCTCGCATACGGCCTGGGCGCGATGCACCGGGCACAACCCGCGCCGCAGATAGCCGCGTAACGGGCGCAGGGCGACCTCGGGCGCGGTCTCGATGATCGAGTCGAGCGCGTTTTCGCGCAGCGCAGCGGTACTGATGGAAAGCGCTTGCTCGTTCCACCAGCAACGCACCCAGAACTTCAAACCGCGACGCAAGGTTTGCAATCGACCACCCGCCCCATCGTCGGTGCGACAAAACTGGGCATGCACCCAAGCGACTGAAAGCCCTGGAGCCACGGCAGGCGCTGGCGGATACAACAAGCCCGCGCCCTGCGGAAGGGACAGGCTGCTCTGACGTCTTCTCATTCTCGGTTTATCAGGCGCAGCGGCTGACCGAGACCTGACGCCAGACCCCCCCGATCCATGCGTATCCTGCTTGTCGAAGACGATCCCGTGCTCGGCTCGGTGATGAAAAAAAGCCTGCAAGCGGCTGGGCATCGGGTCGACTTGGCTCCGACGTTGGAGGATGCGCGCCACTTCTGGCGGGTTCAACCATTCGACGCGGTACTGCTCGACCTCAACCTGCCAGACGGCAGCGGACTCACCGCTCTGCGCGAGGCCCGCGCTCGCAACGATCGCACGCCCACGCTGGTCTTGACCGCGCGTAACCGTACCGACGAGCGTATTGCCGGCCTCGATGCGGGAGCCGACGACTACCTCGGCAAACCTTTCGAGCTGGCTGAAGTCGAGGCCCGCCTTCGTGCCTTGGTCCGGCGCAGCCGCGCCACCGACGACCGGGTACAGGTCGGCGCGCTGACGATCGATCGCAAGGCGCACCGGGTCTATCTGCACGACCTGCCGCTGGACCTGCCGGCGCGCGAGTTCGAGGTGCTGTGGGAGCTGATCACGCCGCCGGGGCGTGTGGTCAGCAAGAAAGCGCTCTCCGACAAACTCTCGAACTTCGACGACGCGTTGGGAGCCAACGCCCTCGAGGCGTTCATTTCGCGCTTGCGCAAAAAGCTCGCTGGCAGCGGTGCGGGCATCCGAACGCTGCGCGGCCTGGGGTATCTGCTGGAGGCCGACGAGTGACATCCGAATCGTCAACCAAACCCTTTCTCGGCTCGCGACTGCTGCGGCGAGCAATGCTGCCGCTGGCGCTGACCTGGGCTCTAGGCGCGGCGATCGCGGTGTTGATCGGCGATTCGTTCACCGAGCAGGCCTTTGACCGCGCCATGCTGGACGACGCTTACGCGGTGGGTTCGCACGTGTCGCGGCAGGCTGGAAAGCTGGGGCTCGGCCTGACCGATGACGACCTCGAAGCGGTGCTGTACGACCAGTCCGAGACCGTCTACTTCGCAGTGATCGCAGCCGATGGCGCACTGATCGCTGGTCAACCTGGGTTGCAGACCGCTGCCCCACCGACCGCTGGCGCGGTTCATGTCTTTTCAGCCGTACACCTGGCCAATCAGCACTTGCGAGCGGTCCGACTCCTGCAGGGCGACACACCGCAATTCAGCGTCGTGATCGCACAGACCACCGCGAACCGCAGCCACTTGCTGCAGCGCCTGCTTGTCTATTCAGTCGTTCCACAGCTGGTGCTGCTCGGCCTGCTGGCCTGGAGCCTCCGCCGCGTGATCCGTCGAGACCTCGCGCCGCTGGCCGCATTGCAGCAGACGCTAGACCGCCGCGATGCCGCCGACCTCACGCCGGTACCGCCCCTGCTTGCCAGCGAGGCCACGACGCGCGAAGTCGAGCGGGTCGGTGTGGCCATCAACGCCCTGCTTGGTCGCGTCAGCGAGGGAGTGCGCGCACAGCGTGAGTTCACCGGCAACGTCGCGCATGAAATGCGCACACCACTCGCCGGCATACGCGCATTGGCCGAATACGGGCTTGCCCAAAACGACCCGCAAGTGCAGCGCGAGCAGTTGCGGGCCATCGTCGCCAGTCAGGAGCGAGCGAGCCACTTGGTCGATCAGTTGCTTGCACTGGCCCTGGCCGACGAAGCGCGCGAGGGCCTCGCCCTCGAGACCGTCGAACTCGGCGCGTTGGCGCGTGGGGTCGTGCTCGACTGGCTGCCGCGCGCCGATCAGGCCGGCGTTGACCTCGGCGCCCAGGGTCTCGAACAAGGCGGCGCTGTACGCGGCAACTCCGCGCTGATCGAAGGCGCACTTGCCAACTTGATCGACAACGCGATCCGTCACGGCGCCACCGCTGGGATCAAGCCGCGCGTCGTGACGATCGAGTTGACGCTGGAGCGCGACGAGGCCCGCCTCAGCGTGGTGGACAACGGCCCGGGGATCGGCCTTGAAGAGCGACGCCGCATGCTGCAGCGGTGGGCCCGTGCCGAGGGCAGCGAGCGGACGAATGGCGGCGTGGGGCTGGGTCTCGCGATCGTGACCCGCTATGCCGAACTTCTGGGCGCTCGGTTTGAATTCGACAACGGCCATTCGGGCGTGGGCCTTAGAGCCAGTCTGGTATTTGCACTCGCCAGGCTTTGAGCCTCGTGGCAGTGCCGCCGACTACTGCTCGATCACGTCGGCGCCTGCTGGCGGCTTGAATTGAAATGCATCGGCAGCGAAGCTCACGCCCGGCGCGTACTGGCTGAATTGCAGCAGCGAGCGCTGGTCGAATGCATCAACGATCTCGACCGCCGCCAGATCTTTGCCGCGAAAGCCGATGCGCACGGACTTGAACGCGCTCTCTTTGGCCTTCGGTACCGCATTGACCCAGTCAAGACCGTCTTTGCTGGGTTGCGGCGCGAGGTCGAAGTCTTTGTCGAGCGTGCCACCGGCGAGCAGCGCGGCCGGCGTGGCGCCAAGCGCGGCACCGAGCTTGCGCGAGCTGGCCTGGTTCAGGTCGGCGTCGAAGATCCAAACCTTTTGACCATCGGCAACGATCGTTTGCTCGAACGGCTTGGCGTAAGAAAAACGGAAGCGGTTCGGCCGCGAGAATTCGAAACTCCCGGTTGAACTCTTCTTTTTTGTGCCGTCGGCCGAGGTCACGGTTTGGGTAAATTGGGCCCGCCCGGTTTTTACGTTGCGAATGAAATCCTTCAACGAATCGACCGAATCGGCATGGGCCGAAAAGGCGGCGACGCTAAGCAAGAGGGCGACCAGTAGCTGATTCATTCGGTGTTGCGATTCGGCGCGATGATGTCGCGGTTGCCGTTGGTGGACATGCTGCTTACGAGGCCGGATTTTTCCATTTGTTCCAACAGCCGGGCCGCGCGGTTGTAGCCGATTCGCAAATGGCGCTGCACCAGCGAGATCGACGCACGCTTGTGCTGCAGCACGATAGCGACGGCCTGGTCATACATCGCATCGGTCTCGCCGCCGCCCATGACACCAACCTCACCGGTGAGCGGGTCGGGGCCGTCGTCGAGCACGCCGCCTTCGAGCAGGCCCTCGATGTAGTTGGGCTCGCCCTGACTCTTCAGGTACTCAACCACGCGGTGCACTTCTTCGTCGCTGACGAAAGCACCATGCACGCGCGTCGGCAAGCCGGTGCCCGAAGGCATGTAGAGCATGTCGCCCATGCCGAGCAGCGCTTCGGCGCCCATCTGATCGAGGATGGTTCGAGAATCGATTTTGCTGCTGACCTGAAACGAGAGCCGCGTCGGGATGTTGGCTTTGATCAGACCGGTGATCACGTCGACGCTGGGACGCTGCGTGGCGAGAATCAAATGAATACCGCACGCCCGCGCTTTTTGCGCCAACCGCGCGATCAGCTCCTCGATCTTCTTGCCGACGACCATCATCAGGTCGGCTAACTCATCGATGACGATCACGACGTTGGGCAGGCGGTCGAGCGGCTCGGGCTCGTCCGGCGTGAGGCTGAACGGGTTCGGGATCAGCTCGCCACGCGCCTTGGCCTCGTCGATCTTTTTGTTGTAGCCGCCGAGGTTGCGCACTCCCATTTTGCTCATCAACTTGTAGCGGCGCTCCATTTCGGCGACGCCCCAAGTCAGCGCGTTTGCGGCGAGCTTCATGTCGGTCACGACCGGGCACAGCAGGTGCGGGATGCCTTCGTAGACGCTCATCTCGAGCATCTTCGGATCGATCAATATCAACCTGACGTCGCGCGCTTCGGCCTTGTAGAGCAGGCTCAAAATCATCGCATTGATGCCCACCGACTTACCCGAGCCGGTGGTGCCCGCCACCAGGCAGTGCGGCATCTTCGCCAAGTCGGCAACCACAGGGTTGCCGACAATGTCTTTGCCCAGACCCATCGTGAGTTGCGAGCTCGCATCGTTGTAGACGGACGAGCCGAGAATTTCAGAAAGGCGGATCGTTTGCCGCTTCGGGTTCGGCAACTCGAGCGCCATCGTCGTCTTGCCCGGGATGGTCTCGACCACCCGGATGCTGACCAGGCTGAGCGAGCGCGCCAGATCTTTGGAGAGGTTGAGCACCTGCGAGCCTTTGACGCCAGTCGCCGGCTCGATCTCGTAGCGGGTGATCACCGGGCCTGGCGAAGCGGCCACCACACGCACTTCGACGCCGAAGTCTTTCAACTTCTTCTCGATCAGTCGCGAGGTCATCTCGAGCGTTTCAGGCGTCACCGTCTCGGTGCGGCTGGTGGGCGCAGCATCGAGCAAGTCGACCTGCGGCAGCTTGGTGTCCGCGAGCTCGGTGAAGAGCGGCTTCTGCCGTTCCTTGACGACGCGCTCGCTCTTAGGCACTTGGATCACCGCGGCCTCGATCACGATCGGCAGATGATCTTCGTGCAAGCGATGCTCGACCTCGACCACCTCCTCGCGCTCGCGCAACGCCTGCTCACCGACGCGGGCGTCTTCGGCGCGCTCAATGCGCTCGACGCGCCGTTCACGCAACGTATCGACCCGCGCGCCGATGCGTTCGGCCAAACGCAACCAAGAAAAGCGCAGGGCGAGCGCAATGCCTGCTACGAGCGCAGCGATCCAAAAGACGCCCGAGCCCGCGAACCCGAGCAGTCGTTGGCTGCTGCTGCCCAGCGTGTAGCCGACCGCGCCACCCGCATGACCACCGGCAACCAGGCCTTCCCACTGATAAAGGCGAGTCCATTCGAGCGAGGCGCTGGCAGCGAGCAGCAAGGCCAGGCCCGCCCAAATGAGCCATGCCGGTCGAGCTTCTGCAGGAAACGCCACCGGCATGTCGGCATCGCTGCGCAAAATGCGCGCAAGCGCACTAAGCCAAGCCCGAAGCGACACCGCAATCGACCACCAAGCCGAATAGCCAAACACGAAAAACGCGAGATCAGAGAACCAGGCGCCCAGCGCACCCGCTTTGTTCAACGTGACACCGGGCACACCTGAGGTCGAGAAGGCTGCATCGTTGGCGTGATGGCTGGCCAACGCGATGACCGCAAGCAACCACAACACCCCGGTAATCAGCAGCCCGAGTTGGGCGCGCCAGCTCGCGGTGCGGACGGCTGAACTTGCACGCGAGCCACCACGCGCTAGCGCCGTCGTGGCAGGCGCAGAGCCGGCGCCGTCGAGGCCGTCAGAGCGGAGTGAGCCGAGGGGGAAAGTCATCCGGCAATTGTGGCTGATCACCAACCGGCGACCGGCCGCGGAACACTCAGCTGGTCAGCTGTTCCCTGATGATCACCGAGCCGTTTTCCTGGGTCTGGATCATGCCGCGCTCTTCGAGGTCTTTCATGACACGACTCACCATCTCACGCGAGGCGCCCACGACCTTGGCCAAGTCTTGGCGCGAGACCTTGTTGCGAATCATCTTGAGTTCGCCTTCCATTTCGGCCATGTCGAGCAGCGTTCGGGCGACGCGGCCATAGACATCCAAAAGGGCGAGCGATTCGATTTGACGATCGGCACTGCGCAGGCGCTGCACCAGGCCGCGCATGATCGCGTAGGAGAGGCTGGAGTTTTCTGGCAGGCAACGCGCAAACTCGGCGCGGCCCAAGATCAGCATGTCGGTTTGCACCTCTGCGCGTACCGTGGCTGAATGGGGCTCGTTGTCGATCAGGCTCATCTCGCCGACGTAATCACCCGGTTGCAGCACTGCCAGGATCACCTCGCGACCACGCGAGTCGGCCGTCAACACGCGCGCCCTGCCCGTCAACAGGATGAACAGCGCGTTGGATTTCTTGTTGTGCTCCACCACGATCTCACCGCGCCGAAACCGGCGTTTGACGACGCTGTCGGCAATGCCTTGCGCCTGGTCGTTGGTCAGAAGTGAGAAGAGCGGCACGCGCCGGATCAGATCGAGGTTGGAAAGCATGGCCATTCGGTGTGCCTTTCGTTTTGTTGCAGGAGCCCTGCCATGGGCCGGCCGCGAGCCTAGCGCCGCGACCTTGCACGAAGCGAGCGTCGATTTGTCACGCTTCCCACAATTTGACTATTGTCACCAATAAAGCGGTTCCTGGCAGCAGGAATCAACCCCATGTCAGACTCCCGCGGCGTGGCCGCACCACAGCGCACCCGCGCATTCGATGAACCCTTGCAAAACTTCGCCATGAGCACAAAAACCCAACATGCCCGCGTCCTGATCCTAGGCTCCGGCCCGGCCGGCTACACCGCCGCGGTATACGCCGCGCGTGCCAATCTAAACCCGATGTTGGTCACCGGCATGGCCCAGGGCGGACAGTTGATGACGACCACCGATGTAGACAACTGGCCCGCCGATGTTGACGGCGTCATGGGCCCCGATCTGATGCAGCGCTTTCAAAAACATGCTGAGCGCTTTAACACCCAGATCGTCTTCGACCACATCAACGGCGTCGACCTGACGCGTCGCCCATTCGAGCTAACCGGCGACTCCGGCGGGTACACGTGTGATGCCCTCATCATCGCCACCGGCGCCTCGGCCAAATACATTGGCCTGCCTTCAGAGGCCGAATTCATGGGTCGCGGCGTTAGCGGCTGCGCCACCTGCGACGGCTTTTTCTACCGCGAGCAAGAGGTCTGCGTCGTCGGCGGCGGCAACACTGCGGTCGAAGAAGCGCTCTACCTTTCGAACATCGCCAGCAAGGTGCACCTGATTCACCGTCGCGACAAGTTTCGGGCCGAAGCGATCTTGGTTGACAAGCTGCAGGCCAAAGTTGCGGAGGGCAAGATGCAACTCCACCTTTGGCAGACCCTGGATGAAGTGCTCGGCGACACCACTGGCGTGACCGGTGTGCGCCTGCGCTCCACCGCCGAAGGCAGCTCGAAGGCCGGCGCATCCGGCACCAGCGAGATCCAACTCACCGGTTGCTTCATCGCAATAGGCCACCAGCCCAATACCGACATCTTCAAGGGCCAGCTCGAGATGAAAGACGGCTACCTCATTACTCAGAGCGGCCTGGCCGGCATGGCCACGATGACGAGCGTGCCCGGCGTCTTCGCCGCCGGTGACGTGCAAGATCACGTTTATCGACAGGCAATCACCAGCGCTGGCACTGGCTGCATGGCGGCGCTAGACGCGCAGCGCTTCCTCGAGCAACAGTGACCGATGGCGTTTTGATGGCACAAAACATCAGTCTATAATCGTGGTCTTTGCCGAAATTCCGGCAGGCTCGACCACTCGTTGGTCTCTAGATGGATTGGAGAAGCGTCATGGCACGCGTCTGTCAGGTCACGGGCAAGCGCCCGATGGTGGGGAACAACGTCTCCCACGCGAACAACAAAACGAAGCGCCGTTTTCTGCCCAATTTGCAGTACCGGCGTTTCTGGGTCGAGGCCGAGAACCGTTGGGTGCGTTTGCGCATCACGAACGCGGCACTTCGACTGATCGACAAGGTGGGCATCGAGAAGGTGCTCGTTGACCTTCGCGCCCGCGGCGAAATTTAAGGAGTCCCGATCATGGCAAAAGGTGGACGCGAAAAGATCAAGCTTGAGTCGAGTGCCGGGACCGGTCATTTCTATACGACCGACAAGAACAAGAAAACCACGCCTGAGAAGCTGGAAATGATGAAGTTCGATCCAAAGGCACGCAAGCACGTGACCTACAAAGAGACGAAGTTGAAATAGTCAGCATGCCTTTCGGGCAAAGACAAGCCGCCTTGAAGGCGGCTTTTTTATGTCCGGCGAGTGCCATGAAAAAGGGCCGCGGACCGGCCCTTCGCTACCAGGCATTAGCCAACAGCGTCAAGCGTGTGCGGCACGCAGCTTCAACGCGAATTCCTGTAGCGCAGCGATACCGCTTTCTTCCGCCTTCTTGCACCAAGCCTGCAGGTCGACGACCAATTGGTCGGCCGAAACGTTGGTGCGTGTCCAGAGAGAGCGGAGCTCCTCGCGCATGACCACCAGCTTGGCAAGGCCCGGGCTATGTTCGATCGCTGAGGCCACGCCGGCCTTGGCGTCGTGGGGAATCTTGTCTTCGTCGCGGTGCAGCCAGCGTTTGGCAAGTTCCATGTTGGCGAGCTTGGCGGCGCTGGCCGACCCTTCAGCCTGGAGTCGTGCAAATTCAGCGCGGCTGGCAGCACGTAGGTCGCGCGCATACTTGGCCATAACCTCGTAGCGATTCGCAATAACCGCCTCGAGCGTTTTGTCGTCGGCAACCGGTTTGATGTCGCCCAGTCTGAGTACGGGCGGCGTGGCCCTCACCTTCGCCAAGCCCAGCATTTCCATGCCGCGAATGTAGACCCAGCCGATGTCGAACTCGTAGGGCTTGACCGAGAACTTGGCCGAGGTTGGATAGGTGTGATGGTTGTTATGCAACTCCTCACCGCCGATCACGATGCCCCATGGGGTCACGTTTCGGGATGCATCGGGCGCTTCGAAATTGCGGTAGCCCCACCAGTGGCCAATGCCGTTGATGATGCCGGTGGCCATCACCGGAATCCAGAGCATTTGAACAGCCCAGACCGTGAGCCCGATCGCTCCGAAAAACATCAGATCGAGCAGCAGCATGACGCCAACGCCTTGCCAGCTGAAACGCGTGTAGAGGTTCTTCTCGATCCAGTCGTCGGGCGTGCCGCGACCGTACTTGACCATCGTCTCTTCGTTTTTCGACTCTGCTCTGTAAAGCTCAACGCCGGTCAGCAACAACGCTTTGATGCCACGGGTCTGGGGGCTGTGCGGGTCTTCCTCCGTCTCGCACTTGGCATGGTGCTTACGGTGGATGGCTACGAACTCTTTCGTCACCATGCCAGTGGTCAACCACAACCACAGCCGAAAGAAATGTGACGGAATCGCATGCAACTCGAGCGCCCGGTGAGCCTGCGCGCGGTGCAAAAAAATCGTCACTGCAGCGATGGTGATGTGGGTCGCGACCAACGCGAACAGCAACACTTGCCACCATGCCGCACCCATCAAACCGTCGGCCAACCAGCTGACGAGGGCATCCCGAACGAGCATCAACGAATCCATTTCGACCTTTTGTTACTGCTTCTATTGAACGTTTGCAATTGTAGGCGACAGCCCTATCCATGCCCCCGTCGCAATGGCGGGTTTAAGGGTAAGAGTTTGAGAGATATTGCGGCGATTAGCGCTTTATCAATGTGCCTCTTGAGACAGCTCTAGCGCCATTTCAGCGCCGCTCCCAAACGGCCGCGAAGAAACCGTCGGTGCCGTGCCGATGCGGCCAGAGCCGGAGGCAGTCGCCATGAACTAACGATTCGGCCTCGGCCACGTGCGCCCGGCTGAGCACCTCAGCGGCGGGCAGCACCTTGAAATCGCGTTCGCGTTCGGCACTGAAGGCCTGAGCGATCTCTTCGTTTTCGACTTCGAGCAGGCTGCAGGTCGCGTAGACGAGCCGACCACCGGGCTTCAACAGTCGCGAGGCGCTCGCCAGAATCGCCGCCTGCTTCACGCGCATCTCGTCGATCGACTGTGGCGTCTGCCGCCATTTCAGATCGGGGTTGCGACGAAGCGTGCCCAGGCCTGAACAAGGTGCGTCGACCAGCACCCGATCGAGCTTGCCCCCAAGGCGTTTGATGCGCTCGTCGCGCTCATGAGCAATCTGGACGGGGTAAACATTCGAGAGCCCGCTGCGCGCCAGTCTCGGCTTCAGCGAGGCCAGACGGTGCCCCGACGTATCGAACGCATAGAGGCGCCCGGTATTGCGCATCTCGGCGCCCAGCGCAAGTGTCTTGCCGCCCGCGCCGGCGCAAAAATCGGCGACCATCTCGCCGCGCTTCGCGCCCGTCATCAGCGCGAGAAGTTGGCTGCCTTCGTCTTGCACCTCGACGTCGCCACGCATGAACACTTCGAGCTTGTGCAATGCCGGTTTGCTGGCGATGCGCAAACCGAGCGGCGAGTAAGGCGTGGGCACGGCCTCGATGTTCTCGGACCTGAACGCCGCCTGTGCATCGTCGCGTTTGGTTTTGAAGGTGTTGACCCTCAGGTCGAGCCCGGCCCCTTGGTTCATCGCCTCGACCAGCGGCCAGAACTCATCGCCCACGGCAGCTCGCAGGCGCTCGGCCAGCCACTCAGGCAGGTTGTGGCGCAGCTTGTCGGGCAAGGCGCCGCGGTCGACCGCACTCACCTGCGCCAGCCACTGCTGCTCGGTCTCGCTCAGCGCTGCGCGCAAAAAACCCTCGTTGCCTTGCCATGCCAGCACTGCCAACCGACGCTCCATTTCGCCTTTGCCCGATTGCGCGAGGTGCTGGTAGAGCAGGCGCCGGCGCAGGACCGTATAGGTCGTTTCGGCCAATGTGTGACGCTCGCGGCTGCCGAGCGCGCGATGCTGGCGGAAGAAATCCGAGACCACGCCATCGGCCGGATGCTTCAGTTGCAGCACCTGATGGATCAGTTCAGTCGCGAGTTCGAGCAAGGCATTCGGGTGCATCGGCGGATTATCCTTGGCTGAATGAACGACGCCCCACTTGCACCCTTGCCCGCAGCGCCAGCGGGTCGCTATCGCCACCACAAGGGCAACGAATACGAAGTGATCGGCGTGGTTCGCCACAGCGAGACGCTGGAGCCGCTGGTGCTCTACCGGCCGCTCGTGGGTGACGGCGCCTGGTGGGTGCGGCCGCATGCGATGTTCTTCGAGACCGTGCTCGTCGATGGCACCGAGCAGCCGCGTTTTGCACCACTCGCCGATCGGTCGTGAATTTTCTCGCCCCGCTGCAAACGCGCCCACGCATGGCGATCGCGGTAGTGGTCGGCGTGGCCGCAGCCTTCGCGGTGCCCGGCATTGCTCACCTGTTGACCCGCGTGCTGATCGGCTGGAACGTCGGGGTCTGGCTGTTTCTCGCTTTGGCCGGCTGGACGATGCTGCGCGCCGACCACGACCGGCTGCGAGAACACGCCATTGCACAGGCCGACGGGGCTGCGGCGGTGCTTGCGATCGTGATCGTCGCCGCCGTGTTCAGCATCGTCGCGATCGTGTTCGAGCTGTCGCAGGCCAAGGGGCCCAGTGCCCATCACGCAATGCCGCACGTTGCCCTCGCACTCGTCACCGTCTCGGGCTCGTGGTTGCTGCTGCCGACGCTCTTTGCGATGAACTACGCGAGCTTGCACCACACCCGAGAAGACGGCGAAGGGCTGCGCTTTCCCGACGGCGAAGATTTCAAGCCCGATTACGGCGACTTTCTCTACTTCTCGTTCACGATTGCGGTGGCCTCGCAAACCGCCGATGTGGCCATCGTCGACCGGCCGATGCGGCGCCTCGTGCTGCTGCACTCGGTGCTGTCGTTCGTGTTCAACACCACCATCCTGGCCCTCACGATCAACATCGCAGCAAGCCTGTTTTGACGGGCGCGCTTTACCAGGCTAAATCAATTGCGATTCGCCGCGGGTGTGGGTCACGACCCCGTCGGTGGTCTCCAACAAACCCTGCACCAGCCACCGCACGGCCCTCGGGTAGATGACGTGTTCGCGTTCGAGCACACGCGCCGCGAGTGCCTCAGGTGTGTCGCCGGGCAGCACCGGCACCACCGCCTGCACGATGATCGGACCGTGATCGAGCGCAGGCGTCACGAAGTGCACGGTGGCGCCAGCCAGCTTGCAGCCGGCCTCGATCGCGCGGCCGTGCGTGCGCAGGCCGACGAAGGCCGGCAACAGCGAGGGGTGGACATTGACGAGTCGGCCGGCAAACCGCTGTACGAACCCGTCGCTCAGGATTCGCATGAAGCCGGCGAGTGCGACCACGTCTGGCGTGCAGCCCTCGATTACTGCCGCGAGCGCGGAATCAAAGGCCTCACGTGTCTCGAATGCGGTGTGCTCGACAACCGCCGTCGCAATGTCATGCTGCCGGGCGAAATCGAGACCCGCCGCATCGGCCCGGTTGGCGACGACCGCCACCACCCGCGCGGCCCAGCCCTCGGCGGCGCAGGCGCGCACGATGGCTTCCATGTTCGAGCCGCGGCCCGAGATCAGAACGACGATTCGCTTCACTGGGCGCGGAGTGTAGCGGCGGCGCTTTTGCGCTGCAGTGCGGTACGGCGCGTTCCATAGAATCGAGGCGATGAAGCAACGCGTCGTCTCCGGCATGCGCCCCACCGGGGCACTCCACCTGGGTCACTACCACGGCGCATTGAAGAATTGGGTCGGGCTGCAGCACGAGTTCGACTGCTATTTCTTCGTCGCCGACTGGCACGCGCTGACCACCGAATACGCCGATCACCAAGACCTGGAGCGCAACGTCTACGACATGGTGGTCGACTGGCTCGCGGCCGGCATCGAACCCGAGCGCGCCACGCTGTTCATCCAAAGCCGCCTGCCCGAACATGCCGAGTTGTTCACCTTGCTCGCGATGGGCACGCCGCTCTCGTGGCTGGAGCGCGTGCCGACCTACAAATACC
>JAYUWC010000249.1:0-4356 GCA_043753755.1 Rhizobacter sp.
GGCCTGCTCGCGATCGCGTTGCAGGCCGAAGGATTGCAGGCGGTCAGTTACGCCGGCTGGCAGGTGAAGATCGCGACCGATTCGTCGTTCACGAAGGCGCGCATCGAGAGCATCGACGACGCGCGCGTGCGCGCCGATCTGGCGGCCGGCAAGGTCGTCGTGATCACTGGCTTTCAGGGCGTCGATCCGGATGGCCACGTCACAACGCTCGGTCGCGGCGGCTCCGACACATCGGCCGTTGCCGTGGCAGCGGCACTGAAGGCCGACGAGTGCCTGATCTACACCGACGTCGACGGCGTTTACACGACCGACCCGCGCATCGTCGCTGAAGCGCGGCGTCTGAAGACCATCAGCTTCGAAGAGATGCTCGAGATGGCGAGCCTCGGCTCGAAAGTGCTGCAGATCCGCTCCGTCGAGTTCGCCGGCAAGTACCGCGTGCCGTTGCGCGTGTTGTCGAGCTTCACGCCATGGGATATCCCGATCGACGAAGAAGCCAGGTCGGGCACCCTGATCACTTTTGAGGAAGACGAAAAAATGGAACAAGCCGTTGTCTCGGGCATCGCCTTCAACCGCGACGAAGCCAAAATCAGCCTTATTGGGGTGACCGACAAACCCGGTATCGCTTCGATGATTCTCGGACCGGTGGCCAAGGCCAACATCGATGTCGACGTAATCATCCAAAACGTCTCACATGACGGCCGCACTGACTTTTCGTTCACGGTGCACCGCAACGACTACGCACGCACGATGGACCTGTTGAAGGCCAAGGTGCTGCCGGTCACCGGCGCCACCGATCTTGTTGGCGACGCGAAAATTTGCAAGGTAAGCATTGTCGGCATCGGCATGCGATCGCATGTCGGCGTGGCGGCCCGCATGTTCAGCGTATTGAGCGACGAGGGCATCAACATCCAGATGATCACCACGAGCGAAATCAAGACCAGTGTCGTGATCGACGAGAAGTACATGGAGCTCGCCGTACGGGCGCTGCACAAGGCCTTCGATCTGGAGCAGGCGGCGGCCTAAAGCGGGATCAATCGCACGCTAGAATATGGGTTGTTTACGGAGCTGTGACCGAGTGGCCGAAGGTGCTCCCCTGCTAAGGGAGTATGTGGGCAAAACCTGCATCGAGGGTTCGAATCCCTCCGGCTCCGCCAAGACACTAACAAAACGGGCCGCACGGCCCGTTTTTCATGCAGTTCGCCAAACATGCGACCCCGGTTTTGTCCGCTTCCGGACCCGGTTCGTGAAGCGATTTAGGCAGGCCCCAGCAGTCGATTCATGCGTCGCAGCGCTTGCTGTGGCGTGACTTCGTATTTCATGCCGGTGCCTTTCTCGCGGCGCTCCATTGCCATTTTCAGCGCGGCCAGTTTGCCGTGCCGCTCGGCAGAGAAACTGGTGGACTTTGCCTTGCCGTTCGAACTCCACGAAGCCGTGAAATAGAGGTAGGGGTGATCGGAAAACATCACATAGCGCGGTCGTATGCCGATCAGGCCGCTTGTGTTGTTCGATTGCGCGGTAATGCGAGGGCCCTTTCTCGGTGTCGTCGGTTCGGCGACCTTTCGCAACTCGATCTCTGCCGCGCGAGCCTGAGCCAGGGCCTTGCGCGCACCGCCGTATTTGCGCACAGCAAAGAACTTGGTAATTGACGCGTGGCGCGGCCCCACCCGCACTTGGTAACCGTGTGTGGAGCCCGAGTTAATTTGCTGGATAGACATTCGGCAACCCTTGTATTGAAAGGAGTCGAGCGCTCCCGGCATGTTGATTGTGGCGGTGCCGAGAAGTCATCGCGTAACGGTGGGAAAGACTGGTCACACTGATCGGCCTCGGGCACTGCGATATGCTGGACGTCCATCCAGTATGACAGGCGATTCCGGAGCTCACAGGCTCTGTAATAACAGCATGAAAAGGTCCCGCGAAGTCAACGGCGAAGAGCGCGAAGCAGACGCGCTTCGGGCTACGGCGCCAAGCAAAGGGCGAGGCACCTTCTGGGCAGTAGAGCATCGCTTCGGTCAACGGGTGAACGAAGTCTTCGACGACGGGTGGGGCAACTTGGATCAACGAGCTGGCGAGGAGCAATTACCGCCGGCAACCCAAATCATCGAAGAACGCGCGCGCTCCATCGTCTCGAGCAACGATTCACCCGACATCTCGTTCGACCTTTCGATCAATCCGTACCGCGGCTGCGAACATGGCTGCGTCTACTGCTTCGCGCGGCCGACCCACAGCTATCTCGATCTCTCGCCCGGGCTCGACTTCGAGACCCGAATCGTTGCCAAGACCAATGCCGCCGAGAAGTTGCGCGAGGCCTTTGCCAGCCGCGCTTACCAGCCACTCTTGCTCAACCTTGGCTCGGCCACCGACGCGTATCAACCCGTCGAGCGGCGGCTGCGAATCACGCGCTCGGTAATCGAAGTGCTTTCTGAGTGCGCCCATCCGTTTTCGCTCGTCACCAAGTCGTCGGGAGTCGAGCGAGATTTGGACCTGATTGCACCGATGGCTGAGCGTGGTCTCGCGGCGGTCTATGTGTCGGTCACGTCGCTCGACCCGGGGCTCTCGCGAATCCTCGAGCCGCGTGCGGCGTCGCCCGAGCGGCGTTTGCGAACGATCTCAACACTAGCGCGCGCGGGGGTGCCAGTGGGCGTCAGTGTGTCGCCGATCATTCCGTTCATCAACGAGCCCGAACTCGAGCGCGTGCTCGAGGCCGCCGCGGCGGCGGGCGCAAGTCGGGCTTTCGGTGTTGTGTTGCGGCTGCCGTGGGAGGTGAACCCGATCTTCCAGCAGTGGCTGGAGCAGCGCTTCCCGGACCGCGCGGCGCGTGTGATGGCGCGAGTGCGCGAGTTGCACGGCGGTCGCGACTACGACGCCCGCTTTGGATCGCGCTTGAAAGGCGAGGGCGTGTGGGCCCAACTGCTGGCACAGCGCTTTCAGAAAACAGCGGCTCGATTGGGCCTGATCCGGCAGCGGATCGAACTCGACCTAAGCCAATTCAAAAAACCTCTGAAAACTCGACTCGACGGCCAGCAAGACCTCTTCTCGTAAAACGCTGTCAATCGCGCAGGTCGGGCTCGAAGAAGATCCATCGCACCTGCGGAAACTCGCGCCGCAACCCGAGCTCGGTTTCGTTGATCGCCTCAATCAGCGCCACGTCCGAAGCCATTGGGCGCATGCGCGCCTTCACCGCCACCATCACGTCGCGCCCGAGTTGTTGCGTGACCAGGCTGTAGACACGTTCGACCACGGGTTGCGAGGCAAGGTGCGATTGCAAGGCTTCGACCACTCGAGGCTCGGCACTTTGGCCAACCAGCAGTGCCTTGACCTCGATGCCGACCAAGATTGCCACGGCGAGCAGCAAGATGCCGATACAGATCGAGCCGACAGCATCCCATATCGGGTTTCCGGTCACGACGGTCAGCGTGATGAAGCCGAGTGCGAGCACTAGGCCGCCGAGTGCGGCGATGTCTTCGCCCAAAATCACCAGCAGTTCGCTTTGGCGCGAGGTGCGAAACCATTGCCAGAGGCTTTGCGAGCCGCGTTCTTTGTCGATCTCGCGAAGCGCGCCCCAAAGCGACACCGATTCGGCCGCAACGCCGAACGTCAAGATCGCCACTGCCACCCAGACATTGCGCACCGGCTCGGTGTCGTGCAGCTTGTGCGCACCTTCGTAAATCGAAAACAAGCCGCCCATGCTGAACAGCATCAACGCGACGATGAAGCTCCAGAAGTAGATCGCGCGGCCGTAGCCGAGCGGATGCTCGGGCGAGGCGTTGCGGCCGGCTTCTTTCAGGCCCCAGATCAGCAGCGCCTGGTTGCCGCAGTCGGCATACGAGTGGATGGCCTCCGCCAGCATCGACGACGACCCGGTGAACACGGCACCTGCGGTCTTGGCAATCGCAATCGCCAAATTGGCGCCAAGCGCGAAGAAGATCGACTTGAGTGAATCGGCTTTGGCTGACATGAGGTTCGCAGGTAAAAAGGCGGCTCGACTATCGAACCCTGCACGCTGCAAACGCGTCGAGCCGGGCCTGGTACTCGGCGGCCCGAATGCCGAGCAGGCCAAGTGTCGTGTGGAACAGGTTGTCGTGGCTGAGTGCGTTGCCACGGCTTGCCTGCAGGCAGTCGAGCCGCAAAGGCATATTGCTCAGCGCCTGCGGGCTGGCCCAGAGCAGCATCGGTACATGTTTCTGCTCGATCGGCGCTACGACGTAGGGCAGGCCGTGCAGATAGAGATTGTTCTCGCCCAGCGACTCGCCGTGATCCGACACGTAGAGCATTGCTCCGTCATGAGCCGCGGCCTGTTTTTTGACCCAGGCGACGGTTTGCCCGAGCACGTGGTCGGTGTAGGCGATCGAGTTGTCG
>JAYUWC010000250.1:0-4354 GCA_043753755.1 Rhizobacter sp.
AAGAAGCGGCGCCGAGGCATCGAACACCGGTCGGCCGAGCACCATCGTCTCGGGCCGCTGCATCGAGAGCTGCATGAACCCGGGGATCATCGCGGCGGGGTGCTGGCCGTCGGAGTCCATCGCCAGGGCATGGGTGAAACCGGCCGCCCGCGCGGCCTCGAGGCCGCGCAACACAGCTGCACCTTTGCCGGCATTGGCGGGCAGCTCGATCAGCACCAGGCCAGGGTCATCGGCCGCCATGCGGCGCAAGCCGTCGGGAGTGCCGTCGGTGCTGCCGTCGGTAACGACCCAGACAGGGCTCCACTGTGTACGCGCCGCACGAACGGTCTCGTACACCTGCGGGCCGGTGTTGTAGCTGGGGATCAGGACGAGGTGGCTGCGTGAGGCGGTGCTCATGGTTGCCCGACTCCGGTCGGGCTCTCGCCGCGGTGCTTGCGAGCCGGGGCGCGGTGGGGCACGATGGCTCTTCTGCCGAAAAGTTCGACACCTACCGGAGACTTGCCATGATCAAGGTCAGCGTCATGTACCCAAACACTCCCGGGGCCTGCTTCGATCATGTTTACTACCGCGACCAGCGCATGCCGCTGGTCAAGGCGCGGATGGGCGAGGCCTGCCACCACTACACGGTCGACAAAGGGCTGGCGGGCGGCACACCGGGGTCGCCGGCCACCTACGTCGGCATGTGCCACATCTTCAGCGAATCGGTCGAAGCATTTCAGGGCGGCTTCGGGCCGCATGCGCAAGAGATCATGGCCGACATCGCCAACTACACCGACCTCGCGCCGGTGATGCAGATCAGCGAAGTTGTGGTGGGCTGAGCGCGCATTCGCCGCCGCCGGCGAACGGTGGCGCTTCATCAGCGCAGCTGATCGGCGAAGTAGGCTTCGAGCCGTTTCAGCAGGCCCTGGTGGTCGGCCTCGGGCGAAGCGCTGGCCGAGCCGCAGCTTGAACTCGACCGGGAACTGCGGTGTGCGCCAGATGGGCCAGCCCTTCGAGAGGTAAGGCGAGGCCGACTCGATGATCACGGTCTGGATCGGCACCTGCGCCATGTGCGCGATCAGCGTGATGCCGGGCCGAAACGGATTGGTAGGCGCCTGAATCGTGCGCGTGCCCTCGGGGAACAGCACGAGCTGCCCGCCCGCCTGCAGGTTGGTCACGCAGCTCCGGATCATGCCGCGCGGCGGATCGTTGCGAATGTAGCGCGCGAGCCGCGCACCGGCGCCGAGAAACGGGTTGCGCATCAGGCTGGAGCGCATGATGCAGATGCCGCGTGGCACACGAGAAATGATGAGCAGCGCGTCGAGCATGCTCGGGTGATTGGCTGCAATGATCAGGCCGGCATCGCGGCTCAGCACATCGAGCGCCGAGCAGTCGATGCGCATCAAGCCCAGCCACTGTGCACAGGCCCAGAAGCCGCGGTAGACCGACGATATTGCCGCCCGCCCCACCACCACGCCCTGCTCGCGCGTCAGAAACGGGTAAAGCGCGGCGCAGACCAGGTTCCAGGTCAGAGACATTGCGCCGAGGTGAAGCAGCAAGACGTAGAACAACACGCTTTGCAGAACCCGGCGCGGCACGCTCAACTTCGCCTTGTTCGATGCGGGCGGCGCGCGCGGTGGGGCCTCGACCAACAACAACGCAGGACGCGAGGCGCTTTCGAACCTGGCCGTTTCGGTACGGTCGACCAGGGGTCGCTCGGGCAACCGCAGATCGGCAGCGCTTCGCGAAGCCTTCATTTCAATCAGACGCGACGACGCGCTCGGATGAGGTCAACAACACCCACGACACACCGAACCCGAAGGTGAACGACGAGCTGCGCCGCACCAACGGGCTGTCGTCGAAAGTTGCGCCGTTCAGGTTGTCGTACCGCACGAACGCACCGACCCAAGCGTTGCCGAATCGGCGCGAGGTGGCGGCCACAGCGCGCCACCCTGCGTAGCCGCCGTGCGCAACATACGCGGGGCGGCCCGCGGCGGCATACGACGGGTCGACGCCGTAGTAGTAAGCATGA
This sequence comes from Rhizobacter sp., assembly GCA_043753755.1. Classification (GTDB taxonomy): domain Bacteria; phylum Pseudomonadota; class Gammaproteobacteria; order Burkholderiales; family Burkholderiaceae_C; genus LMDS01. The sequence goes on from JAYUWC010000250.1 coordinate 2,012, forward strand.
AACTTGCGGTCCGCGAACACCGGGCCGGTAAGCGCGCCCAGGTTCCAGCCGCCGCCGAGACCGGCGAGGTCGAGGTTGAGATTGGGCGAAAAGGTGCTGCCGACGAATTTCGGCGAACGTTCGATGGTGACCGCGCCGCGCACTGGCAGACGCAGGTCGAGCTTCCAGCGCTTCTCGCGCGAGCCGGCAAGCATGACGTTGAAGTTGGGCCCGATCTCGAACGTGCCCTTGAGATCAGGCATACCTTGCCGCGCATTGTTGCCACTGCTTCGGGCGGGCGTCGAGCCGGCCACGCTCACGTCGACCTTCACCCGCTGCGACTCGAACAGCAAGGCGCGCGCGCCATCGCGATCGGCCTTCAGCCAAGTGCCGCGGTAGACGATGTAGGGCAGCGGCAGTGCATAAAAACGGCTGCGGTCGGAGCCGCGGTAGTCGGGCAGGCTAAGGCCCGCCACGCCTAGCCCCAGCTCCCAGAGTGGGCGCGGCGTGCCGGGGTTGAGGCCGGCGTCGACATCGGGGCCGGGCTCGACCGGGTCATCGGCGAAAGCCGGCAAGCTGGTCGCCAGCGCCAGCAAACAGGTGGCGAGTCGGACGGCGCGGCGGCGCTCTCGAAGAAACAGCGTCATGCGTCAATGCTCGGTGGGGTGAAACCGTGGGCTTCGATCTCGACCAGCAGATCGGCGCGGCAAATATCGGCCTGCAGATAGATCGCATCCCGAGCCGCTGCGCTGGCGGCGCCCACCTCGCGCTCGAAGACTTCACGCACGGTGGGCAGGTCGGCCGCGTGGCGAAGGTAGAGCGTGTATGTCAGCGTGTCGGCAGCGAAACCCTTGCCAATGCGCTCGGCGGCCACGCTACGCAGCATGGCGATGTTGAGCAAGCTTTCTTCGGTCTGCCGGCGCACGTCGCCGACATGCAGGGTCATGTGACCGACGATGCTTGCGGTACCCGAAATGAACAGCACTTGCCGTGCGCCGCCTATCGCTGCTAACGCCGCTCGCGAAAAGCTGGGGGTTCGTGCGCCGTACTCGGGCGGGTAGCGGTACGCGCTGATCTGGCGCGGGTTTTCGAAGGCTAGCGGCGCGACCCGCCCAGCCAGCACGCCGACCTGCAGCGGGCCCTCGCGCAGACCCAGAGCGCAGGCGGCCGGCGCGCCTTCGAACGCGCTGCGCCCGGCTTCGACAAACGCCTTTTGGCGCCCTGCGTTGAACTGTCGGTAACGCTCGGTGCCGTCGACTACGTCGTTGATCCGGCTCATGTAATTCCAGAGCCGCAGTGGGTGCGGGCACGGCCCGGTGGCCAGCAGCTCGAACAAATCGAGGTAAGCACGTTCGGCCGCAGCGTGCAGGCCGACAACGCGGTCATCGACCTCGGCCACACCATGCAACCAATGCCCATCGGTCGTGTACCGAATGCAGCCGTGGCGCTGCTCGACGCGCGGCGTAGCGCCTGTCCATACATCGATCACATCGCGCGCGGGTGCGAGCAGCAGCGCCGGTAGTGCGCCAGCGCCGCGCCCGACGCGGCGCGCGCCTAAGCCCGTGGACAGTGGACAGTCGGCGGAAACGAGATGCCGGTAAAACCGCAGCGCAGCGGTGCTGGCAGCGAGCACCCGCGGCGGCGCTGTCACGCTCACGCCACCGTGCCCTCGACGTCGCGAATGCTCACGCGGCGGCGCCGCCACGCACGTACGGTGCGCCGCAGGTTGCCGATCGAAACAAGGTAGTACAGCGCCTTCATCACACGAAGCGAGCCCCAGATGGGGGTCTTGCCGAAGATGTCGCCAGCGAGCAAAGACATCAGCGCCTCTTTGACCCGAAGCGGGTTCTGCGGATACATGAAGAAGTCGCGCATCGTCGGGTTGGTGACGCGAAAAATGAACCACGAAAATTCGCGCGGGCCGAGCTTCATGCGCTTGTCGAAGCGTGCCCGCGCCGCTGCCGCGCGCCGCGGCATGTCGAGCGTGGCGGCAATCGTGTCGGCCGCCTCGAAGCCGCTTTGCATCGCAAGGTAAACGCCCGACGAAAACACCGGGTCGATGAAGGCGTAGGCGTCACCCAGCATCAGGTAACGCTCGCCGCTGCTGTGCGTGCTGCTGTACGAGTAGTTGCCGGTAGCGTGCACGCTTTCATCGACAAGCACCGCGCCTTCGAGTCGCTTCGCGAGTTCGGGGCACAGCGCGACCGTGTCGCGGAAGAATTCGATCAGGGGCTTCTTCTGCCGCGTTTTCAAATAGTAGGGCCAGCAAACCGCACCGATGCTGGTGGTGCCGTCGGCCAGCGGGATGAACCAGAACCAGCCGTGCTGGAACCAGAAGATCGTGATGTTGCCTTCGCGCTTACC
>JAYUWC010000251.1:0-4350 GCA_043753755.1 Rhizobacter sp.
ATCGGCGCGCGTTACTACCTGACCGATCGCTTCGTGCTGCGGGCCGACTACACGCTCTACACCGCCTTCGTCGCCGACACCCGCAGTACCGAATACCGCGCCCTCACCGCCGGCATTTCGTTCTTCTTTTGATTCATTCTCAAGCTCGCCCATGAACCACAACACACTCGTTGCCGCCGCACTGCTCGCGTCCTTCGTCGGCTCGGCGCTTGCCGCCGACCCGCCGCCCAAAACGACCGAGCAGGTCGTGATCCCCGAGGTCGACCGACGCGACATTCAAAAGCCGCGCTTCCCGTCGAACGACTTCGAGCTCGGCGTCTTCGGCGGCAGCTACGCCACCAAGAACTTCGGCACCAGCGCCGTCGGCGGCGTGCGCCTGGGCTACCACATCACCGAAGACTTCTTCGTCGAAGGCGCCTATGCGCAAACCAAGGTGAGCGACGAATCGTTCCGCCAGGTACTGCCGAGCGGCATCTTCCCGGAGGAAAAAATCAAGCTCACCTACTACAACCTCTCGGTCGGCTACAACGTGTTGCCGGGCGAGATCTTCATCGGTGGCCGGCGCGCCAAGCCCTCGGCCTTTTATTTGATCGGCGGCGTGGGCAGCACCAAGTTCGACCAGCAACGGCGGCCGACCTACAACGTCGGCGCGGGCTTTCGGGTGTTTCTGGCCGACTGGGTCGCGCTGCAGGTCGATGCGCGCGATCACATCTTCTCGCTCGACCTGCTCGGCAAACGCCAGAGCACGCAAAACCTCGAGTTCACGGCCGGCATCGCGGCCTTCTTCTGATCGCGAGGCCGACGCATGAACACCGACCCGACCCTCACCCGCCGCCGCGTGCTGCAAGCTTCGGCCGGTGGCGCCGTCGCACTGGCGGCAGGCCGAACGCTGTCCGCCATCAACCCATCGACCACCGCCCCCGACTTCACCCTCCGCACGATGGCCGGCCCCAACATGCGCCTGGCCGAGCAGCGCGGCCGGGTCGTGATGATCAATTTTTGGGCGACCTGGTGCGGCCCGTGTCGGCAAGAGATGCCGCAACTCAGCAAGCTCTACGTCAAATACCGCGGCTCGGGTTTCGTGCTGATGGGCGTCAACGTCGATGACGACGTGCGCAACGCGGCGGAGGTGGCGACCAAGCTCGCGGTCAGCTTCCCGGTGCTGCTCGACACCGACAAGTCGGTGAGCAAGCTGTATGACCTCGCGACCATGCCGTCGACCGTGCTGGTCGACCGCGACGGCAAGGTTCGCCACGTTCACCGCGGCTACCTCGCAGGCTATGAAGACACGTATGAGAAGCAGGTTCGGGAGCTGCTGCGATGAGCGCGCGTCGCCTGGCTGCGGCCCTGGCGCTCCTGCTTCTGACGGCCCTCGGCGGCTGTGCGGTCCAGCCCTGGGTCAAGCCTTACGAGCGTGAGCATCTCGCCGACCCGATCATGAAGGTCTCGCGCAGTTCGCTGGCCGAGAAGCACAACGAACACGTGCGCACGATCCGCGAAGGCGGGCGCGGCGCAACCGGTGTGCAAGGAGGCGGCTGTGGCTGCAATTGAATCCGGTGGTTCGCGCGGTTTCGGTCGCCCGGCGCCACTCGCCACGGGCCGGTCGACCGGCCTGCTCAAGCGCCTTGCCGCGGTTTTTGGCCGCCTCTTGGGCAGCCTGCTCGGCGGTGTGCTCGTGACCACCACCGCCCGCGCCGTCGACCTGCCCGAAGACCGGGCCGAGGTGCTGTATCACGTCTATAACGGCGGCGGCGTCAAGGCCAACGGCCCGGCGCTGCTGGTACGCAAGAGCTTGCTCGACAAGGTCTCGCTGCAAGGCTCTTATTACGTCGACTCGGTGAGCAACGCCTCGATCGATGTCGTGACCACCGCCAGCCCCTACCGCGAGAAGCGCACCGAGTACGGCCTGACCGCCGACTACGTCTACCGCGACTCGCAGATCACGCTCGGCACCACGCAAAGCAAAGAACCCGACTACACCGCCAACGCCGTCAGCATCGACATCTCGCAAGAAGGCTTTGGCGGCATGACAACCACCAGCCTGGGCTTCACGCGCGGCAGCGACACTGTCGGCAAAAAATATTCGCCCGAGTTCAACGACTCGGTCAAGCATTGGCAGTACCGCTTGGGTGTGACGCAAATTCTCACCAAGGCCTGGGTCGCCAGCGCCAACTTCGAGGCGATCTCTGACAACGGCTACTTGCAAAGCCCGTACCGCTCGGCCCGCGTCTTCGGTGCGGCCGTGCCCGAGCGTGACCCCCGCACCCGTACCTCGCGCGCATTCAAGTTCCGCCTGATCGGCGACCTCGGCAACCGCGATGCGGTGCACGGCGACTACCGCTACTTCTACGACACCTGGGCGATCAAGGCGCACACCGCCGAGCTGGGCTACAGCCGCTATTTCGGCGATGCCGTCTTGGCCGATGTCTCGCTGCGCTACTACACCCAGAGCCACGCGCTCTTTTACAGCGACAACGCTCAGCAAGAGACGACCTACATCTCGCGCAACCGGCAGCTGAGCAGCTTCGACACCATCGGCCTGGGTGGCAATCTGGCGTACTCGGTTCGCAAGGTGCCGGGGCGGTACGAGGTCAAGCTCAACGGCGCCTACCAGTACGTTCGCTTCAAGTTCAAAGACTTCACCGACGTTCGCACCGGCGCGCTCTATTCGAGCAACGCCAGCATCCTGCAGATGTTCGTTTCTGCCACCTACTGACGAGACCGGCCATGAAGAATCGTTGTCTCATCACGCTCTCGTCACTGCTCGCGGCGTGCTGCATTTCGGTGACTTCGATCGCGGCCGAGGTGCCTGCACCTTTACTCGGACCCGCGCTCGCACCCGCACCCGCACCCGCACCCGCAACTTCGCCCGCAGCCGCGCCGGCCGCCACGGCTGCTGCGTCTGCGCCAGCGGCGCTCGTTGCCGTCGCCCCGGCAGCGGCCGCCAGCGCGGCGCCGGCCGCGCTCGAAGACCGGGTGCAAGACGTCAAGAGCGACGTCATCAAACTCAACCGCGACCTGCTGGTGCTCGAAGAAGAGTTGCTGTTCCCTGCCAACACGCAGGTTGCGCTGTTCGTCTCGATGGACGTGGGGAAGCTCTTCGAGCTCGACTCGGTGCAGGTCAAGCTCGACGACAAGGTGGTCGCCAACTACCTCTACACCCCGCTCGAAGTGCAGGCCCTGCACCGCGGCGGCGTGCAGCGGGTCTACCTCGGCAACCTCAAGACCGGGTCGCACGAACTGGTCGCGTTCTTCACCGGCAAAGGTCCGCACGACCGCGACTACAAACGCGGCGCGACCGTCAAGTTCGACAAAGACACCGGCGCCAAGTACATCGAGCTGCGCATTCAAGACTCGCTCGGCAAGCTGCAGCCCGAGTTCGACGTGAAGCTCTGGCAGTAGGCATCGATGCGCGTCGTCTCGTCTCTTCGCCTCAGCCTGGCCATCGCGGCCGCGGTGGCCTGCGCGCCGTGTGCCGGCGCCGCCGGTGCTCCGGGTGCTGCCGGCGCTGCCGATGCGCTGCCCGACCACACCGTCAAAGACCCGCACTACGGCGACACGCTGTTCGAGTTTTTCCAAGACCGCTATTTCAGTTCGGTCACCGGGCTGATGGCCTCGCAGCAGTTGAATCGCGTGGCCCGCCATGCCGACGAGGCCGAAGTGCTCAGAGGCGGCATGCTGCTTTCGTACGGCCTGCACCGCGAGGCGGGCGAGATTTTCGGCAAGCTGATCGAGCGCGGCGCCGAGCCCAAGGTGCGCGACCGGGCCTGGTTCTATCTCGCCAAGATTCGCTACCAGCGCGGCTACCTCGCCGAGGCCGAGACAGCGCTCGCCAACGTCGGTGACAAGCTGCCGGCCAACCTGCAGGAGGACCGCGCGCTGCTGCAATCCAACCTCTTGATGGCACGCGCCGACTATGCCGGCGCGGCGGCGGTGCTGGGCGCCGTGGGGCCGAAGGTTGCCAGCGCGCGCTACGCCAAATTCAACCTCGGCATCGCGCTGACCAAAGCCGGCGACCTTGCACGCGGCACGCAGGTGCTCGATGAACTCGGCCGCGCGCCGGCCGAAGACGAGGAATACCGCGCGCTGCGCGACCGCGCCAACGTGGCGCTCGGCTTCACGGCGCTGGCCAACAACGAGCCCCAGGCCGCACGCACCTACCTCGAGCGGGTGCGCCTCAAAAGTCTGCAGGCCAACAAGGCGCTGCTCGGCTTCGGCTGGGCCGCGGCGGCGCTGAAAGAACCCCGACTCGCGCTCGTGCCGTGGGTCGAACTGGCGGGTCGGGATGTCGGCGACTCGGCCGCGCTCGAGGCGCAGATTGCCGTGCCCTATGCCTATGCCGAGCTCGGC